>NZ_JBLXEC010000010.1:0-146454 GCF_048263515.1 Marinovum sp. | reverse complement strand
CACGGTGAAAATCCTCCCGCCCTCCCTGTCGCCAGAAAGGGCAAAGGTGGACGACTTTTACGCCGCCCGCAGCGGGCTCATCCCGCCGCTACCGTGGCCGACTTTTGCACCGCAGTTCTCAAGCGCCTGCGACGACAGGGTCTCGTGCCAGCGTGCCCGCCAAAGCATCTGCAGCGCGTCAGCATTCCGGGCAAAGCTCTCGGGCGTGGTCAGCGTGATGCGATAAGGCCCGTCGTCGAGATATCGGCGGCGAAAGCGGCGGATCTTGCTGCGGATGCTCTTGCTGACGGTCTCTTGCAAGTAGGCGTCGGAGCTTTCGGGCAAGGCGACGGTTGGCACGCGCAGCTTGTCGGTGACACCGCCGTTGTCGGAATAAGCCGGCCAGGTGACGCGGAACTTCTCGGGATCAAAGCCCGCGGCAAAAAGCCGGGCGCGTTCTGGGGCGGAAAGATAGCGCAGCGACAGCCGCCTCCACGGCAGGGCCGCGAGCGCATTCGCAAGCGCGGCCATGGCGGGGGCTTCGCGGGTGGGATCGCAGAGAAACCCGGTCGCGTCGCTCAGCCCGAGGCGGCCGGCGGCATCATAACGCGTCTGGCAAGCACCGGCGCTGTCGCTCCAGTGAAAAGCATGGCGCAGGGGCAGGATGGCGGCGATGTCCTGAGGGGCGGTCCCGGAACGCGCCACCAGCACATGCCATGTGCCGGGGTTGTCGGCCAGCAGGGTCTTCATCCAGCGCCAGGACAGGAAGAAGCCAGCGTGCGGGTCGATCCCGGCCAGACGCTCCCAGCCACGGCGAAGCATGGTCAGCCCGTCGAGACTGTCGATCACCTCGACGCGCAGATCGGCTCCGGTCGCGGGGGTCAGCGCAGCGGTCACGTTCACGGGCATCTCCATTCGTCGCATAGGCCGTGGCTCTAGCAGGCAAATGCGGAACGAATGTGCCGGAAGTCGGGCCTGCGCCCGGAATGTCTACGGGCCTTGCAGCGCGTGGTCTCAGGTCGCGCGGAGGGCAGCCCCCCGCGCGACAAAGTCTCAGCCGCGGGCCATGGCGGCAAAGGCCGCCGCCGCGCCGCGCAACTCGGCCAGGCCGCGCAGACGGCCGATATAGGGATAGCCCGCGCGCATGCCGCGCGACAGGTCCCAGCCGATCATGTGGCCATGATCGGGGCGCATCGGGATCTGCCGCCCGCTGTCGGTCTCCAGCTCCAGCGCCCGGCGCACGATCTCGACCAGCCCGGCATCGCCGCCAAGATGCGCCGCCTCGTGGAAGCTGACGCCATCCGCCTCGCGCTCGGTCGAGCGCAGGTGCAGGAAGTGGATGCGGTCGCGGAAACGCTCGAACATCGCCGGCAGGTCGTTGTCGCCGCGCGCACCCAAAGAGCCGGCGCAGAAGGTCAGGCCGTTGGACGGGCTCGGCAAATGATCGAAGATCGCCGCCAGATCTTCGGCGGTCGACACCACGCGCGGCAGGCCGAACAGCGCAAAGGGCGGATCGTCGGGGTGGATCGCCAGCTTGACGCCCAGCTCTTCGGCCACCGGCAGCACCCGGTCGAGAAAGGCCAGCAGGTTGCCCCGCAGCCGCGCCGCGTCGATCTCGGCATAGGCGGCGATGCGGTCGCGGAAACTGTCGATTGTCCAGCTTTCCTCGGCCCCGGGAAGCCCGGCGATGATGGTGTCGACCAGCCGTTGGCGGGTGGCGGCGTCCATGGTGGCATAGCGGGTCTCGGCCTCGGCCACGATTGCGTCGAGGTGATCGGCGCGGGCGCCGTCACGCTCCAGCAGGAAGATGTCGAAGACCGCCGCGTCGACCGCATCGTAGCGCAGGCATTCGGCGCCATCGGCCAAGCGGTGATCCAGCGCGGTGCGCGTCCAGTCGAGCACCGGCATGAAGTTGTAGCAGATCGTGCTGATGCCCTGGGCCGCCACGGCGCGCAGGCTCTCGGCCCAGACATCGGCCATCGCCTCCCACCCCGGCGTGCCGGTCTTGATGCTTTCGTGCACCGGGATGCTTTCGACCACCACCCAGTCGAGGCCGGCGTCGCGGATCATCTGCTGCCGAGCGGCGACGTCCTCGCGCTGCCAAGGGGTGTCGGCGGGCACGCCGTGCAGGGCGGTGACAATGCCGGTGGCGCCTGCCTGACGGATGTCGGGCAGGGTGACGGGGTCATCAGGGCCAAACCAGCGCCAGGATTCGATCATGAGGGGCCTCTTCGGAATGTGGGGTTATCCGGTCTGGGCGACCGGTTCGAACAGGTAGCCGTCAAACGCCGGGTCTTCGACATCCGACAGCAGCATCAGGGTTTCGCGGACATTGCCGAGGTGCCGGCCCATGGCGGCCTTGGCGGCCTCGGGATTGCGGGCTTGCAGCGCGGCAAGGATCGCCTCGTGATCGTCCAGCCAGGCACGGCGGTACTCGGTTTCGAAGATGCGGGCGTGCAACCGGGCCCACATCGGGCTTTGATCGCGCTTGCGCCAGAGCTCTTCGACCACGTCGACCAGCACCGAGTTCTGCGTCGCCTCGGCGATCTGGCGGTGAAAGGCGCGGTCGCCGTCGTGGCTCGGGTCGCCCTGCTCCAGCTCGGCGCGTTCACGCGCCAGGGTCTCGCGCAGGCGGAGGATGTCGTTCTTGGTGACCATGCGGGCGGCAAAGCCGGCGATCTCGGATTCGATCAGCTGGCGGGATTGCAGCAGCTCGAAGGGCCCGATGTCGTCGCGCACTGGCGCGCCTGAGCCCTGCGGCGTGTCCGAGATGTAGATGCCGGAGCCCTTGCGCACCTCGACCACGCCTTCGATCTCGAGCAGGATCAGCGCCTCGCGCACCAGCGAACGCGACACGCCCAGCTGTTCGGACAGCCCGCGTTCTGGCGGCAACCTGTCGCCGGTCGAGAGCGCCTCGGCCCGGATGATCGCCTGGATGTCGCGGGCGACGTCCTGATATTGCCGACGTTCGCCCATCAGCCGGCCTGCGGGGCTGGCGCGGCGGTACCGTGCGGTGTGGCGATTGGGCGGGCGGCGGTGCTCAAGGGGGTCCTTTCTGCGGAAACGGTGGAATCTGGTTGACCAAACATGCCGCATGATGCCGCCTGATAGCAGAAGTAGTCAACCTGTTTCTTAAATTGGTTGACCAAAATTATCCCTTCTGCCAAGGTGCGGTCAATCTCAGCGCGAGGAGTCCCGATGACCGCCCACAGCCCGACCTGCCTGCCACGGCGCGCCGCTGATCCAGAGCGGACGCGGGCCACCCTCCGCGCGATCTCTCGATGAAGACCCTGCAGATCTGGGCGCTCGACGCCCGCCACGATTCGGGTGTCGATCTGCGGGTCGAAGGAAATCACCTGCTGTCGATCCGCACGCTGGAGCAGGACCTGATCCGTGTCTCGCTGAAAAAGCACGGCACCTGGCGGCTGGACCGGACCTGGTGCGTGGCCCCTGAGGGCGAGATGCCCTGGCAGGGACGCAGCCGCGACGACCTCGCCGGTTTCACCTGCCCGACGCCAAGGATCACCGAAGGCGCAACGCTGGTGATCGAGACCGAGGCGCTCCGTCTCACCGTCTCGCAGCCGCTGCATCTGGCCTGGGCCGCGCGCATCGACGGCCAATGGGTGCCCTTTGTCGAGGAACGCCCCACTGGCGGCACGCTGATGGGCATTCGTGGTCACCGGCACGCGCACTTCCTGCGCCGCTACCCCGGCGACCGGGTCTTCGGCCTTGGCGAAAAGACCGGCGATCTGGAACGCAGTGGCCGCCGCTTCGAAATGCGCAACCTCGACGCCATGGGCTATGACGCCGAAACGACCGATCCGCTTTACAAACACGTGCCCTTTACCCTGACCCAGACCGACGGCGCCGGGGCCTGGTCGATCTTTTACGACAACTTTGCCTCCTGCTGGTTCGACCTCGGCCACGAGCTCGACAATTATCACCTGCCGTATCGCGCTTACCGGGCTGAGGACGGCGATCTCGACTACTACATGCGCTGGGCGCCGCAACTGCTTGACCTGGTCAAGGGCCAGACCCGGCTGACCGGCGGCACCGCCTTTCCGCCGCGCTGGACGCTGGGCTATTCCGGCTCGACCATGAGCTACACCGACGCGCCCGACGCCCAGGCGCAGCTCGAAGGCTTCCTCGACCGGATCGCCGAGCATGACATTCCCTGCGACAGCTTCCAGATGTCCTCGGGCTATACCTCGATCGGGCCCAAGCGCTACGTCTTCAACTGGAACAGTGACAAGGTGCCCGACATCGCCGGCATGACCGCGCGCTTTGCCGAGGCAGGCGTGCATCTGATCGCCAATATCAAGCCCTGCCTGCTGCAGGATCATCCGCGCTATGACGAGGTTGCCACCGTCGGGCTTTTCATCCGCGACAGCGAGGCCAGCACCCGGCCCGAGCGCTCGATCTTCTGGGACGATGAAGGATCGCACCTTGATTTCACCAACCCCGAGGCGGTGGCCTGGTGGCAGGAGGGCGTGACGAAGCAACTGCTCGACCATGGCATCGGCTCGACCTGGAACGACAACAACGAATACGAGATCTGGGATCACCACGCCCGTTGCGACGGTTTCGGCGATCCGGTCGATGTCGGGCTGATCCGGCCGCTGATGCCGATCCTGATGAGCCGCGCCTCGGAAGAGGCACAGCGTCGGCATGCGCCCGGCAAGCGGCCCTACCTGATCTCGCGCTCCGGTGCGCCGGGGCTGCAGCGGCATGCCCAGACCTGGTCTGGCGACAACCGCACCGACTGGAAGACCATTCGCTACAACACCCGCACCGGCCTCGGCATGAGCCTGTCGGGGTTCTACAACATCGGCCACGACGTCGGCGGCTTTTCCGGCCCCAAGCCCGGGCCGGAACTCTTTGTCCGCTGGGTGCAGAACGGCATCTTCCATCCGCGCTTCACCATCCATTCCTGGAATGACGACGGCACGGTGAACGAGCCCTGGATGTACCCCGAGGTGCTGCCGCAGATCCGTGCGGCGCTGGCGCTGCGCTATCGGTTGCTGCCCTATCTCTACACCTGCCTCTGGCAGGCGGCGGCGTTGGACGAGCCGATGCTGCGGCCGCTGTTCCTGGATTTCCCGGGCGACCCGGCCTGCTGGGGCGAGCGGGACGAGTTTCTGCTGGGCCGCGATCTGCTGGTCGCCACCGTGATGGACGAAGGGGTGCAACGGCGCCGCGTCCTCTTGCCCGACAAAGCCGCCGGTTGGTGGGATTTTCACAGCGGTCAGTACCACGCCCCCGGCGCTCTGGTGGAACTGGCGGTCGATCTAGACAAAATCCCGCTCTTCGTTCGCGCCGGCGCGGTGCTGCCGGTCTCGGTCGGTGCCAAGCGCGCAGATCCCGCCGCTGACACGGCGCGCGAGCTGCTGGTCTTCCCGGCCCCCGGCACGGCGCAGGACAGCTCGGTCTTCTACGAGGACGACGGCATCAGCGAGGCGCCGGCGCACAGCCTGCTGCGCTTCACCCTCGCCAGCAACGCCACCGAGGTCAGCCTCGACTGGCAGCAGGACGGCAATGCCGCGCTGGTCCTGCCAAAGGCCCGGGTGATCCTGCCACAGGGCGAGACACGTTTGCTGCGCGCCCAAGGGCGGGCGATCACATCCAATGACGAGGTAGAGCTATGACCGATCTGCAGATCACCCACGAAGCGCCCGGCTATGACCGCGCCGCGCTGAAGCCGCGCATCCTGCATCTGGGCTTCGGCGCCTTTGGCCGCGCTCATTCGATGTGGTTTCTCGACCGCGGGCTTGATGCCGCCGGCGGTGACTGGGGCGTGGTCGCGGCGCGGCTGAACTCCGGGGCCGAGGCGCTCTCGGCGCTCGATGCCGCCGAAGGGCGCTATCACGTGGTCGCCGCCGATGGAGAAAGCGCGCTGTCGCGGCGGATCGGCTGTGTCATCGGCAGCCTGCATCCCCGCCGCGACGGGCCCGAGGCCCTGCCCGAGCTGATCGCCTCTGACCCGCTCGAGGTCGTCCTGCTGACCGTCACCGAAAAGGGCTATTGTCAGGCCGGTGGCCGGCTCGACAGGGCGCGCGATGACATCAAGGCCGATCTCTCCGGCGCGGGCGCACCGGGCACCGCCATCGGCGTGCTGGCCGAAGGGCTGCGCCGCAGGCGGGCGCGGGGCGGCGGGCCGATCACGCTGGTCTCTTGCGACAATGTCCCCGGCAATGGCGATATCCTGCGGCAGGTGATCCTCGACTACGCTGCCGAGATCGACGCCGACCTGCCCGGCTGGATCGAGGCAAACGCCGCCTTCCCCAATTCCATGGTCGACCGGATCACCCCGGCGCTCGATGCCGCCGGCACGGCGCTGGTCGAAGCGGCCGCCGGGGGTGCGGATGCCAATGGCATCGTCACCGAACCCTTCCATCAATGGGTGCTCGAGGATCATTTCGCCGGCGCCCGTCCGCCCTTTGCCGAAGGCGGGGCCGAGCTGGTGGCGGATGTCACGCCCTATGAGGAGATGAAGCTGCGCATGCTGAACGGCGCGCATACCTTCCTCGCCCAGGCGGGGCGCCTTGCGGGCTACGAGACCGTGGCCGAGGCCACGGCCGACCCGGTGCTGCGGGCCGCGACCGAAAAGCTGATGCTGGAGGAACAAGCGCCCACGCTCGACATGCCCGAAGGCGTCGACGTGCCGGCCTATGCCAAGGCGCTGATCGCGCGCTTTGCCAACACCCGGCTGCGCCACAGGCTCGACCAGATCGCCCAGGACACCAGCCAGAAGATGCCGCAGCGGCTGTTCGTGCCGGCCTGCCTGAACGCGGCCGCCGACCGGTCCTGGCCGCTGACCGCGCTGGCGATCGCCAGCTGGATCGCCGCCCTGCGCGACCTGCCGACGGTGGCCGATCCGCGCCAGAAGGAGCTGCTGGCCGCTGCCAATAGCGAGGATCCGGTGGCCGGTGTTCTGTCGCTGGACGGGCTGACCGAGGCGGGGGACGTGTTAGCGCCCGCCGTGCGCGAAGCCTTTGATAGCATCGGTCGCCAAGGGATCATCACAGCGTTGAAGCAGGCCCTGTAACCGGTACCTGCAAGGCCCGGCCGCGCGGTCGGGCCTATTGCAACAGGTCGGTCGCCACTTCGACATCATCGAAGCGCAGCATCTCGATCGCCCGCAGATGTGTCACGCCGTCCTTGTGCCAGGCACGCAGCAGCGCGCCGTCGCGGTCGAAGCCGTAGCTGGCATAAGGCCCCGGCAGCACCGCCACGTCGCGCCCGGGCCCGCCGTGCAGGAAATCGCCCCGGCCGTGGCTTACCAGCACATCGTCACCGGCATGGCCGATCAGCACGTCTTCCTCCGAGGTGCCCTCGAGCTCTTCGCCCCCGGCGCTGCCCTGCCGGATCACCCCCTGCAGAAAGGCGCCGGGATCGCGGGTCTCCCACCAGGCGGGGGTGCCGGTGTTGAAGGCCATCAGCGCGTCCCAGCGCGGGGTGGTGTCGTCGAGATGGCGCAGGTGGCCCCAGCTGCCGAACTTCGACGGCCTGCCGATATCGACGAAGGCATTGAACAGCGTGCCACCCACCGCCCGCCATTCCGTCAGCAGATCGGCATAGAGCGCGCCCATCTCGGGTGAATAGTTCAGCCGGTGGAAATAGGCGGTCATCTCCTCGTCCTGCTGCCACGGGCCGTGACCCAGGATATGCGTGCCGCCTTCGTACATCACCAGCTGCATGCCATGCGCGGCGGCGACGCGGGCGTGATAGGGCCAGAGCTCGCCGGTCAGCTCCTTGAATGACCCGGCGCGCAACCGGTCGATCACCGGCGCGATGGTGCCCTCGAACTGCCGCGCGCCCACGTATTCGCGCAGAGCCACGCGGCGCAGGCCCTCATCTTCGCCGGCCTCGCGGGCGCGGGCGGCGGCGGCGTCGAGCAGCGCTCTGACCTCGTGCCCCTCTTCCTCGCTGCCGATCAGATGGCCGAAATAGCCCGAGACCGCATAGGCCTGAAACCGCTCGGCCGGGGGCGCATTGCCCTCGGCCTGCCACAGCGGCGCCTCGAGCAGCGGCTCCTCCAGCCCCGGCCAGCCGGTGTGCACGCCGATCACGTTGACCAGCCTTGCAGGGGCCTGGGCGCCGAAAACCTCGGTCCAGATGTCGGCCACCTGGGCGGCGCGCATCCCGGCAAACTGCATCCAGGCGTCATCGCCGGCGGCGGCGCCCCAGCGGGCGCGGGCCTGCTCATCAGCCCAGGTCGCCTGCGGAAAGAAACGGTTCCAGAGCTCGTTGGAATACTCGGCATAGGCCTTGAGCCGCGGGTCGAGCCCGTCGCGCACCGCCTCGGCATAGGCGCGCAGGTAGCTGTCATCGGCCATATGCGGCATGGTGAACCACGGATCGGCACCCACCAGATTGGCCAGCGCGACCAGATGTTCGACCGGCACGCCGCGGTGGAAATAGGAATAGTCGCCGGTCCGTGCGCGGTCGTCCCAGGTCACCTTGGGCGAGCCGTTGGTGAACATCCAGTCCATGTAGCGCAGCGACCGCAGATCCTTGATGTGGTTGAGGAAATCCGGGTTGAACACCATCCCCGCCTCATGCAGCGGCACGTGATCCTCGCGCATCACCTCGATGTTGCGGATATAGTCGTCGGTGCCCTTGGGGTCGGTCTGGTTGATCTGTACCGCCACGGTGCCTTCGCCCGGCTCGTAGAGAAACCACAGCGCGCGCTCCTCCTTCTTCTGCACCCGGGCGCGGCCGACGATGTCGAGACTGCCGCTGCCCTCCCAGGTCACCCGGTAGCGCCCGGCGAGCGAGATAGCCTCGGGCGGCATGTCGGTCAGCAGGAAGGCCTCGACCCGGTCGACGCCTTCGGGCATCCGGGTCAGCCAGCCATGGGCATCAAGCACGCCCTGCGCCGCCAGGTCCTCGGCACTGACACCGCCCCATTGGCCGGGCAGGTGGCCAACCCAATGGCGCGCGGTCTTCATCACGTTGATGAAGGGCTGCTGGGTGGACCAGTCGGCGATGCCGTTGAGCCCCATGGCGATGGAGGGGTTGGCGAGACCGGTGCCGGTGGAGGGTGTAGCGTCCTGCGGCTCAGTGGCCACGACCTCTGGGGCGGGGGCCTCGGGCGCTTCGGCTTTTGGGACCGGTTCGGGTGCGGGCGCAGGTACCGGCGCCTCGGCTTTTTCGATGGGTTTTGGCGTGGGCGCTTCGGCACTCCGGCGCGGTGCGGCGTAATCCTGCATCTCCTGCCAGATGAACTCCGCCGCGGCAGCGTAGTTTTCGACCATCAGCGGATGGACGTTCTGGGTCAGGTCGAGACCCGCCGGCGGCGGGGCGTTGTAGAGCGCCGAATATGTGATCATCGCGGCGATCAGATAGGTCGTCGGCGTGCCGTGCGGCGCGTTGTCGGTGTAGAGATCGACCGGTCGCAGGTCTTCCAGCGGACCGTCGGTAAGCAACCCGGTAAGGATCGGCCCGACCGGGATCAGCCGCACATCGAGGCCGGGCAGGGCTTCGGCCACGGCATCGCGATAGGCGAGGTACCAGTCGTGGTAGTCGCCGGTGGTAAAGGCCAGGTAGCGGCGATAGGCGCGGCGGGTGGGCGGAAACGTGTCCATCTCGGCCCAGCCTTCATAAAGGAAGACCGTGGGCGAAAGCCCCTGATCGGCGACCCAGGAAGCCAGCGCCACGGTGCCGCTGACCGGGCTGCGGCCGTCGGTGTGATCGCCGTCGTAGGGCTCTGCCGGGCCCTTGTACTGGATGAAATTCTCTGGGTTTATCAGCAGGGTATCAATTCGCGCATCGCCAAATGCACGGCCCGTCTCATAGCTGGGGCTGACACCCGGAAAGCCCCATTCCGGCATTGGCGGCAGCTTGTCGGGGAACTGCCCGCCAAAGGCATACTGGCCGCTCAGCCGCAATTCCCGACCATCCGCCTTGGCTATCCGCGCCAGCCACCAGGGCACCGCCGTGCCGTCAGAGGCTGTGGGGTGGTTGATCAGCGAATTGCCCCAGACATAGGCCCTGACGGAGGCCACCTCCTGCGCCTGCGCGACGCCGGCCAGACCCAGCGCCAGCGACAGGGCCAGCCAGACTTTTCTCAACATGAGACATACCTTTCGAATCCCGCACCAACAGTCTTGCGAATGTTATGGCGAGAATTTGACGCGATGTCTCACGTTTGCGCGGGGTGGGTCAGACCGAGACATGCTCCAGCAGCACGTCGCGCTCGGCGCTGGCGCGGTCCCGCTCGAGCACGACCTCGCCGCGTTTGAGCACCACGAAGTGATCGCCCAGCCCATAGGCGAAGTCAAAGAACTGCTCGACCAGGATGATCGCCATCTCGCCCTTGCCGCGCAAGTATTTGATAACCTCGCCGATCTGCTGGATGATGTTGGGCTGGATGCCCTCGGTCGGCTCGTCGAGCAGCAGGAGTTTCGGCTTGGTGATCAGCGCGCGGGCAATTGCCAGCTGTTGCTGCTGGCCGCCCGACAGGTCGCCGCCGCGCCGGGCGCGCATCTGCTTGAGCACCGGGAAGAGCTCGAAGATCTCGTCGGGCACGAAATGTTCAGACCGGGGCAGGCAGGCATAGCCGGTTTCAAGGTTCTCCATCACCGTCATCAGCGGAAAGATGTCGCGACCCTGCGGCACGTAGCCCACGCCCTTTTGCGCCAGCACATGGGCGGGCGAAGGCGGGATGACCTCGCCGTCGATCAACAGGTCACCACCGGCGCGGGGATGGCTGCCGGAAATCGCCTTGAGCAGGCTGGTCTTGCCGACGCCGTTGGTGCCCATGACGCAGGTCACCTCGCCGGCGCGGGCCTGCATCGAGATGCCGTGCAGGATCTGGCTGTGGCCGTATTTCAGCGTCAGGTCGCGGGTTTCCAGCATCGGGTTACCTTCCGAGATAGACATCGATGACGTCCTTGTTCTTGGTCACGTGGTCGAGCGAGCCTTCTGCCAGAACCGAGCCTTCGTTGAGCACGGTGACCTTGCAGTTCAGCCGGCGGACGAATTCCATGTCGTGTTCGACCACCACCACCGCGTGTTTCCTGGCCGCCTCGACCAGCATGGTCGTGGTCTTTTCGCGTTCCGCCGGCGTCATCCCCGCCGCCGGTTCGTCGACCAGAAGCAGCCGCGGGTCCTGGGCCAGCAGCATGCCGATCTCGAGCCATTGCTTCTGGCCGTGGGAGAGCTCGCCGGACAGGCGGGTGAGTTCGTCGGTGAGGCCGATCAGCTCGGCGATCTCCTCGATCCGCTCGGCGCCGCGGCGGGTCTTGCGATAGAACAGCACGTCGAAGGGGCCACGCTTGTTGGCCAGCGCCATGGCGAGGTTTTCGCGCACGGTCTGGGCCTCGAAGACCGTGGGCTTCTGGAACTTTCGGCCGACACCGGCGCGGGCGATCTCGCTTTCGCTCATCTTCAGAAGCGATACGGACTTCTCGCCAAAGAGCACGCGTCCCTCGTCCGGCCGGGTCTTGCCGGTGATGATGTCCATGAAGGTGGTCTTGCCGGCGCCGTTGGGTCCGATGATGGCGCGCAGTTCCGGCTCGCCGATCTGGAAGCTCAGGTTGTTGATCGCCTTGAAGCCGTCAAAGCTGACCGAGACCCCCGACATTTCGAGAAGCGTTTTCATGGCTTGCCCTCCTCCTTGCGTCGCGCGCCGCCGTCAGGGCCGTAACCGCCCACGCGGTCGGGGATCGGGTGGCGGATGGTGATGAAGTCGAAGAGACCGCCGATGCCCTTGGGGAAGAACAGGGTGACGGCGACGAACGACAGACCCAGCAGCACCAGCCACCAGTCAGTCCACTGGATGGTGTAGAAGCCGAGCGGGATGGCTGGGGCGCCGCCACCGGTGAACCAGCTCGACAGCAGCGAGACGAAGGCCGCGCCGATCACCGCGCCATAGAGCCGGCCGCGACCGCCGATCGCCACCCAGACCGCGAGGTAGATCGACGCGATGGGCGCGATTTCCGCCGGGTTGATGATGCCGGCCTGCGGGTAGTAAAGCGCGCCGGCGATGCCCGCGACTATGGCGGTGAGGGTAAAGACGAAGAGCTTGTAGCTCTCGACGTGGTAGCCGAGAAAGCGCACCCGCGCCTCGTTGTCGCGGATGGCGCGGATCACGCTGCCCATCTTGCCGTCGACGACGACGGCAAAGAGCAGGTAGCCCAGCCCCAGTGCCAGCGCCGAGGCCCAGAAGAAGCCCATGGAGATCACCGATTGCGGCGTGTCCTCGAAGCCGGGGATGTTCTGCAGGCCCGAGAGGCCGTTGTTGCCGCGCAGACCGGTGTCATTCTGGAACAGGTAAAGCGACAGCGCCAGCGTCATCGCCTGGGTGAGGATCGACAGGTAGACGCCGGTGACGCGAGAGCGGAAGGCCAGCCAGCCGAAGACGAGCGCCAGGAGCCCCGGCACGATCACCACCGCGGCCAGTTGCAGCGGCAGCGAATGCGCGAAGCTCCAGAGGCCGGGGAGTTCCGAGGCGCCGACCACGCCGAAGATCTGCCCGGCGATGGCGTCCGAGACCTCGGTGGGCGTCGGCGGCAGGGCGCCGGCCTGCAGGCTTTCGAGCACGATGGCCTCGGTCCTGGCATACATCAGCCACATGCCGATGGCGTAGCCGCCGATGCCGAAAAAGGCGAAATGGCCGAGGCTGAGAATGCCGCAATAGCCCCAGACCACGTCCATGGCGATGGCAATGAGCGCGAGGCAGAGCGTCTTGCCCAGGGTCTTGACGAAGGAGGTGGAGACGAGGCCCACGCCGGTGGCTTCGCTGAGTGCGGTGACGCCCAGGGTGAAGAGGGCAAGCGCTGCGAGGAACCACATCACCGAGGGGTTGCGGAAGAGGAAGGAGCGGGTCATTGCGCGGCACCTTTCTGGTTGCGCCGCCGCTGGCGTCGCCGGGGGAGGGGGCTCTGCCCCCGTCCGCCAGAGGCGGACTCCCCCGCGGTATTTGCGGCAAGAGGAAGGACTGGGTGGGTCATGGTCAGTCTCCGGCGGCGCGGCCCTTGAGGGCGACGATGCCCTTGGGCCGGAACTGGATGAACAGGATGATGAAGAGGATCATGTAGGTCTGGGCGGCCAGCGTGTTCGACGGGTTGAAGAACTCGATGCCCTTTTGCAGGAAGCCGATCAGGGTGGCGCCCGCGAGCGTGCCCCAGACGTTGCCGACGCCGCCCACGACCACGGTCATGAAGCTCTGCACGATGTAATCGGCGCCCATTTCCGAAGTGACCTTGGCATAGAGCCCGATGGCGACGCCGGCGATGCCGGCGATGCCCGAGCCCAGGCCGAAGGTCAGCATGTTGATGCGGTCGGGGTTGATGCCCATGGAGCTGGCCATGCGCGGGTTCTGCGTCACGGCGCGCACTTCGAGGCCGAGGCGGGTCTTCTTCAGGATGAAGAGCAGCAGGCCGAGAAACAGGAGCGCCAGCACGAAGATGGCGATGCGGATGTAGGAGATCTGCACCACGTCGTTGAGCACCCAGGCGCCGTCGAGCCAGGCCGGCGAGGTCAGCGGGCGGGCCTGCGTGCCGAAGATGTTCTTGGCAAGCTGCTGCAGGGCGATCGAGATGCCGAAGGTGGCCAGCAGGGTCTCCAGCGGGCGGTGGTAGAGCCAGCGGATCACCAGCCGCTCCATCGCCACGCCGGCGGCGAAGGTGACGGCAAAGGCCAGCGGCAGGGCGACGATCAGCGACAGCGTGTAATCGGGCACGAAGAGCTGCACCACGTAGCCGGTATAGGCGCCCATCATGATGAATTCGCCATGCGCCATGTTGATCACGCCCATGACGCCGAAGGTGATGGCGAGGCCGATGGCGGCGAGGAAGTAGATCGAGGCCAGCGAAATGGCATCCATCGTCAGGTCGATGGTCTGGCCGACGCCGACGCGGGTCTGCACCTTGGCGAGGGTCGCCTTGGCGGCGGCGGTGATGTCCGGATCGGCCTCGTCATAGGTGTCGAAGAAGACGTGGGAGTCCAGCGCGGCGTCGATGTCGGCGTCGGTGACCAGCTGCGGCACGGTGCCCTCGGCGGCCAGCGCGGCATAAGCCCTGGCGCGGGCCTCTTCGGTGCCGAGCAGGCCCAGCGGCACGCCGCCGACCTTGCCGTCGACGATATTGGCCTCGAGCGCGGCGCGCAGGTCGCCGGCGCTGACCAGCGGCGGGGCGAGCTTGGTTTCGACCAGGGCGGCATAGGCCACGTCACGGTCGATGCCGTCACCGGAGGTCAGCACGCGGGCGATATTGCTGCCCTCGGGCAGAGACTTGGCGGCGGTGAAGCGGGTCGAGAGGATCTGGTTGAGCACCGCGCGGCCCTCGACGCTGAGATCCTCGGCAAGCGCCTCGATGGCGCTGATCCGCGCCTCGGGCGTCTCGCCGAAGCGGGCGGTGAGGTAATTGGCGAGGCGGATCTTGCGGGTCTTCAGGGCGGGGTCGCTCTCGCCATCGATCGAGGCCGCGAGCGCGCCCAGCTGCGAGGGGTCGGGGTTGCGCGAGATCGCGTCGAGCGCCTCGCGGCGGCGCTTGATGTCGGGGTCGGAGAGCTGGAACTGCACCAGAGCCGCGCCGATCTCGCGGCGGACGCCGCCGTTGGGCTTGATGTTGGTCAGGGCGTCACCGGCGGCGGTGCCGGCGGCATCTCCGCTGTCGATATCGGTCAGGGCATAGGCGTCGCCGGACTTCGCGGCATAAAAGAACAGCCCGTCGGCATCGCGCTGCCAGAGGTCCTTTTCCGCCCAGCGGTTGAGGAAATCGGGCACCTGCGGCAGGCCGGAGGCAACCAGCGCCTCGAGTACGGTGCCGACGGAGTTGCGCGAGGGCTTGGCCACCAGCGGCGCATGCTCTTGCAAGAGCGCCTGCAGCGGGGCGGGAGAGGTCTGAGGGGTCGTCGGGCCTTGGTCTTGCGCCAGCGCCATCAGGGGCAGGCAAAGCAGAGCCAGACACGCGAGGAACACGCGGTGCATTGTGAGGGCCTGTTCTTGCGGAGGGGGAAGGGGAAGCCGGGGGCGCGGGTGGGCCGCGCCCCCGGGACGGTCAGATCAGTAGTTGGACTTGATCTGGACGCAGGTCGAGGTCTCGGTGTTGTACATACCGCAGCCGAGTTCTTTCCAATCGGACTTCAGCACGGCCGATTCCGGCAGGAAGTCGGTCCAGGCGTCGCCGGGGACTTCTTCGGTCTGGCTGACGATGTCGAACTGGCCTTCGGCGGTGATCTCGCCGATCAGGACGGGCTTGGAGAGGTGGTGGTTGACCAGCATCTCGGCGGTGCCGCCGGTCAGGTTCGGGAAGGTCTGGCCGTACATCGCGTCACGCACGGCGTCGACGTCGGTGGTCTCGGCGTCGGTCACCGCGTTGACCCACATGTTGAAGCCGATGTAATGGGCTTCCATCGGGTCGTTGGTCACGCGGTCGTCGCCCATCCGGGCCTTCCAGGTGGCAATGAATTCTTCGTTGGCCGGGGTGTCGGCCGACTGGAAGTAGTTCCAGGCCGCGAGGTGGCCGACCAGGTTCGAGGTGTCGAGGCCCGAGAGCTCTTCTTCACCGACCGAGAAGGCCACGACGGGGATGTCGTCGGCAGAGACGCCGGCAGCGGCCAGTTCCTTGTAGAAGCCGATGTTGGCATCGCCGTTGATCGTCGAGATCACGCCGACCTGCTTGCCGTCGGCACCCAGCGCCACGACGTCAGCAACAATGGTGGCCCAGTCGGAATGGCCAAAGGGGGTGTAGTTGACGAAGATGTCTTCCTCGGCGATGCCCTTGGATTTCAGGTAGGATTCCAGGATGTTGTTGGTGGTGCGGGGATAGACGTAGTCGGTGCCGAGCAGAGCGAATTTCTCGACGCCAAGCTCTTCGAGGAAATAGTCGGTGGCCGGGATCGCCTGCTGGTTGGGGGCGGCGCCGGTGTAGAAGACGTTCTTCGACGATTCCTCACCTTCGTACTGCACCGGGTAGAACAGCAGGCCGTTCAGCTCTTCGATCACCGGCAGCACGGATTTGCGGCTGACCGAGGTCCAGTTGCCGAAGATCACGTCGACCTCGTGCACCGACAGCAGCTCGCGGGCCTTTTCGGCAAAGAGCGGCCAGTCAGAGGCCGGGTCGACGACAACGGCTTCCAGTTCGCAGCCCAGCAGGCCGCCTTTTTCGTTCTGCTGTTCGACCAGCATCTCGATGGTGTCTTTCAGCGTGGTCTCGGAAATCGCCATGGTGCCGGACAGCGAATGCAGCACGCCGACCTTGATCGGGCAATCGGCGGCCAGGGCCGGTGCGGCGGCGAACATGCCAAGCGCTGCGATACTGGTGAATGTCTTGGTGATACGGGTCATATCTTCTGTCTCCCCGCAGAGCGGCTGTGGAGCCATTGCACCAAAGGGCGCGGCGGCCTACAGAAAGCCCTGCAACGTTTGTTGCGAAAGTGTGGCGGCCGCTACGAATGCCAGTTCTCTTGGCCGTCACACGCCCCTCGCGCCGGTGTCCTT
Organism: Marinovum sp.; assembly: GCF_048263515.1. Taxonomy (NCBI): domain Bacteria; kingdom Pseudomonadati; phylum Pseudomonadota; class Alphaproteobacteria; order Rhodobacterales; family Roseobacteraceae; genus Marinovum; species Marinovum sp. The sequence goes on along the minus strand of NZ_JBLXEC010000010.1, from coordinate 130,028 downwards.
GCGAACCGTCACCGTTGCGTGAGCAAGGACATGAGTTCTGCATTGCGGCGAAGGGATCAATTCCGCTGCGAGAATTTCCGGCGCCTCATCGGCGATTGCCTGATTTCCGGGCGACGTTAACCTCTTTTGATTAAAAGATGGGCGAAAACCCCGGGCATTTGCTTCCAAACTGCCGCGAATCTGGCCATTGCCGGCGTCGATATGCTCAATCCGCAGCAGAACAGATGTTTTGCCGGAGCAAGCCGATTACCCTTCAGCCGCCGATATCCCAAGCGTTTCAGCCGCTTGCACGCCAGCCGCGGGCGCGGGGGCAGATCGCCCTCTCGGCCAAGCGGCTGGGCCGTCGCAGCGTGATCGACGGGTTGCGGCAGGCCGGCGCGATGAAGGCGCTGTTTCCGCGGGCGGAGGAGATGTTGCAAGCGATCTGCATCAACACCGCCGGCGGCGTGACCGGTGGCGACCGCCTGTCGCTGGCGGCCGAGGCCGGTCCCGGCGCGGCGCTGGGGCTGACGACGCAGGCCGCCGAGCGCGCCTACCGCAGCCGCGATGGCGACTTCGGCACGGTGGACAGCACGCTCAAGGTGGCCGAGGGCGCCATGCTGCACTGGCTGCCGCAAGAGCTCATTCTTTATGACGGCTGCGCGCTGCGCCGTCGGCTGACCGTCGATCTGGCCGCTGATGCCCGTCTTTTGATGGTCGAACCGGTGGTCTTCGGCCGCGCTGCCATGGGCGAGCGCCTGACCGACGCCCGCTTTCACGACCGGATCGAGCTGCGCCGCGACGGTCGACCGCTCTATCATGATGCCGTCCGGCTCGAGGGTGACATCAGCCGCCAGCTCGCCCGCCCGTCGATTGCCGGCGGGGCCGGGGCGATGGCCGCGCTGGTCTATGTCGCCCCCGACGCCGAGCGGCATCTGGAGGCCGTGCGCGCCTATCTGCCCGAGACCGGCGGTGCCAGCCTCTTGGCGCCCGACGTGCTGGTGCTGCGCCTGCTTGCCCCCGACAGCCATATCCTTCGGCAGCACCTGCTGCCGGTGCTCGACCGACTGTCGGGCGATACCCTGCCTGTTTCCTGGAGATTGTGACCCGATGAACCTGACCCCCCGCGAAAAGGACAAGCTGCTCGTGGCCATGGCAGCCGAAATCGCCCGGCGGCGGCTTGGCCGTGGCGTCAAGCTGAACCACCCCGAGGCGATTGCCCTGATCACCGACGCGGTGGTCGAAGGTGCCCGCGACGGCCGCTCGGTGGCCGACATGATGGAGGCTGGTGCCCAGGTCATCAGCCGCGACCAATGCATGGAGGGCGTGCCCGAGATGATCCACGAGGTCCAGGTCGAGGCCACCTTTCCCGACGGCACCAAGCTCGTCACCGTCCACAATCCGATCCGCTGACCCGCAGGGTGGGTTTGCAACCCACCGTTCCAAAAGGAGACTTCACCATGACCCGCCTGCTCACCCCGCTGTTCACCCTCACCCTCTCGACCGCGCCGGCGCTGGCCCATTCCGGCGGCCACCTGCACCCGCATGGCGCCGGCAACTGGCTGACGGTGACCCTGGCGCTGGGCCTCGTGGCTGTCGCCACCGCGCTGTTGGTGCTGCGCAAATGATCCCCGGTGAGCTTTTCCCCGCCGAAGGCCGCCTGACGCTGAACGAAGGCGCCGAGGCGATCACGCTGATGGTGGCCAACACCGGCGACCGCCCGGTGCAGGTAGGCTCACATTATCACTTTGCCGAAGCCAATCCCGCCCTAGATTTCGACCGTGACGCCGCGCGTGGGAGACGTCTGGACATTGCTGCAGGCACCGCCGTCCGGTTCGAACCCGGCCAGCGGCGCGACGTCAGCCTGATCCCGATCTCCGGCGCCCGACGCATCTTTGGTTTCAATCAAAAGGTTATGGGTCCGCTATGAAATACGATGTCTACACCGATCCCTTCGGCATGCTGAAATTCCAGACACAGGCCACGCTGATGGCGATGGAGGCCAGCGCCGTGATCTGGATGCGGGTCATGGGATGGGCCGGTCTCTGGTCGGTCCTGCCGTCCGAGAACACCCGCATGGTCACCGAAAAGCAGAAGGCCTTTACCGAGGCCGGCACCCGCATGGTGATGGGCACGATGAAGGGGCAGGAAGCGCACAAGACCCTGTCCCATGCGCTCAAGCCCATTCGCTCGACCACCAAGTCCAACGTCGGCCGGCTGATCAAGCGCGGCCCGAAGACCAAGAAGTAGGTGGATGTCACCACCAACCTTTCCATTGCCCGGTGATCGCGAGGAGAAAGATTAGATATGCGAAGGCCTGTAGCCAAAATGCTGTGCTCGACATGATTCACCCTTTTTCCGAGTCTCATCGAGTGAACTATTCTGGTCATGCCGAAGTCGTCGAGGGTGTGGAAAACCACGAGTCCCCCCGACCCTTAACGAAGATAAGATCTTAATGATCTTCGAGTCACAGTTTTCTTCACGTAAATGTGAAAGGTTGAAACAATGCCCGCCACGATCAAACGCTCTGACTATGCCGCCATGTTCGGCCCCACCGTCGGCGACCGCCTGCGGCTGGCCGACACCGACCTGATCATCGAGGTCGAGCGTGACCTGACCGGTCCCTACGGCGAAGAGGTCAAGTTCGGCGGCGGCAAGGTGATCCGTGACGGTATGGGCCAGGCCCAGACCACCCGCGCCGGGGGCGCGGTGGATACCGTCATCACCAACGCGCTGATCGTCGACTGGACCGGCATCGTGAAGGCCGACGTCGGCCTCAAGGACGGCCGCATCGCCGCCATCGGCAAGGCCGGCAACCCCGACACCCAGCCCGACGTGACCATCATCGTCGGGCCGGGCACCGAGGTGATCGCCGGCGAGGGCCGCATCCTGACGGCCGGCGGGTTCGACAGCCACATCCACTTCATCTGCCCGCAACAGATCGAGGATGCGCTGCATTCCGGCCTGACCACCATGCTGGGCGGCGGCACCGGCCCGGCGCATGGCACGCTGGCCACCACCTGCACCCCCGGCCCCTGGCACATCGGGCGGATGATGCAGGCGGCGGACGCCTTCCCGATGAACCTCGCCTTCGCCGGCAAGGGCAATGCGTCGCTGCCCGAAGCGCTGGTCGAACAGATCAAGGGCGGCGCCTGCGCGCTGAAACTGCACGAGGACTGGGGCACCACCCCCGGCGCCATCGACTGCTGCCTCTCGGTGGCCGACGACATGGATGTGCAGGTGATGATCCACACCGATACGCTGAACGAAAGCGGCTTTGTCGAAAACACGGTGAAGGCGATGAAGGGCCGCACCATCCACGCCTTCCACACCGAGGGCGCCGGCGGCGGCCACGCCCCCGACATCATCAAGATCTGCGGGGAAGAGCATGTTCTGCCCTCGTCCACCAACCCGACCCGGCCTTTCACTGTGAACACGCTCGAGGAACATCTCGACATGCTCATGGTCTGTCACCACCTCGACATGTCGATCCCCGAGGACGTGGCCTTTGCCGAGAGCCGCATCCGCCGCGAGACCATCGCCGCCGAGGACATCCTGCACGACATGGGCGCGTTTTCGATCATCGCCTCGGACAGTCAGGCCATGGGCCGCGTCGGCGAGGTGCTGATCCGCACCTGGCAGACCGCCGACAAGATGAAGAAACAGCGCGGACGGCTGGCCGAGGAGACCGGCGACAACGACAACTTCCGCGTTCGCCGCTATATCGCCAAATACACCATCAACCCGGCCATTGCGCATGGTCTGAGCCATGAGATCGGCTCGATCGAGGTCGGCAAGCGCGCCGATCTGGTGCTCTGGAACCCGGCGTTCTTCGGCGTGAAGCCCGAGATGGTGCTCTTGGGCGGCACCATCGCCTGCGCGCAGATGGGTGACCCCAACGCCTCGATCCCGACGCCGCAACCGGTCTATTCCCGGCCGATGTGGGGCGCCTATGGCCGCTCGGTCGAGAATTCCGCCGTAACCTTCGTCTCGGCCGCCGCGCAATCGCTTGGCATTGCCGAGACCTGGGGGCTGGCGAAACAGACCGTGGCGGTGGAGAATACCCGCCAAATCGGCAAGTCGCACCTCAAGCTGAACACCGCGACGCCGCATGTCGAGGTGCACCCCGAAACCTACGAGGTGCGCGCCGATGGCGAGCTGTTGACCTGTCAGCCCGCCGAAGTGCTGCCGATGGCACAGCGGTATTTCCTGTTCTGATCCCGGGCGCGCCCGCGCGCCTGACTGACCCTCATCCCCAGAGGACGATTCCCATGACCCTTCCCGTCACCCAGACCGTGGTGCCCCATCCCGACAATTGCACCGACCGCGTGCATCTGACCTATGACGACCGTTTCCTGCGCCGCAAGGTGCTGACGACCGAGCGCGGTCTGCGCTTTCTGGTCGATCTCGAACAGACCACCTCGGTCGATCACGGTCAGGGGTTTGCCCTGCCCAATGGCGCCTGCATCGAGGTGGTGGCCGCCGAGGAAGCGCTTTATGCCGTGACCGGCGATCTCACCCGCCTGGCCTGGCATGTCGGCAACCGCCACACCCCCTGCCAGATCGAGGGTGCCCGCCTGCTGATCCAGCGCGACCCGGTGATCGGGCATATGCTGGAGCATCTGGGCGCGGTTTTGCAGGAAGTGAACGAGCCCTTCACCCCCGAAGGCGGCGCCTATGGCCATGGACGCACTCATGCGCATGAACACGGCCATACCGCCCATGCACACTGATCTGCTGACCCTGCAGCACTGGCTCTCGCCCGGCTTTCCGCTGGGCGCTTTCGCCTATTCGCACGGGCTCGAAACCGCCATTGCCCGCGGTTGGGTGCGCTGCGGCGAGAGCCTGCGCGACTGGCTGGAGCCTCTTCTGGCCGACGGGAGCGGCCGGGCCGATGCGGTGCTGGTCTCGCTGGGCTGGCAGGCCGAGGATGACGCGGGGCTGGATCAGGTCGACGCCACCGCCCGCGCCTTCGCCGCCTCTGCCGAGCGGCTGATGGAGGCCGATCTGCAAGGCGTGGCCTTCTGCAAGACGGTGCGCGAGATCTGGGGCTTCGACCTGCCCGACATGGTGCTACCGGTGGCGCTGGGCCGTGCCGCGCGGCTGGCGGGTCTGCCGCTGGAACAGACCAGCGCCATGTATCTGCATGCCTTTGCCGCCAACCTGACCTCGGCCGCGATCCGGCTGGTGCCCTTGGGCCAGACCGAGGGGCAGGCGGCGCTGGCCGCGCTCACCCCGCTTTGCGCCCGTATCGCCTCCGAAACCGCCGAGGCCGGGGTCGAGGACCTCTACAGCAATGCCTTCCTGTCGGACGTGGCGGCGCTGGCCCATGAAACCCTGCAACCAAGGATCTTTCGCTCATGACCCGGATGAACGGACCCCTCCGCATCGGCATCGGTGGCCCCGTCGGCGCCGGCAAGACCACGCTGACCGCCAAGCTGGCGAAACTGATGCACCCGGAGTACTCGATCGGGGTGATCACCAATGACATCTACACGCAAGAGGACGCCGAGGCGCTGATGCGCATGCAGGTGCTGCCGCAGGACCGGGTGATGGGGGTCGAGACCGGCGGCTGCCCGCATACCGCGATCCGCGAGGATGCCTCGATCAACCTCGCCGCCATCGCCGAGATGCGGGCGCGGCACGACGATCTCGAGGTGGTGCTGGTGGAATCTGGCGGTGACAATCTCTCGGCGACCTTCAGCCCGGAGCTGGCGGATTTCACCATCTACGTGATCGATGTCGCCGCCGGCGAGGAGATCCCGCGCAAGGGTGGCCCGGCGATCACCAAGTCCGACCTGCTGATCATCAACAAGACCGACCTCGCGCCGCATGTCGGTGCGTCGCTCGAGGTGATGGAGCGCGATGCCCGGCGGATGCGCGGGGAGCGGCCGTTCCTCTTTGCCGCACTGCGGCATGACAAGGGGCCGGAGGAGGTACTGTCGGCGATCTGCGAGCTGGCCGGTCTGCGGGAGCTGGCGCGGGTTGGGTGAGCTCCGGGCTTTCTGGCTGGCCGGGAGGTCCCGGGTCGAGCCCGGGACGGATCTTGCTTGGATCGACGTCGGAGCAAGCCGCGCGTGGGCCAGACCGCGGGATGGCGATCCCCGGTCTGATCGGCGCGGTTTATCCCTGACATCTCCGGACTCCGAACGTGCGTCGCGCCCACGTCGACCAATCGCCAGCCCGGGGGGCGGTCTGGCGATCGCGCGGCGCCTTTGGCGCTGTTCGCGCGAAGGTGCTGGTGTCTCTTTGCGACGTCTGACCCTGGCCAGCCGCTCTCGCAAGACCTGACGCATGCAGGCTCAGCGACCGCGCAACATTCCGCACGCCGCGCCCCGGACCTGAGCCTCATGGTTGACGGCGAGGTCCCGGGTCAAGCCCGGGACGGCGACGTTCAGAGCGCTGCCTTTCCCCGCAACATCCGCCATGCCGCGCGACGGCCAGACCGCGGGATGGCGATCCCAGGTCTGATCGGCGCGGTTTATCCCTGACATCTCCGGACTTCGAACGAGCGACGTGCTTACGTCGGCCAATCGCCAGCCCTGGGGGCGGTCTGGCGATCGCGCGGCGCCTTTGGCGCTGTTCGCGCGGTCTGGGTAATCTGGCCCGTATCGTGCACGACCGAGGCGGGACGCTTGCCGACCGGGCGAGTAACCAACACCCGGCGAAACACGCCCCGGACTTGATCCGGGGCCTCCCCGCCAACCCATTACCGAAACGAAAAAGCCGCCCGGGACCCCCGGACGGCTTCAACCTTCAACACCGGCCAGTTCAGCCGATGATCGCGTTCAGCGTCGCGCTCGGGCGCATCACCTTGGCCTTCTTCTCGACGTCGGGCTTGTAGTAGCCGCCAATATCCACCGCCGGACCCTGCGCCGCGGCCAGTTCACCGGTGATCTCGGCTTCCTTGGCGGCCAGTTCCTCGGCGATCGGCTTGAAGTGCGCTGCCAGTTCGGCGTCGTCACCCTGCGCGGCCAGCGCCTCGGCCCAGTAGCGGGCGAACCAGTAGTGGCTGTCGCGGTTGTCCGGCTCGCCCACCTTGCGCGAGGGCGACCGGTCGTTGTCGAGAATGCCCTGCGTCGCCACCTCGGCAGCTTCGCCCAGCACGCCGGCCTTGGCATTGCCCTGGCTGTCGGCGAGGAACTTCAGGCTCTCGCCCAGGGCGCAGAATTCACCCATCGAATCCCAGCGCAGGTGGTTTTCCTCGACCAGCTGCTGCACGTGCTTCGGCGCCGAGCCGCCGGCGCCGGTCTCGAACAGACCGCCGCCGTTCATCAGCTTGACGATCGACAGCATCTTGGCCGAGGTGCCGAGCTCGAGGATCGGGAACAGGTCGGTCAGGTAGTCACGCAGCACGTTGCCGGTGATGGCGATGCTGTCCTTGCCGGCGGTGATGGTCTCGAGCGAGGCGCGGGTGGCTTCGCGCGGGGCCATGATCTCGAACTTGTCGGCCACGCCCTTGGCTTCGAGGATCGGCGTGACGTACTTGATCAGCTCGGCATCATGCGCCCGGCTCTCGTCCAGCCAGAAGATCGCCTGAACGCCGGTCAGGCGCTGACGGTCCATCGCCAGCTGCACCCAGTTCTCGATCGGCGCCTTCTTGGTGGTGCAGGCGCGCCAGATGTCACCGGCTTCGACGTCATGCGCATGCAGCACGTCGCCGTTTTCCAGCACGATGCGGAAGCTGCCGTCAGAGGGGGCCTCGAACGTAGTGGGGTGCGAGCCGTATTCCTCGGCTTTCTGGGCCATCAGGCCGACGTTCTGCACCGAGCCGGCGGTGGCCGGGTTCAGCGCGCCGTTTTCCTTGAAGAACTTGATGCTCTCGTCATAGACCGGGGCATAGGAATTGTCGGGGATGACGCAGTTGCTGTCGCCTTCCTGACCGTCCGGGCCCCAGCCCTTGCCGCCGGCGCGGATCAGCGCGGGCATCGAGGCGTCGATGATCACGTCCGAGGGCACGTGCAGGTTGGTGATGCCCTTGTCCGAGTTCACCATGTACATCGGCGGGCGCTGGCCGGTCACCTCTTCGATGGCCGCCATGATCTCGGGCTTGTCCTTGACCCGCTCGAGCAGGTCGCCGAGACCGGAGTTCGGGTTCACGCCAGCGGCTTTCAGCTCGTCGCCGAACTTCTCGAAGACCGGCTTCAGCCAGGCCTTGACCGCATAGCCAAAGATGATCGGGTCGGAGACCTTCATCATCGTGGCCTTGAGGTGCAGCGAGAACAGCGTGCCTTCGGCCTTGGTCTCTTCGATCTGCTTTTCCAGAAAGGCCGAGAGTGCCTTGGAGGACATGAAGGTCGCATCGACCACGGTGCCGTCTTCCAGCGCCCAGCCGTCCTTCAGCACCTGCGCGCTGCCGTCCTTGCCGACGAATTCGATCTTTGCCTTGCCGGCCTGGGCGGCGCTCAGCGTGGCCGACACCTCGTTCGAGCGGAAGTCGTTGCCGTCCATCGACGAGACCTTGGTCTTGCTGTCGGCAGACCATTTGCCCATGCGGTGCGGGTTGTTCTGCGCGTCCTTCTTGACGGCCTTGGCGGCGCGCCGGTCGGAGTTGCCTTCGCGCAGGACCGGGTTCACCGCCGAGCCCTTGATCGCGTCATAGCGCGCGCGGACGGCTTTCTCTTCGTCGGTCTGCGGGTCTTCGGGGTAATCCGGCAGCGCGTAGCCCTGGGACTGAAGCTCCTTGACCGCGGCCACCAGCTGCGGCACCGAGGCAGAGATGTTGGGCAGCTTGATGACATTGGCGCCGGGCTGTTTCACCAGCTCGCCCAGCTCGGCCAGGTCATCGGACTGGCGCTGCGCGTCGGTCAGGTTCTCGGGGAAGGTGGCGATGATCCGGCCGGCCAGCGAGATGTCCTTGGTGCCGACGCTGATGCCCGCCGCCGAGGCGAACTTGCGAATGATCGGCAGGAAGGAGGCGCTGGCGAGCTCCGGCGCTTCGTCTACAATGGTATACAGTATGTCTGGGGACTTGTTTTCGGCCATGATGTGGTGCCCTTTTTCAGATAGTGGAAGTGCAAGGTTCTTTGGGATGTGACGGGTTATCAGTGAACGCGCGCCCCGCCCGGGCGCAACCCGGATTTCGCCAAATGCTTCTATTCCCCGGTCGAATAAACCAGCCCCGCCTGCGTTTCAACCGGACAAAGCCGCGCGGTCCTGTTGGAGGGGGGCAGGGGGGGCGTTTTGTGTGGAAAGCGGGCGGTTTGGGGGGCTTGGCGGGCGGCTGTACCCCGGCGCGCCGCGCCCCGGGCGTGATCTGGGGCCTCATGGCAAGCGTTGAGGTCCCGGCGCGGGGGCCGGGACGGCGTGGAACAAGCGCTCCGCATTAACTCTCGGCGCACCGCGCCCCGGACTTGATCCGGGGCCTCATGTCAAACGTCGAGGTCCCGGCGCGGAACCGCGACGGGCGGTAAAAGCCTCAGAAGTCGAGGCCGAGGTCGAGCGTCCGGGCGGAATGGGTCAGTGCGCCGGAGGAGATGTAGTCCACCCCGGTCGCCGCCACCTCGGCGATCCGTTCGAGCTTCATGTTGCCCGAGGCTTCGGTCACCAACCGGCCGTCGACCAGCGCCACCGCCTTGCGCAGGCTGGCCGTGTCCATGTTGTCGAGCAGCACCACGTCGGCGCCGCCGACCTCGAGCACTTCGGAGAGCTGGTCGAGCGTGTCGACCTCGATCTCCACCCGCATCATGTGGCTGGCCTGCGCCTTGCAGGCCTCGAGCACCGGGCGCACACCGCCGGCGGCGGCGATGTGGTTGTCCTTGATCAGGATCGCATCCGACAGCGAAAAGCGGTGATTGAAGCCGCCGCCGTGCAGCACGGAGAGTTTCTCGACGATCCGCAGCCCCGGCGTGGTCTTGCGGGTGCAGGTGATGCGGGTCGCGGTGCCCCTGGTCTCGGCCACGAAGGCTGCGGTCAGGCTGGCAATGCCGGACAGACGGCCAGCAAAGTTCAGCGCGACGCGTTCACCGGTGAGGATCGAGGCGGCATCGCCCTCGATTTCCATCAGCACGTCGCCGGGCGCACAGGCGCTGCCGTCTGGCAGGTGGGTGGTCAGCGACAGCGCCGGATCGACCAGACGAAAGGCCAGCGCGGCGACCTGCATGCCGGAGACCACGCCGGGTTCGCGCGCGGTCAGTCGGGCTTTGTAAATGGTGCCGGCGGGGATCACCGTGCGGGTTGTGATGTCGCCGTAGCTGCCCAGATCCTCGGTCAGCGCCATGCGCAGCATCGGTTCGAGCACCAGATCGGGAACGGAGGAATGGGCGGTCATGCGGGGGTCTCCTGTGCCACCCGGTCACGCAGGGCGCAGGCCTCGGCGAGGGTGATCCGGCTGCGCCACGCCTCAGGCGCGGGCTGCGGGAAATCCTCGCGGAAATGCGCGCCACGGCTTTCCTCGCGCAGGAGGGCGGCCGCGGCGATCAACGTGGCGGTGGCGGTCATGTTGCAGAATGTTTGGCTCTGGCGGTTCTCGGCCTCGAGCTGGGCGATGTCGGTGAGCGCGCGGCGCAGGCCTGTGGCCGTGCGGATGACCCCGACATCGGCGGTCATCACGGCGCGCAGCGCGGCCAAAGCGGTCTCGTCGGGCGCTTGCCCGCCCGCTTGGAGCGGTAGCTGCACCTCGGGGGCCTCGGCAGCGGTGCCAAGGCTCTCGTCCATGCTCAGCGCGCAGGCGCGGGCATAGACCAGCGCTTCCAGCAGTCCGTTCGAGGCCAGCCGGTTGGCGCCGTGCAGCCCGGTCGAGGCCGCCTCGCCGCAGACCCAGAGGTTGCCGAGGCTGGCGCGGCCCTTGGCGTCGGTGTCGATGCCGCCCATGTGGTAGTGCGCGGCGGCGGCCACCGGGATCGGCCGTGTCGCCGGGTCGATGCCGGCGCGCAGGCAGGCCTCGGCCACGCCGGGAAAGAGCGTCAGGATGCGGTCGCCGAGCGCGGCGCGGGTGTCGAGCATCGGCGACAACCCGGCTTGGGTCTGGGCAAAGACCGCGCGGGCCACGATGTCGCGCGGCGCCAGTTCGGCATCGGGATGGGCCGCCGGCATGAAGCGGGTGCCGTCGCGGTTGACGAGGGTGGCGCCCTCGCCGCGCAGCGCCTCGGTGGCCAGCGGTGCCGGGTCTTCGCCCGAGGCGATGGCGGTGGGATGGAACTGCACAAACTCGGGATCGGCGATCAATGCGCCGGCGCGGGCCGCCATGCCAATCACCTGGCCGCGGATGCGGCGGGGGTTGGTGGTCAGCGCATAAAGCCCGCCGGAGCCACCGCCGGCCAGCAGCACGCCTGCGCCACGCAACAGCACCGGGGCGGAGCCGCCCTCGCCTGCGGATTCCAGCGTGACGCCGGTGACACGGCCGCCCTCGACCTCCAGCCCCGAGGCCAACCAGCCTTCGATCACCTGCACCGAGGGCGTGGCGCGGACCTGCGCCACCAGTGCCTTCATGATCTCTGCCCCGGCCTGGTCGCCTTTGACCCGCACTACGCGGGCAAAGCTGTGCGCCGCCTCGCGCGAGAGCACGTAGCCGCCAGCGTCGGTGCGGTCGAACGGCGCGCCGAGGTCGGTGAGGTCGAGGATATGGTCGCGCGCAGCCCGGGCGACCTGATCGGCCACCGTGCCGTCAACTATGCCGGCCCCGGCCTTCACCGTGTCGGTGGCATGCGCCTCGGGGCTGTCGGCCGGGTCCATCGCCGCGGCCACCCCGCCCTGCGCCCAGGCGGAACTCGCGCCCTCGCCCAGAACTTCGGGCGAGATCATCACCACCGGACGCGGCGCCAGTTTCAGCGCCGCGTAAAGCGCCCCCAGCCCGGCGCCGATGATGACGACGCGGGTGGTCTCGACCACCTGCACCCGTCTCAGAGCCCCAGCTTGCGCGACAGGTCGATCATCCGCTCGACCGCGACGCGGGCATTTTCGGCAACAGCCGGGTCAACCTCGACCGGGGTCTGCATGGTGTGCAGCGACCAGAGCACCTTTTCCAGGGTGATCTTCTTCATGTAGGGGCAGGCGTTGCAGGGCTTGGTCAGGTCGACCTCGGGCAGCTCCTGCGCTACATTGGCGGCCATCGAGCATTCGGTGACCAGCATCACCTTTTCGGGCCGGGTGTCGCGCACCCAGTCGATCATGCCGGTGGTCGAGCCGGTGAAATCCGCGGCCTCGACAACGTCGGGCTTGCATTCCGGGTGGGCGACGATCTTCACGCCGGGGTTGGCCTCGCGATAGGCGTTAAGTTCATCGGCGGTATAGAGCTCGTGCACGATGCAGGAGCCGGGCCAGTAGACCACCTTCTTCGAGCTCTGCGCCGCGACGTTCTGGGCCAGGAACTGGTCCGGCGTCATGATGACGGTGTCGCTGTCCATCGCCTCGACGATCTGCAGCGCATTGGCCGAGGTGCAGCAGATGTCCGAGGCGGCCTTCACCTCGGCGGTGGTGTTGACGTAGCTGACCACAGGCGCGCCGGGATACTTGGCGCGCATCTCGGCGATGCCGTCGGCGGTGATCGATTCGGCCAGCGAGCAGCCGGCGCCCATGTCGGGCATCAACACGGTCTTCGAGGGGTTCAGGATCTTCGAGGTCTCGGCCATGAAATGCACGCCGCATTGCACGATGACATCGGCCTCGACCTCCTTGGCCTTGATCGCCAGCGCCAGGCTGTCGCCCACCACGTCGGAAATGCCGTGAAAGACCTCGGGCGTCATGTAGTTATGCGCCAGGATCACCGCATTGCGCTCTTTTTTCAGACGGTTGATCGCCGCGACATAGGGCGCGAACATCGCCCAGTCCGGCGGGGTGAGCGAGGGCTTCATCGGCGCGTAGAGATCGGCCATGTCTTCGGCGAGATCGAGCGATGGGGCGAGATCATAATGTTCGGCAAGCGTGCTGCGCATGTCGAGGTGATCGAGCATCGGAGATGTCCTTTGCCAAGGGGCAGGGCCGGGGGCCCGGGATACAAGAGCGGCTTACATATGTCGGATGTGACCCAAGGTCAAAAGCCTGTTACCGGTAAAGCCGCGAATATCGCCCCCGCGACGCCCTGTCACGCCTGACCAGAGGTCGCCCGGGGCCATTCACGGGCCGCAAACGCGGCTTGCAAGGGGATCGGGGCGGTGCTAATTGCCTGACCGGCGCCGGTGTAGCTCAGCTGGTAGAGCACGTCATTCGTAATGATGGGGTCGTAGGTTCGAGTCCTATCACCGGCACCAGTACCGCCTGTCCCGGGGGCGTGCCAGCCGCGACACCCCTTCCCGCCTATCCTTTTGAGACCGGAACCTGCCCCATTGCGCGCGCCGGGCGTCGCATCGGGTGGTGTAGGGTAGCCGCATGACCCTACGCACCACATATTTGCAGATCCGCTGGCGCTCGCTTGTCGTGGCGACGCTTGCCGGCCTGATGCTGCTGGCCCTGATTGTCGCGCTTGTCACGCTCTATGTGCGCGAACGCGATCAATCCCATGCCTTCAACGCCGAGACCCTCGCCAATGGCGAGCTGATGGCGACGCGTTCGGCGCTGGAATCGGCGCTCTACAAGCGGCTCAGCCTGCCGATTGCGCTCGAGGCCTTCGTGAAGGCCAACCCCGGCTTCACCGCCCGGGATTTCGAGAACTTCGCCCACAGCCTCAAGGAATCGGTGCCCGGTGTCATGAGCCTGCAACTCGCCCCCGATGCGGTTGTCACCTATCTCACCGACGTCGAGCGCAACCGTGCCGCCATCGGCCATGACCTGATCGCCGATCCGGCGCGGCGCCCGGCGGTGCTGCGCTCGATCGAAGAGCGCAAGTTCATCGTCGCCGGCCCGCTGACGCTCAAGCAGGGGGGCCTCGCGATCATCGCCCGCCTGCCGATCTTTCTCGAAGGCTTCGAGAGCCGCACCGGGTTCGACGAATTCTGGGGCTTTGCAACCATCCTGATCGATGTCGACGCGCTCTTTGCCGATGCCGGGCTGGGCGGGATCGATCCGCGGGTCGATCTGGCCATTCGCGGTGTCGACGCGCTCGGGACCGACGGCGCGCTGATCGTGGGCGAGGCCGGCGTCTTCGACACCGCCAGCACCTTTGCCGAGGTCGTCCTGCCCAACGGCAGCTGGCAGCTGGCGGCGGTGCCCAACGAAAAGGCCTTTGTCCGCGACACTTCGTGGTTCTTTCTCGGGGCGATTCTCGGCGGTGTGCTTCTGGTCGGGCTGATCTCGGTGCTGGTCTATCGGCAGGGCAGCCGCGAGCTGCTCAATGCCAAGGAACAGGCCGAGGCGGCGAGCAAGCTCAAGTCCGACTTCATCGCGGTGATGAGCCACGAGATGCGCACGCCGCTGAACGGCATCCTCGGCGCGGTCGACCTGCTGCGCAGCACCGAGCTGACCGAAGAGCAGTCGACCTATGCCGATACCGCCAGCACCGCCGGCGAGCATCTGCTGCGGCAGATCAACGACGTGCTGGATGTCAGCCGGGCCGAGACCGGCTCGTTGCGGCTGGAGAGCACGCCGATCGACGTCGAGGAAATCGTCGGCAACGCCATTCAGGTGACCGGCTCTGCCGCCACCTCCAGGAACCTGAAGCTGGTCAGCACCCTGACCGCGCCGGACCATGCGCTGACGGGTGACAGCCACCGCATCCGGCAGGTTCTGGTCAACCTGATCGGCAATGCGGTGAAGTTCACCGATGCCGGCCGGATCACCGTTCAGGCCACCCCGCGGCGGCAGGAGCACGGCCTGACCGAGATGGAATTCAGCGTCATCGACTCGGGCATCGGCATTCCCGAGGACCAGCAGGGCCGGGTGTTCGACGACTTCGTGACGCTGGAAACCGGCTATGCCCGCAATGCTGACGGCTCGGGGCTGGGCCTCGCGATCTCGCGCCGCATCGTGCAGGCGATGGGCGGCGAGATCGGCGTCGAGAGCACGCCGGGCGTCGGCAGCCGCTTCTGGTTCCGGCTGCCGCTGCGCTGGGATGACACCGCCGCCAGGACCGCCGAGGATGCGGTGCCGGCCGCGCATGGCGCCGTGCCCCTCCGCGACGGACCGGTCGCACCGCTGGATATCCTGCTGGTCGAGGACAACGAGACCAACCGCATGGTGGCGCGGGAACTGCTGACCCGGGCGGGCCACGCCATCACCGAGGCGCGCGACGGGCTGGAAGGGGTCGAGATGGCTCAGGGCCGGGCTTATGACGTGATCCTGATGGATGTCAGCATGCCGCGGATGGACGGCATCAAGGCGACCGAGGCAATCCGCGCTGGCCACGGCCCGAACTGCCGGACGCCGATCGTCGGGTTGACCGCTCATGCCATGCCCGGCGAATGCGCCCGGTTCCGCAAGGCCGGCATGAGCGCCTGCCTGTCCAAGCCGATCCGCGTGCAGCAGCTCTACGAAGCCGTGGCGCAGAACGCGCCGGGCGCAGAGGCTGGTTCCGAGGCGCAGAAATGCACCGCGGTCGACGGCCGGGTGCTCGACGAACTGGGCGATGTGCTTTCGCCACTGGCCTTCAGGACAACGCTCGACAAGGTCTGCGCCGAGATCGAGGCGGCGGTGCCGGCGCTGATCGCGCTGGACCGGGCCGGCGATGTCGAGGCACTGGGCAAGGCGGCGCACAAGCTCGCCGGCTCGGCGGCGCTGGTCGGCGCGGTGGCCCTGCGCGGCACGCTGGGCGAGATCGAAGAGGCCGCCAAGCTGCGCGGCGCGGGACTGGATGATGCTGCGGGGGAACGGCTGGGCCGGGTGGCCGAGGCGACGGTGGCCGCCCTGACGCGCAAGGCCGCGTCGCTGGACGCTGCGGCCTGAGGAATGGTCGCGCGGGCGGGGACAGGCCCCCGCCCGCCGCCGTATCAGTCGCCTTCGGCCACACCCTTGGCGCGGGCGCGGGCCCGGTGGGCGCGGTAGCTCGGCAGGATCACCAGCAGCGCGGCAACCACCAGAAGCGCCAGGGTCATCGGCCGGTCGAGGATGAAGCCCATGCCGTCATAAAGCTGCATCGAGCGGGCAAAGTTGTTCTCCATCATGCCGCCGAGGATGAAGCCGATCAGCAGCGGCGCCAGCGGATAGTCGGCGAACTTCAGCGCCGTGGCGCAGACCCCGAAGCCCACCAGCAGAAGCAGCTCGGTGGCATTGTTCTGGCCGATGTAGGCCCCCATCAGGGTGAAGAACAAGATGAAGGGGATCAGGTAGTTGCGCGGGATCGACAGCACCTTGGCGATATAGGGAATGAGCGGCAGGTTGAGGATCAGCAGCACCAGGTTGCCGATGAACATCGACATGATCACCGCCCAGAACACCTGCGGCTCGTCCACCATCAGCCGCGGGCCCGGCGTGACGTTGAGCGCGATCAGCGCGCCCAGCAGGATCGCCGTGGTGCCGGAGCCGGGGATGCCCAGGGTCAGTAGCGGCACGAAGGAGCCGGTGCAGGCGGCGTTGTTGGCGGTTTCCGGTGCGGCCAGGCCCTTGATCGAGCCCTTGCCGAATTCCTCCTGCTCGGCCTTGGTGGCGATGTTGCGTTCCACCGCGTAGCCCAGGAAGCTGGCTATGGTGGCGCCGGCGCCGGGCAGGACGCCGATGAAGAAGCCCTGCAGCGACTGCCGGCCGATCACCGGCGCGATGGCGCGCGCCTCGGCGCCGCTGATGCGCAGGTTGTCGATCTTGCCGCCGTCGCCCGACATCTCGCGCTTTTTCAGCACGAGAAAGAGCGCCTCTGGCAGGGCGAACATCGCCATGGCGAGGGTGATGAAGCCGAAGCCCGACTGCAGGTCCATGATCCCCATGGTGAAACGCGGCAGGTTGAAGAGCGCGCCTTCGCCCACCGTGGCCATGATCAGGCCCAGCAGGGTCATCAGCACCGCCTTGGCCACCTGGCCGGTGCCGGCAAAGGCGGCAATCGCCGAGAGGCCGACCACCATCAGCGCGAAATATTCCGCCGAGTGGAACAGCAGCGCCACCGAGGACAGCGCCGGGGCGAAGATCATCAACAGCAGGGCGCCGATGGTGCCGCCGGCGAAACTGGCGATGGCGGCGATGGTCAGCGCCTTGCCGGCCTGTCCCTTGCGGGCCATCGGATAGCCATCGAAACTGCTGGCCACGGTGCCGGCCACGCCGGGGGCGTTGAGCAGGATCGAGGAGGTCGAGCCGCCAAAGATCGCGCCGTAGTAGACGCCCGCCAACAGGATCAGCGCAGCAGAGGGGTCGCCCATCGAGATGGCGACCGGGATCATGATGGCGATGATCGACATCGGACCGAGGCCCGGCAGCATGCCGATGAACGTGCCGATCAGGCAGCCGGCGATCACCATCAGCAGGTTCTGGAGCGACAGGGCCGTTTGCAGGCCGATGAGAAGTCCTTCAAGCATGTCTCTGTCTCCTCACAGGAAAAACGGCAGCGGGCGCAGGAAGATGCCCAGGACCTGCTCGACCAGGTACCAGACCACGCCGGTGGCGAAGATGGTGATCGGCAGCAGGATGTGGAACTTGCGCTCGCCGAGGATGGCGGCGCCGCCGGCAAGGAAGCCCACCGTCGACAGCAGGAAACCCGCCGGGCGCAGCAGCAGCGCATAGGCCACCATCAGCGCCAGCAGCGCGATCGCCTGCCAGAGGTGGTAATCGCCAAGGCGGCGGTAGTCGATTTCCGGCTCGGCATCGCTCTCGGCGGCCTTTTCCAGCCCGAAGAGGATGACCAGCGAGGTCAGGATGGCGAGGACCGAAAGCACCTTTGGAAAGGTGCTGGGCCAGATCGGGTTGCGCTGCATGAAGGGCGGCAGCAGCTGGTCCATGGTGAAGAAGGCCGCATAGGCATAGGCCAGGGCGACGCAGAGTATGATGAAGGCAATCCAGCGATCGAGGGCCATCCAGGGTCTCCTTGAGGGGTGCTTGTCTCTGGCCGGGCACAGGGTGGGGCTCTGCCCCGCCGCCATGGGCGGCCCCCCGAGGGTATTTTCGGCAAGAGGAAAGACTATCTTAACGAATTCTGCGGCATCCTGCGAACACGGTACAGGCTGAGGAGCCGATGACCGTGCAAGGGGAAGGGTCTTGGACCTTTCAGGGAAGGGAGGACATGGAGTCCCCCCTTCCTTTCTGCTCGGATGCCTTTGAGTGTGCGGGGGGCTGCGACGCCCGCCCGCGAAAGCGCCATGGACGTATCAGAGGAAGCCCAGCTTCTTCATCAGGTCGCCGATGACCTTTTCCTGGTCTTCCAGGAAGGTGCGGAAGTCGTCGCCGGAATTGTGGATGTTGACCCAGCCGTTGCGCGCGCGCACGGCTTCCCATTCCTCGGTCTCGTACATCTTGGCGATGGCGTCCTGGTACATCGCCACCTTGTCCTCGGGCAGGCCCGGGGCGCCGAAGAAGCCGCGCCAGTTGACGAAGGTGGTGTCGATTCCCTGTTCCTTCATCGTCGGGGCGTCCTCGTAGGCCGGCACGCGCTCATCGGAGGTGACGCCGATGATCTTGACCTCGCCGGCCTCGGCCAGCGCAACCGCTTCGGAGAAGCCGGTCGACAGCGCCGTGATCTCGCCCGAGAGCAGCGCGGCCATCGCCTTGCCGCCGGCGTCATAGGGGATGTACTTGACCTGCAGCGGGTCCTTGCCGGCCGCTTCCATCACCATGGCCGCGACCAGATGGTCGAGACCGCCGGGCACCGAGCCGCCGCCGATGGCGGTGGCATTGGGGTCTGCCTCGTAGGCGGCGAGCAGGTCTTCCATGTTGTCGACGTCGCTGTCGGCATTGACCACCAGCGCGGCATAGTCGCCGATGGTGCCGGCCACCAGCGTCAGGTCGCGGAAGTTCTGCGGGAAGACGCCGGTCAGCGAGCGGATGATGATCGGGGTCGAGTTGACCATCAGCGTGTCATGGTTGCTCTCGGCGTTCTCGATCAGATAGCCGATCGCCTTGCCGCCGCCGCCGCCGGACATGTTCTCGTAGGAGGCATTGCCCACGAGGCCCGCCTTGGTCAGCGCCTCGCCGGTGCCGCGCGCGGTGCCGTCCCAGCCGCCGCCGGCGCCGCCGGGGATCAGGAAGTGGATCTTGTCGAGCATCTGGTGGCCTTCGGCAAAAGCCGGACCGGTGAAGGCGACGGCCGCAGCGGCGGCCAGAAGGGCGCGACGGCCCAGAGCGAATGTCATAATCTTTTCCTCCCGTTTGACGGCATGACATATGCACGTCATGTGAAAGGGGGTTTGGTCGCAAAACCTGACACCAAGCTGACATGGGTTGCAGAAGGAGACAGGGCGGGTGCGCTTCTTGCTGATCGAGGACAATGCGCCGCTGGCCGCGGCGGTGGTCGACCGGCTCAGTCTCGACGGTCACGTCGTCGACCATGCCGGCGACCTTGAGACCGCCCAGGATTTCGTGGCGACCACCTCTTACGACATGATATTGCTGGATATTATGTTGCCGGACGGCGATGGCAGCAGCTTTCTCACCCACCTGCGCCTGACCGAGAACCGGACGCCGACCATCGTGCTGACCGCCCGCTCGGAGGTGTCGGACCGGATCAGCCTGCTCGATCTCGGGGCCGATGATTACATGGTCAAACCGATCGATTTCGCCGAGCTCGAGGCGCGCTGCCGCGCCGTGCTGCGCCGCAGGGGCAGCAGCGCCAGCAGCGTTCTGACCCTCGGGGCGATTCGCTTTGATTCGGCCAGCGGCGTGCTGCATGTGGGCGCCGAGGCGATCCAGTTGCGCACCCGAGAGCTGCGGCTTTTCGAGGTGTTCATCAATGCGCCGGGGATGATCTTTTCCAAGCCGGTGCTGGTCGACCGGCTGTTCTCCTATGACGAGGACGTCTCGGAGAACGCCATCGAGGTCTATGTGGCGCGGCTGCGCAAGCATCTGGCCGGCACCGATGTGACCATTACCACCGTGCGCGGGCTTGGCTACAAGCTGGAGCGGACATGACCCAGCCGGTGGTCCAGGGCTCGATCCGCCGCCGGCTGCTGGTGTTCCTGCTTTGCGCCTCGGCGGTGCTGGCGGTGCTGGTCTATTTCCTGGTGCAATCGGTGGCGCGGCAAGTGGCGCAGCAGAGCCAGGACAACATCCTCACCGCCTCGGCGCTCTCGGTGCTCGACAGTGCGCGGATCGTCGATGGTTCGGTCATGGTCGACCTGCCCTATGCGGCGCTCTCGATGCTCGACAGCATCACCGACGAGCGGGTGTTCTATGCGGTGCGGCTTGGGGACGAGCTGTTGACCGGCTATGCCGATCTGCCGCGCCCGGCGACGGTGGCGGCGCGCGGCGCGGCGCAGCTCTCGGCCGAGTTCCTGGGCGAGGACGTGCGGATTGCCGCCGTCACAAGGCCCTTTGCCACCGATCTGGGGCGCAACGTGCTCGAGGTCAGCGTGGCGCAGACCCTGTCGGGCCAGCGCCAGACCCTGGCCTGGACCTCGCGGCTGTCGCTGGCGGTGGGGGCCGGGTTCTTTGTGCTGACTGCGCTGCTGGCGCTGCTGATCGCGCGGGCGACGATCCGGCCGCTCGACCGGCTCACCGCCTCGGTCTCGCGCCGGGGGCCGACCGATCTGCGGCCGGTGAACGCACCGGTCCCGCAGGAGATGGCGCGGCTGGTGACCTCGCTCAACGGTTTCATGGCGCGGCTCGAGGCCTCGCTCAAACGGTCCGAGGATTTCATCGCCGAGGCGGCGCACCGGGTGCGCACGCCGCTGGCGGTGGTGCGGACCAAGGCCGAGATCATCCAGCGCCACATCCACAAGCCCGAGAACCGCGACGCCATGCGCGAGATGATCGAGGCGATCGACGAAAGCTCGCGCACCGCCGGGCAGCTGCTTGATCACGCCATGGTCTCTTTCCGGCTCGACAGCCTGGCGCAGGAACGGGTCGATCTGCAGGCGCTGATGATCGACGCGGTCGAGCGCATCCGCCCGGTGGCCGAGATCGCCGACATCGGGCTGCAGATCACCCGCTCGGAGCCGGGCGAGATCAGCGGCGACGCGATCCTGCTGCAAAGTGCGGTGCGCAACCTGCTCGACAATGCCATCAAGTACAGCCCCGCCGACACCCGCATCGAGATCTCGCTGATGCGCGAGGCCGGCGGCATTCGCCTGGCCGTGCAGGACGAGGGGCCGGGCTTTCCCGAGGGTGCCGAATCCGCCCTGACCGAGCGGTTTGCCCGTGGCAGCAATGCCAAGGGAGTGGTGGGCTCGGGCCTCGGGCTGACCATCGTGCAAGACGTTGTGGCCGCCCATGGCGGCAGCCTGCGGCTCGAAACCCAGCCAGGAGGTGGTGCATGCGCCAGTTTGTTCTTTCCCTTGTCCTGACACTGGCCGCCACTGCGGTGGCAGCGCTGGAGATCGAGGACCGCACGCTCTTCGGCCCGGCGGATGCGACGCGCCGCCTGCGCATTCTCTCGACAACGGACACCGCGATCTTTGCGCCGCGGATCGAGAGCTATCTGGCCACCGTGCCGGGGGTGTCCATCGATTATATTGTCGCCAGCTCCGCCGATGTCATGGCCGAGATGACCGGCGGTCAGGCGGCTTATGATCTGGTGATCTCCAGTGCCATGGACCTGCAGACCAAGCTGGCCAACGACGGCCACGTGCAACGCCACAGCTCCGAGGTGACGCGCGATCTGCCAGCCTGGGCCAAATGGAACGACATGGTCTTTGCCTTCACCCAGGAGCCGGCGGCGATCGTCGTCTCGGATGCTGCCTTTGCCGCCGAGGGGATACCGCGCAGTCGCCAGGGCCTGATCGACGTGCTGCGCCGCAACCCCGAGCGGTTTCGCGGCAAGGTGGGCACCTATGACGTGCGGGTCTCGGGGTTGGGCTATCTCTTTGCCACCCAGGAGAGCCGGGTGTCCGAGACCTACTGGCGGCTGACCGAGGTGATGGGGGGCTTGGGCGCGCGGCTTTACTGCTGCACCTCCGAGATGATCGACGCGGTGTCCTCTGGCGATCTCTACGTCGCCTACAACGTCTTGGGCAGTTATGCGCTGCAGCGCCAGGATGTCTCGGGGATCAGCATCATCCTGCCCTCGGATTTCACCACCATCATGCTGCGCACCGTGGTGATCCCGGTCGAGGCGCCGGAGCCGGAGCTGGCGGGGGATTTCGTCGACCACATCCTGGCGCAGGCCTTCGGCCGCGACCCGGCGCTCTCGGTCGACCGCTGGCTGAGCAACAGCGAGATGGCGCTGAGCCGGATCAACCTCGGGCCCGGTCTGCTGGTTTACCTTGACCAGCTCAAGCGGGCGGCGTTCGAGAACGAGTGGCGGAATGCGATCTTGCGGGAGTAGGGGGGCGCAGAGGGGTGTCGTGAGATATCCAAGGTTCACCTCATGAGGCCCCGGATCAGGGTCCGGGGCTGCGTTTGGCGCCTGTTCCGGTTGGGCGCCGTGCCCTCGCCGGGTTGGCGTAAAGCGACCCCGGCACCTTACAAGGCACCGCCGTCCCGGACTTGATCCGGGACCTCCAGGCCTGCCTCCACGAGGCCCCGGATCAAGTCCGGGGCGCGTGTCGCGCAACGGTCAAAGTCACCCCAAAGCCTTGCGCATCTCCGACACGATCACCTCAGCCCCCAGCCGCGCGCTGTAGTCGCGCTCGATCCGGGCGCGGCCGGTGGTGCTGAGGCGCTGGGCCAGCGCAGGGTCCTCGGCGATGCGCAACAGCGCTGCGGCCAGTGCCTCGGGGGCTTTCGGCGGCACCAGAAGCCCCTCGACGCCGTCGTCGATCAGCTCGGGCACGCCGCCCGCCGCGGTGCCGATGGTGGGCACGCCGCAGGCAATCGCCTCCATGTAGGCCACGCCCAAAGGCTCGTGCCAGCTGGCCAGCGCAAAGACATGTGCCTCGAGCAGCCGGGCCTTGACCGAAGCCGCGTCGATCGCGCCCAGCAGGCGCACGTGGTCCTGCAGCCGGTGCTGCTTGATCAACTGCTCCAGCACCAGCCGGAAGCCGCCGCCGCCATCGTCGTCCTGCCCGGCGATCTCCAGCGTCACGTCATGGCCTGCGGCGCGCAGCTGGCGCACCGCCTCGATCAGGTCCTGGTGGCCCTTGACGACGTTGAGCCGTCCGCAGGCAAAGACTCTGAGCGCCTCGCCGGGCTGCACCGGGCGATAGGGCGTGTCGCGGCGCAGGTAGTCGGTGTCGACGCCCATCGGCCGCAGGATCATCGGCGGCAGGTCCTTGGGCAATTCGGCCTGCATCTCGGCGATCAGCTTCCTGGTGATCACCGTGGCAAAGCGCGCATGGCGCCACTTGTAGCGCTGGCCGGGGCCGTAGTCCGACAGCGGGCCATGCAGGGTCAGAGAATACCCAGGCCCCCCAAGATGCCGGGCAAAGGCGGCGATCAGCGCGGCGCGGCCGCAGGAATGCACGTGGACATGGGAAATCCCCTGCCGCGCGCAGTGGTCGCGTAGCGCCTCGCCGGCGGCGGCGCAGACCAGCACGTCCTTCAGCACCGCGATCCCGTCGCGCCCTGCTTCGCGCAGAAGCGCGCCCCAAGGCAGGCGCGGCAGCACCCGCGCAGCGCGGCGCAGGGAGACCTCGCCCAGATAGGTGGTGCGCGCCATCGCCGCCTCTGACCAGTCATGCGCGATCAGGCCAGCCGGCGGCCTTCGGGTCGAAAACAGCACTGGCGTGACGCCCATGGCTTCAAGCGCGGCAATCTCGCGCCAGAAGAAGATATGCGTCTGGCCCGGAAACTGGGGCACAAGATAACCAAGCGTGTCGGGCTGGGACATGGGCGACTTTCCGCGGAATTTCTGCGCCGCATCATGGTTTGGCCACAGTTGCATGTATAGTCCCGGATGCTGAACTTATCGCATGTGAGGCCCTGTGGTGCCAGAAGAGGCGCAATACCAACTCGCCGTGGTGCTCCCCGCCCACGACGAGGCAGAGTGGATCCGGCCCTGTCTCGCCGCCGTTCTGGCGTCGCGGGGCCCGTCGCGCGCCCAGGTCATCGTCGTTGCCAACGGCTGCCGCGATGACACCGCCGCACTGGCGCGGGGGTTTTCCGAGGCGTTTGCCGCCCGCGGTTGGCGGCTGGATGTGATCGAGCTCACCCAAGGCAGCAAGATCGCGGCGCTCAATGCCGGTGACGCGATTGTCCGGGCGCCGGTGCGTGCCTATCTCGATGCTGACGTCGAGGTCGATGAAGAGGTCCTGGGACAATTGGAAGAGCACCTGAGCGGCGCCGCGCCCGCCTATGCCAGCGGTCGGCTCGAGATCATGCTCCCGCGCTCCGCCGTGTCGCGTGCCTACGCCCGGATTTACCGCAAGGTGCCGTTCATCGCCCAGGGCGTGCCGGGCTGCGGGCTGTTCGCGGTCAATGCCGGCGGTCGTGCCCGCTGGGGTGACTGGCCGCAGATCATTTCCGACGACACATTTGCCAGGCTGCAGTTCACCGCGGCAGAGCGCCACGCGGTCCCCGGCCGCTATCGCTGGCCGCTGGTCGAGGGCTGGCGCGCGCTGGTGCGGGTGCGGCGACGGCAGAACATCGGCGTGACCGAGATCCACCGGGCCTATCCGGCGCTCGCCGCAAATGACGAGAAGCCGCCGGTGAGCCTCGCGCGCAAGCTGCGGCTGGCGCTGGGCGATCCATCGGGTTTTGTCGTCTATGCCGGGGTGGCGCTGGCCACGCGGCTGGGTGGCGACAGCGGCTGGAGCCGCGGCCGATGATTGCCATGGTGCAGAAATTCCGCGGCAGCTCGCTGACCGCGCGGGCGTTGCGCTCGGCGCTTTTCACGCTGGGCGGCTTCGGCTCGGCCCAGCTGATCCGGCTGGCCTCGAACCTGATCCTGACCCGGCTGCTCTTCCCCGAAGCCTTTGGCATGATGGCCCTGACCATGGTCTTCCTGCAGGGGCTGCAGATGTTTTCCGACGTGGGCGTCGCCCCGGCGATCCAGCAGAGCAAGCGCGGCGACGACCCGGATTTCCTCGATACCGCCTGGACCATCCAGGTGGTGCGCGGCTTCTGTCTCTGGCTGGCCGCCTGTGCCTTGGCCTGGCCCGCGGCGCAGATCTACGGCGAGCCGATGCTGATGCTGCTGCTGCCTGCCATGGCGGTGACGCTGATCGTCCAGGGTTTCAACCCGACCAAGATGGAGACCGCCAACCGCCACCTGATGCTGGGCCGGGTGACGCTGCTCGACATCGGCACCCAGGTGATCGGCATTGTCCTCGCGGTGTCGCTGGCGTTCTGGCTGCGCTCGGTCTGGGCGTTGGTGATCTCGGGCGTGCTGTCGATGCTGGCGCAGCTCTGGCTGAACTCGGTCTTCCTGCCGGGGCGGCGCAACCATTTCCGCTGGGAAAGGCCCGCCGCGCAGGAGCTGATCCATTTCGGCAAGTGGATCTTCCTGTCGACGCTGGTGGGGTTCCTGTTTCACCAAGGCGACAAGATCATCCTCGGCCGTTACCTGCCGATCGACCAGTTCGGCGTCTACAACATCGGCTATTTCCTCGCCTCCTTTCCGATGATGCTGGGGCTGATGATCACCCGCAAGGTGCTGATCCCGATCTACCGCGAAACTCCGCCGGGTGCCGATCCTGCAAACTTCGCCAAGCTGCGCAAGATGCGGGTGCTGGTCTCGACCGCGCTGATGGCGCTGCAGGCGGTGTTTGCCGCCTCGGGCGTCTGGCTGGTCGATCTGCTTTATGATCCGCGCTACGCGATGGCCGGGCCGGTGGCGGTGGTGATCGCCATCGTGCAAATCCCCCTGATCGTGGCGCTGACCTATGACCAGACGGCGGTGGCCGCCGGCGACAGCCGCCGCTTCTTCATGCTGCAGGCGACGCGAGCCTGCCTGATGGTCACCGGGCTGCTGGCGGGCCTGCAGTTCGGCGGGCTGCTGG
This sequence comes from Marinovum sp., assembly GCF_048263515.1. Lineage (NCBI taxonomy): Bacteria > Pseudomonadati > Pseudomonadota > Alphaproteobacteria > Rhodobacterales > Roseobacteraceae > Marinovum > Marinovum sp. The sequence goes on along the minus strand of NZ_JBLXEC010000010.1, from coordinate 104,292 downwards.
GTGCGCTGGCGGGGCAGGGGATTGCGATGATCGCGGTCTACCCGGTGGTGGTGCGGCTGGCGCGCAAGATGCAGGCCTGGGATCCGCTGCATGACCTGGTCTTTGCCGCCGTCGGCGTGGTGATCGCGCTGGGCGCTTGGGCAATCAATGCCGAGGCGATCCTGCGGCTGATGCCGGGGGCACAGCCATGACAGCAAGGCACGGCCACACCGCCGATTTGCGCGGTCGCCCTAATTTCACCAAGATTTTTCGGTATCCAGACACCCGGCGCAAGCGCAGGATTACAGTATGTGTGTTCATGACGACCTCGCAGACATAAGCGAGACCGATATTGCCATTGTCGGCATGGCGGCGCGCCTGCCCGGTGCCTCGTCGATCGAGGCCTTCTGGGACAACCTGCGCGCGGGCCGCTCGTCCATCGTCCGGCTGGACGAAGAGGCGCTGCGCGAGGCTGGCGAAAGCCCGGGCCTGATGCGCCACCGCAATTACGTGCCCTTTGCCGCGCCGCTCGACGGTTTCGCCGATTTCGACGCCGAGTTCTTCGGCCTGTCGCCCAAGGATGCCGCGATCATGGATCCGCAGCACCGGCAGTTCCTCGAATGCGCCTGGGAGGCGATGGAAACCGCCGGCCGCCCGCCAGAGGCCGCGCCCGGCCCGGTCGGTGTCTTTGCCGGCTGCGGCATGGGCAGCTATTTCTATTTCAACGTCTGCTCCAACCCCGATCTGGTGGACCAGACCGGCATGTTCCTGCTGCGCCACACCGGCAATGACAAGGATTTCATGGCCACCCGCCTGAGCCATATCCTCGACCTCAAGGGCCCCTCGCTGAATCTGCAGACCGCCTGCTCGACTTCGCTGGTGGCGACGCATTACGCCGCGCAGTCGTTGATCAACGGCGAATGCGACATGGCGCTGGCCGGGGGCGCCACCATCGAGCTGCCGCAGGGCCGCGGCTATCTCTACAAGGAAAACGAGATCCTCTCTCCCGACGGCGAATGCCACGCCTTCGATCACCGGGCTCAGGGCACGGTCTTTGGCTCCGGCGTCGGCGTTGTGGTGCTGCGCCGGCTCAAGGATGCGCTGCGCGACGGCGATCACATCTGGGCAGTCATCAAGGGCTCTGCCGTCAACAACGATGGCGCCGCCAAGGCCGGCTACCTCGCCCCGTCGGTCGAGGGCCAGGCGGCGGCGATTGCCGAGGCACAGGCCATGGCCGGCATCAGCGCCGAGACGGTGGATTACATCGAATGCCACGGCACCGGCACCTATCTGGGCGATCCGATCGAGGTCGCGGCGCTGACCCAGGCCTTCGAGGAGACCACCGATCAGACCGGCTTCTGCCGCATCGGCTCGGTCAAGACCAACATCGGCCATCTGGATACCGCGGCGGGTGTGGCCAGCCTGATCAAGACCTCGCTGGCCTTGACCCACAAAGAGATGCCGCCGAGCCTTGGGTACGAAAAACCCAATCCGGCGATCGATTTCGAGACCTCGCCCTTCCGTGTCAATGACCGGCTGACGCCCTGGGCGCCGCGCAACGGCCCGCGCCGCGCCGGGGTCAATTCGCTGGGCGTCGGCGGCACCAATGCCCATGTGGTGCTGCAGGAGGCGCCCGAGCGCCCCGCCTCGGAAGCGAGCGACTGGCCGTTCCAGATCCTCACCGTGACCGGCCGCACCAAGGCGGCGGTCGAGGCCAATGCCCGCAAGCTCGCCGCCCATCTGCGCGCCCATCCCGAGCAGAGCCTCGCCGATGTCGCCTTTACCCTGGAGACCGGACGGCGCAAGTTCGAGCACCGCCGGGTGCTGGTGGCCGAGAGCCACGAGCAGGCCGCTGAACTGCTGGAAACCCTCGATCCGCGGAGGGTCTTTGCCCATACGGCGCTGGATGCCGTGCCCGAGGTGGTCTTCATGTTCCCCGGCGGCGGCGCGCAATATGCCGGCATGGCGCGCGATCTCTACGAGACCGAGCCGGTTTTTGCCGACTGGATCGACGCCGGGCTCGAGATCCTGCAGCCGCGGCTCGATTACGACATCCGCGCGCTCTGGCTCCCGCGCGAGGAGGACCGGCAAAGGGCCGATGAGCGGCTGACCCGGCCCTCGGTGCAACTGCCGCTCATCATGATCGTCGAATACGCGCTGGCGAAGCTCTGGCAGAGCTGGGGCGTCGAACCGGTGGCGCTGGTCGGCCATTCCATGGGCGAGAACACCGCCGCCTGCCTCGCCGGCGTGATGACTTTCGAGGACTGCATCGGCCTTGTCCATCTGCGGGGCCGGCTGTTCGATACGGTGCCCTCGGGCGGCATGCTCTCGGTCTCGCTCTCGGCCGAGGCGCTGATGCCCTACCTCGGCGCCGATCTCGACCTCGCCTCGGTCAATGCGCCCGAGCTTTCGGTCGCTTCCGGCCCGCAGGCCGCGCTCGACGCGCTGCAAAAGAGGCTCACCGCCGAGGGCATCGACTGCCAACGCGTGGCCATCGACATTGCCGCCCATTCCGCCATGCTCGAGCCGATCCTGGGTGAATTCCGCGCCTATCTGCAGGGTCTGACGCTGCGCCCGCCGCAGATCCCGATCATCTCCAACCGCTCCGGCCAGCCGCTCACCGATGCCGAGGCCACGGACCCCGATTATTGGGTTGGCCATCTGCGCAACACCGTCCGCTTTGCTGATTGCATCGGCACGCTGGCCCGGACCCAGCCGCGCGTCTTTCTCGAGGTCGGCCCCGGCAAGGCGCTGGCCTCGCTGGCCCGGCTGCACCCCGACCTGCCCGCCAATCAGGTGCTGGGCAGCCTGCGCCACCCCGAGGACCGGGTGCCCGACGACGCCTATTTCCTCGCCGCCCTCGGCCGGCTCTCGGCGCTGGGCGTGGCGATCGACTGGGGACAGGTCTGGGGCGAGGCGCGGCGCAACCGCGTGGTGCTGCCGACCTATGCCTTCCAGCATCAGACCTATTTCATCGAACCAAGCCAGGCCCGCGCCACCCCCGCCGACAGCTTCCTGACCCGCTCCGACGAGATCGAGACCTGGGCCAGCCGCATGGCCTGGGTGCCCGGCCTTGCGGCCTGCGAGGTGGATGTCGAGACCGAGCTGCATCTGACCACGCCGGAAACCTGGCTGATGTTCATGGACGACGCGGGCCTTGCGCGCCGCGTCGCCGATCAGCTGCGCGGTGCCAATCACACCGTCATCGAGGTCTGGCCCGGCGATGCCTTTGCTCGCGCTGCCGATGGCTCTTACGTGCTGGCGCCGGAACGTGGCCGCGAGGGCTATGACCTGCTGATCCGCGACCTGATGGCCCATGGCGTGGTGCCCGGCCGCGTGGCGCATTTCTGGCTGGTTACCCGCGACGAAAGCCACCGTCCCGGCTCTTCCTATTTCCACCGGGTGCAGGAGCATGGCTTCTACTCGCTGTTGTTTCTCGCCCAGGCGATGGAAGAGGAGAGCCTGCCCAAGCCGCTGCACCTCACTGCCTTTACAAATGGCGCCGCCCGGGTCCGGCAGGAGGCGCTGCGCTGGCCCGAGAAATCCACTCTCGCCGGCCCCCTCCGGGTGATCCCCCGCGAACTGCCGGGCGTCACCACCGCCATGGTCGACCTGGAGCTGACCGAGGGCCGCACCCGCAAGGACCGGCTGGAGCCGCTGGCCCTGCAGGTGCTCGAAGACCTGCTGGCCCCGCCAGCCAATACCGAGGCCGCGCTGCGCGGCGCCAAACGCTTTGTCCGCGCCCCCTGCGCCCTGCCGCTCACCGCGACGGAAACGCCCCGCGTGCGCGACGGCGGCACCTACCTGATCACCGGCGGTTTCGGCGGCATCGGTCTCAGCATCGCGCGGCGGCTGGTCGACGAAGGTGCGCGGCATATCGTGCTGGTCTCGCGCAGTGCGCTGCCTGATCGCGCCAGCTGGGACAAGTACCGCCGCAGCCACGGCCCGCAGGATGCCACCACCAGCCGGATCGAAGCGGTCGAGGCGCTGGAGGCGCAGGGCGCCGAGGTTCTGCTGGGCGAGGCCGACGTCAGCAACCTGCAGCAGATGCAGGCGGTGGCCGCCGAGGCGCAGGCGCACTTTGGCCCGATCCACGGCGTCATCCATGCCGCCGGCGTGGTCGACGATGCGCCGCTGCTGACCAAGACGCAGATCGGCATCGAAAACGTGCTGACCCCGAAAATTCACGGCACCAAAGTGCTGGCCGAGGTCTTCCCTGATGGCGCGCTCGACTGGCTGGTGCTGTTTTCCTCTAGTTCGACCGTCACCGCCCCGGCGGGGCAGGTGGATTACGTCGCCGCCAACGAATACCTCAACGCCTTTGCCCATGCCCGCCAGGGCGGCGCGACTCGGGTGCTGGCGCTGAACTGGGGCATCTGGGCCGAGGTCGGCATGGCCGCCCAGGCCGTGGCCGAGCGCACCGGCGACCTGCCGGATCCGCCGCGAGAGCCGGCAGGCCAGCCGCTGCTCGACGTGGCCACCTTCGATGATACCGGCGCGCGGATGTTCGAAGCAACCTGGCGGCCCGAAGAGCGCTGGGCGCTGGACGAACACCGCACCCGTGACGGCAAGGCACTGCTGCCCGGCACCGGCACGCTGGAACTGGCGGCCGAGGCCTTGGCTGCGCAGGGCGAGACCGGGCCCTTCGTGATCCGCGACCTGACCTTTCTGCGGCCGCTCTACACCCCCGATGGTGCCGCGACCGACATTCGCCTGCATCTGCGCCGCTCCGACGCGGGCTACGCCCTGCAGCTGCGCAGCGCCGTGCCGCATGAGGGCCGCATCGGCTGGCAATTGCACGCCGAGGCCGACATTGCCCTGCGCCCGCAGGTCACGCCGCCGCCGGTCGACCTCGCCGCCATACGCGCGCGCTGCGCGGGCGGCCAGTTCAGCGACGTGCCGCTGCGCTCGGCGCAGGAGAAGCACCTCGATTTCGGCCCGCGCTGGCGGGTGCTGCGCGCGACCGCGCTGGGCACGGGCGAAGGCATCGCCGATCTGGTGCTGCCGGCCGAGGCCGCGCAGGACCGGACCCTGCTGCACCCGGCGCTTATGGATATCGCCACCGGTTGGGCGATGGAACTGATCGAGGGCTACGACCCCGGCGCGCTCTGGGTGCCGATGTCCTATGGCCAGGTCCAGGTCTTCGGCCCGCTGCCGGAGCGGCTGGTAAGCTGGGTGCGAAACCGTGGTACCAATCGCGCCAGCGACCCGGTGGCCCGCTTCGACATCACCCTGACCGACCCCGAGGGCAATATCTGCGTCGCCATCGAGGGCTTCTCGATCAAGCGGCTCGACACCGGCGGCTTCGGCCAGGCGCCAAGGCCCGCACCGACCGAGCTGCGCTTTGACAAGGCCCAGGACATCCAGCCGCTCTCGCCCGCCGAAGAGCGCTTGCAGCACAACCTGGGCCAGGGCATCCGCCCCGACGAGGGCGCCGAAGCCTTCCTGCGGGCATTGGCGACCGATCTGCCGCAGCTCGTCGTCTCGTCGCTCGACCTGCCGGCGCTGATCGCCCAGGCGGGCGAGAGTGGCGCGGCGCAGGCCGGCGGCCAGCAGTTCGAACGCCCCGACCTCGACACCGATTTCGTCGAACCCGAGAGCGATATCGAACGCTCGCTCGCCGGCTTCTGGCAGGAGCTTCTGGGCCTCAGCCAGGTCGGTGCCGAGGACAATTTCTTCGATCTGGGCGGTCACAGCCTGATCGCCGTGCGGCTCTTTGCGATGATCAAGAAGACCTATCGCGCCGAGTTCCCGATATCCGTGCTCTTCGAGGCGCCCACCATCCGCGCCTGCGCCGCGTTGATCGAGGCCCGCGTCGGACCGCAAACCGCCGAGGCAGCCCCGCAAGGGGCCAAGGAGGACGAGCGGCGGTTCACCCACGTGGTGCCGATGCACGAGGGCGAGGGCAGTGCGCGCACGCCCTTCTTCCTCGTGGCCGGCATGTTCGGCAACGTGCTCAACCTGCGCCATCTCGCCAACCTGATCGGCAGCGACCGGCCGTTCTACGGGCTGCAGGCCCGCGGGCTTTATGGCGACGACCAGCCGCACCGCGATATCCGCGAGGCCGCGCGCGACTACATCGCCGAGCTGCGGCAGGTGCAGCAGCATGGCCCCTACTTGCTGGGCGGCTTCTCCGGTGGCGGAATCACCGCTTTCGAGATGGCCCATCAGCTTGAAGAAGCGGGCGAGGAGGTGGCGCTGGTCGTCATGCTCGACACGCCTTTGCCGGTGCGCCGCAAGCTGGCACTCAAGGACCGCATGCTGATCCAGTTGCAGGAGCTCAAGCGCGGCGGTCTCGCCTATCCGCTGCACTGGGCCGCGCGCCGCATCCGCTGGGAGATCCAGAAGCGCCGCGCCCAAGAGGTCGAGGAGACGCCCGAGCACCAGTTCCACAATGCCGCCATCGAGGCCGCCTTCTATGACGCCATCGCCAGCTATCCGATGCGCGGCTGGCACGGCAATCTGCATCTCTTCCGCCCGCCGCTCAGCGGCAAGTGGCAGGTGTCTGGCGGCCGGCTGGTGGATGCCGACCGGGCCTATGTGCTGCCCGACAACGACTGGACAGGCTGGGTTCCCGGCGTTCAGGTCGAAGAGGTGCCCGGCACCCATGACTCCATGGTGCTGGAGCCCAACGTCCGCGTGCTCGCCGCCCGCATCCGCGCCGCCATCGAAGCGGCGGAACAGCCCGAGCCGGTCTTTGTGCCCAGCGAAAGGGCGGCGGAATGACCCTGAGCAAATCGCGCATCCTCTGCATCCTGTTGAACTGGCGCACGGCCGAGATGTGCACCCGCGCCGCGCGCGCGGCGGTGACGGCGCTCGAGGGGCTCGATGCCGAGCTGGTGATCGTCGACAACGACAGCGGCGACGGCTCCTTCGAACAGCTCACCGCCTTTGTCGCTGATCAGGCCTGGCCGCATGTGCGGGTGATCGCCTCTGGCCGCAACGGCGGCTTCGGCGCCGGCAACAATGCCGGCATCCGCGCCGGGCGGGCAGACGGGCAAGAGGCGGATTACCTCTACATCCTCAACCCCGACGCCTTTCCCGAACCCGACGCGATCCGCGTTCTGGCCGACTGGCTCGATGCGCATCCGCAGGTCGGCATCACCGGCAGCCTGATTGCCAACGAGGAGGGCGGGCAGGAGCATACCGCCTTTCGCTTCCCGACCATCGCCAGCGAGTTCGAACATGCGATCCGCTTCGGTCCGGTCAGCCGCCTGCTGCGCAAATCCCGCGTGCCAATCGACCTGCCGAAGGCGCCGCAGCGCGTCGACTGGCTGGCCGGGGCCTCGATGATGATGCGCCGCGAGATGGTCGACCAGATCGGCCTTTTTGACGAGACCTTCTTTCTCTACTTCGAGGAAACCGAGCTCTGCCTGCGCGCCGCCCGCGCCGGTTGGCAGACGGTCTATCTGCCGCAGAGCCGGGTGACACATATCGGCTCGGTCTCGACCGGCATGAAGCGCTGGACCCGGATCCCGCGATACTGGCTCGACAGTCGGCTGTATTATTTCACCAAGTCGCATGGCGCCGGCTACGCCGCGCTGGCCACGCTGTCGCATGCCGTGGGCGGGGTGATCTGGCGGCTGCGCAAGCTGGTGCAGCGCAAGCCCGACGCCGATCCGCCGCATTTCCTGGGCGACCTGGTGGCGCATCACCTGCGCGCACTGCTGACCCGATCCGCGCCCCGTCCCGCCCCGCAATCCGCAAGGAGAACGCCATGACCGACGTCACCGCAATCCTGATCGGCAATGACACGCTGACCCGCGCCTGCGCCGAACAGATGCTGGCCCGTGGCCATGGCATCGCCGCGCTGGTCACCCGCCTGCCGGACCTGCGTGCCTGGGCCGAGGCGCAGGGGGTGCGGGTCGAGGCACCGGGCCGCGACCTTGCAGCCCGGCTCTCTGGCCTTGACTGCGACTGGCTGCTGTCGGTTGCCAATCTCGACCTGCTGCCCGCCGATGTGCTGGCGCTGCCCCGGCGCGGTGCGGTCAACTTCCACGACGGCCCGCTGCCGCGTCACGCCGGGCTGAACGCCCCGGTCTGGGCACTGCTGGAAGGAGAGACGCGCCACGGCATCACCTGGCACATGATCGAAGGCGGCATCGATGAGGGCGATATCCTGGTCTCGCAGGAGGTCGACATTGCCCCGGACGAGACCGCGCTGAGCCTGAACCTGAAGTGCTATGCCGCCGGCGTCGAGAGCTTCGGCACCTTGCTCGACCAGCTCGAGACCGGCGCGCCGGAGCGTCAACCGCAGGACCTGAGCCAGCGCAGCTACCACGGCCTGAGCGCGCGGCCCGAGGCGATGGGCCTGCTGCGCTTTGACAGACCGGCGGCCGAAGTGGCGCGGATGGTGCGGGCGCTGGATCATGGCGATTACGTCAACCCGTTGGCCACCGCCAAGGTCGAGATCGGCGGCGCGCTCTATGCCGTGGGCTCGGCCGAGGTCACCCCAGGCCAGGGCGCCCCCGGAGACGTGCTGGCGGTCGGCGATGCGCTCTCCATCGCCTGCGAGGAGGGCGCGGTCGCCCTGACCGGTCTGCGCCGGATGGACGGCGGCACGCCCGATGTGGCAATGCTGGCCAAGCCCGGAGACCAACTGCCCCTGCTCTCCGACGCCGAGGCGCAGGCGTCGACCGAGTTCGCCGAGGCGCTCGCCCCCGCCGAGCGCAACTGGCGCAAGACCCTCGCCGATTTCACTCCCGCCAGCATCGCCGGCGGCGCGCAGGACGACAGCGGGACCGCCACGCTCGCCATCGACTGGCCCGAGACCCTGACCCTGCAACAGAAAGCCGACCTCGTGCGCCATTGGGCGGCGCAGGCCAGCGGTGCGCCGGAGGCCGGGATTGCCGTGACCCATGCCGCGCTCGACCCGCGCGGGGGGCTGGCGCTGGACTGGGTGCCCTTCCGCGAGGGCGACGATCTGGAGATCGTGACCAAGCGGCCCGGCATTGCCGCCGACCTTGCCCTGCGCATGCCAGAGCTTCCGGCCCTGCAACGGCCCGATGTCATCTTTGCCATCGACACGCCGACCGAGGCGCCGCTGACCGTCACCGCCGCTGGCCAGTTGATCCACGACCGCGCCCGGATCAGCCCCGCCATGGCGCAGATCCTTGCCGATCGTCTGAACGCCATGGCCGAGGCCGCCGCCCGTGGCGAGGCGCTGCCGACCATGCCCGAGAGCGAGCGCGATCTGGTGCTGCATGGCTGGAACCGCACCGAGGTGGAGTTTGACCGCACCCTGACCATGCAGACCGCCTTCGAGGCGCAGGTCGCGCGCAGCCCCGAGGCCATTGCTCTCGTCACCGGCCCTGACGAGCTGACCTATGAAGACCTCAATGCCCGTGCCAACCGCGCCGCCCATGCGCTGCGCGCGCTGGGGGTCGGGCCGGGCACGCTGGTCGGGCTCTGCACCGCGCGCAATGCGCATCTGGTGGTGGGCGCCCTCGCGATCCTCAAGGCCGGCGCCGCCTATGTGCCGATGGACCCGGCCTATCCCGCCGACCGGCTGGCGCTCTATCTTGAGGACAGCGGCGCCTCGGTGGTGCTGACCGAAAAGGCGCTGAAGGACGATCTGCCGGCCAGTGACGCCCAGGTGCTCTGCCTCGACGGCCCGATGTCCGAGGCGCCGACGGGCAATCCCGCGCCGAGCGCGAAACCCGAGGATCTTGCCTATCTGATCTACACCTCCGGCTCGACCGGGCGGCCCAAGGGCGTGATGGTCGAACATCGCAACGTGGTGAATTTCTACGCCGGCATGGACGCCCGTATCGGCCGCGAGACGCCGGGCACCTGGCTGGCGCTGACCTCGCTCAGCTTCGACATCTCGGTGCTCGAGCTGTTCTACAGCCTGGCGCGCGGCTACAAGCTGGTGCTGGTCAACGAGGAACAGAAGCTCGAGACCACGCAGCCCGGTCAGGGCATGGAGTTCAGCCTCTATTACTGGGGCAATGACGATGGCGTCGGGCGCGACAAGTACCGCTCGCTGCTCAAAGGTGCGAAGTTTGCCGATGCCAACGGCTTCTGCGCCGTCTGGACGCCCGAGCGCCATTTCCATGCCTTTGGCGGACCCTATCCCAACCCCTCGGTCACCGGCGCCGCCGTCGCTGGTGTCACCCAGAACATCGCCGTGCGCGCCGGCAGCTGCGTCGCGCCACTGCACCATACCGCGCGGATCGCCGAGGAATGGGCGGTGATCGACAACCTCACCAACGGGCGCGCCGGCATGGCCATCGCCTCGGGCTGGCAGCCCGATGATTTCGTGCTGCGCCCCGAGAACACCCCGCCCGAGAACAAACCCGCCATGCTGCGCCAGATCGAGGAGCTGCGGCGGCTCTGGGCCGGCGAGGCGGTGGAATATCCCAAGCAGGACGGCACGCTGCACGCTGTGGTGACGCAGCCGCGACCGGTGTCGAAGAAACTGCCGATCTGGGTCACCACCGCCGGCAACCCGGCGACCTGGAAAGAGGCCGGCAAGATCGGCGCCAACGTGCTGACCCACCTGCTGGGCCAGTCGGTGGACGAAGTGGCGGGCAAGATCGCGCTGTATCACGAGGCGCTGCGCGAAGCCGGGCATGACCCCGACGATTTCACCGTCACGCTGATGCTGCACAGCTACGTGGCCGAGACCCGCGAGGCCGCGCGCGAAGTGGCGCGCGAGCCGATGAAGGATTACCTGCGCTCGGCCGCCGGGCTGATCAAGCAATACGCCTGGGCCTTTCCGGCCTTCAAACGCCCCGAGGGCGCCAAGAACGCCTTCGACCTGACCCTCGACGGTCTGAACGAGGAAGAGATGGACGCCATCCTCGACTTCGCCTTCCAGCGCTATTTCGAGGACTCGGGGCTCTTTGGCACCATCGAGGATGCGGTGGCGCGGGTCGAGAGCCTGAAGGAGATCGGGGTCACCGAGGTGGCCTGCCTGATCGACTATGGCATCGACGTCGACACGGTGCTCGACGGGCTGCGCCCGCTGGCCGAGGTGCTGCAACGCTGCAATGCCGGGGTAGAGCGTGATTTCTCGATCGCCGCGCAGATCATCCGCCATGGCGTGACCCATCTGCAATGCACGCCCTCGACCATGCGGCTGCTGCTGCTTTCACCCGACACCCGCAAGGCGCTGGGCGCGGTCGAGCAGATCATGCTGGGCGGCGAGCCCCTGGCCGGGGCGCTGGTGGACGAGCTGCGGGCGCTGACCGACGCCAGAATCGAGAACATGTACGGTCCGACCGAGACGACGATCTGGTCCTCGACCGGCCCTGCGACGGGCGGCGAGGCGATCTGCGGCATCGGAACGCCGATTGCCAATACCCAGATGTATGTGCTTGATTCCAAGGGAGACCCGGCCCCGGTTGGCGTGATCGGCACGCTGCATATCGGTGGCGAGGGCGTGACCCGTGGCTATTGGCAGCGGCCCGACCTGACCGAAGAGCGCTTCCGCGACAACCCCTTTGCCGAGGGGCGGATCTACGACACCGGCGATCTGGCGCGCTGGCAGGCCGATGGCAGCATCGACTTCCTCGGCCGCGCCGACACCCAGGTGAAACTGCGCGGTTACCGGATCGAGCTGGGCGAGATCGAGGCCCGGCTCGAGGCGATGGCCGGCGTGAGCCAGGCGGTGGTCGTGGTGCAGGACGCCCAGTCCCTGGTGGCCTTTTACGACGGCACGGCGGCGGCCGGCACCCTGCGGCGCGCGCTCGCCGAGGCGGTGCCGGATTACATGGTGCCCTCGCGCTTCGAGCAGGTGACGGAGTTCCCGCTGACGCCCAACCGCAAGGTCGACCGCAAAGCTTTGAGCGCCCGCAAGCCGGTCAAGGCTCCGGTAGCGCCCGCCGCTCCGGCCCCAAGCCCCGTGACCTCCGGCGCGGATCAGGCCGATGTGCAGGCCCAGGTGGCCGAGGTCTGGAAAGAGGTGTTGGGGTTGGCAGAGGTCTCGCCGCAGGGCAATTTCTTCGACCTTGGCGGGCATTCGCTGCTGGCGGTGCAGGCCCACCGGGCGCTGCGCAAGGCACTGGGCGTAACCCGGCTGAGCATCGCCGATGTCTTCGGTTACCCGACGCTCTCCGGCCTTGCGGCGCGGATCGTCGAGATCGGTGGCGCGAAACCTGTGCCGAAACGGCGGGTCGAGGCCCCGGTCGCGCCGCCGCCGGCCAATGTCGCGGCCGAGCCGGCACCCGCCGCGCCCCCGCCCAACAACCCCCGTGCGGCAGCGCGGCAAGAGGCCATGGCGCGCCGCCGCGAGATGCGCGCGCGACGACAGGCGGGCTGAACCGGGGCGGAACCGGACGGCTTGGGATAAGTTTCTGGTTTGTATGTGAAAAATCCTGTCAGGAAACGCATTGTTTCCAGGAATCCGGGCCGAAAAGGTGGCGAAATTTAGGCAAATCCCCTAGATTGCATCTGGGGCAAGTCGCTTGGTCTGCCAGTTGTCGAGAAGACAGTCTGAGCCCCAAGGCCAAGGTGAAATGTCCCCTCGCGGGGGCGCGTGTTGGAGCATTGAAATGAACCAGTTGGGATCGTTTTCCGATCTGAAGAACGTGCTGCGCCGGCGGCTGCCCCTGATCATGCTGATCACGCTGATCGGCTGTGCCCTGTCGATCCATTTCGCGCTGAAACAGCCCAAGGTCTACGAGGCGATTGCCGTCGCCCAGATCGAGGACGCCACCATCATCGACGCCCGCACCGGCCGCACCGATGCCGCCCACCGCCTGACGCTGATCGAACAGCGGATGATGGCCCGCGACAACGTGATCGAGATCATCGAGGATTTCGGCCTCTATGCCGACGAAGATGAATCCCTGGGCTACAAGGTGGCGCTGTTCCGCGAGGCGACCTCGATCATCCCGGTGATGGACAGCACCCAGCCCTGGCTGACCAACGGCAGCCCGACCGGGCTGACCATCCGCGTCACCATGTCCGATCCGCAGCAGGCAGCGGATGTCGCCAATGAACTGCTGGCCCGCATCGTCGACCAGGGCCGCTCGACCCAGCGCAACCAGGTCGATCAGGCGCTGGCCTTCTTCAGCGGCGAAGAGCAGCGGCTGACCACCGCAATCGTCGAACTGGAAGAGCGCCTCTCTCGCTTCAAGCAGGAGAATGCCGACAGCCTGCCCTCGGTGGTGACCGGCCAGCGCAGCCGTCTCGACACCCTGCGCCAGACCGAGCTCGATATCGAGCGCGACATCATTCAGCTGCAGACCAATGGTCGCCGCGCCCGCGAAGGCGTGCTCGAGGCGCAGCTCGCCCAGCTTGCCGAACAGCGCCGGCTGGTGCAGGAACGTATTGCCGTGGTCGAGGCCGCGTTGGCCAATGGCCCGCAGGTCGAGCAGGAGCTGAACACCCTGACCCGCGACCTGACCCAGCTGCGCGACCAGCTGGCGCAGATCACCAGCAGCAAGGTCAAGGCCCAGACCGAGCGCACGCTGCAGGAACAGAAGCAGACCGAGCGCTTCGAAGTGCTGGAGACCGCGCTGGTGCCGGAATACCCGGTGTCGCGCAGCCGCAAGAAGACGGCGATCATGGGCGGCGTGGCCAGTGTTGTCTTTGGCGTCGGCCTCGCGCTGATCCTCGAGGTCATGAACCCCGCGATCCGCACGTCGGCCCAGCTGGAGCGTGCGCTGGGCATCCAGACCGTGGTGGCGATCCCGGTGGTGCAGACGAAGCGCGAACGGCGCTTCCGCAACCTGATGATCCTGGGCTGGGTTCTCGGGATGCTGGCGCTGATCCCGGCGGCGCTGCGGGTGATCACCGACAGGTGGCCCAACATCAACCCTTTTGACACGGGCGATCGCCAGCAAGCCCGGCTCTGACACCCCGGCCCGCACGGGACGGCTTGAGGATTGGGGATGTGCAGGCGTGCGCCGCGCGGCCGCGCCTCGCGCCCACGTCAGGCTGTTCGTCAGTATCCGTAGATCTGCGCGGCCTCGTCCTCGGCCCGGTTCAGCACGATGCCCAGAAGCGGCGTCTCGGTGCCGAGGCGCCGTTCGACGTCGCGCACCTGCTGCGGCTTGGTGATGCCGCCGCCGACCACCAGGATGATGCCGTCGAACAGCGGCCGCGCCGCCAGAACGTCGTCATTGACCAGCGCCGGCGGCATGTCAAACAGGATCACGTCCGGCTCCAACGCCGCCTCCATCGCCTTGAGCACGTCGGCGGTGTCGGGGTCCTGCAGCAGCTCGGCCGCATAGGGCTCGCGCTGGCCGTTGACGCCGAAAGCCACCTGGTCGCTGATCTTGAAGCCGTTCTGCGCCGGACGGCACAACAGGTCCTGCATCGGCAGGTTGCCGCGCAGAAAGGCCGGAAGATCAGGCGGTTGCTTGATGTCGAGCGCCCTGGCGAGGCCCGGATGGCGCATGTCGAGGTCCATCAGGATCGAGCGGCAATTGCTCTGCCGTGACAGCGAGATGGCGAGGTTGGCGGCGAGGAAGGTCTTGCCGCAGCCCTCGGTGGGCGAGGTGACGGCGACCCGCGTCCAGCCATTCTCGCGCAGCGCCCGCAAGAGCTTGGTGCGCAGCACGTCAAAGGCCGAATGCACCGGGTCCTCGCGGGTGGCGGTGATGATGCGGTTGCGCTCGAGCCTGCGGGCGTTGATCGGGAAGGTCGGCAGGCTGTCCCAGGCCCTGGACCCCTCCGGTTTGCGCGCCAGCACGGCGAGGTTGGATTGGGCGGGCGCATTGGCGGGCTCTGTGTCTGTATGGGGCGCGGTGTCGAGCGCTGGGGTGGGCTCAGGCTCCGGCGTGGCCTCTGCGGCGGTTTCAGGCGCTGGCACGGGCGCTGGCTCAGGCACGGCCTTCAAGGCGGGTTCCGGCTCTGCCGGGGCAGGTGCGGGCTCGGGCATGGGTTCCGAGACAGCTTTCGGCTCCGGCTCTGGCGTCGGGGCGGGTGCAGGCTCGGGCGCCTGTGCCGCCTCCGGCTCTGGCGTCTCAGCGTTCACTGTCTCAGGCTCCGGTGCGACCTCCGGCTGAAGCATCGGAACAGGCCCGGCCTCCGCCACGACGACCGGCTCCTCGGCAGCTTCGGGTCCGGGCTGTCCAGTGGAGGGCCGGCGCTTCAGCCTGATCTTGCGTGATTTCTTGGATTTGGATTTGGATTTGGATTTCGGCTCGGGCTCGGGTTCGGCCTCCTTCGAGACCGGCTCCGGGTCGACGGCAGGCGCTTCGGTCTCTTCGGGCGGCTCGGGTGTCGGCTCGGCCACAACCACCCTGGCCACGCGGCGTGGCGAAACCACGGCAGCGTCATCGCTGACGTCAGGCGTTGTGACCTCTGTTTCGACGTCAGACGGCGCAGCAGTCTCGGACACAGTCTCATGCCGCTCGCCGTTCCGACGGTCCTGCACAGCTTCGCCCGACTCGGCAGACTCCTCCCCCGCCAGCCGGATCGGCCCGGTCAGCGCCGGTTTCGGCTCCGGCCCCCCGGCATCGCGCAGGGCGCGCTTCTTCCTTGTCCAGCGTTTTTCCATGATCAACTCTTGCCTCGACGGGGTCCGGTTTGTCCCGCCTTGTTATTCTCCGGCAGCAAACACCGAAAATCGGGCAGAAATAAGCCTATTCCTTGCGACTTGTCAGAAACCGAAGAGGTTGGCGCGGGTGATCGCCTTGTCGATGAAGGCGGCGCGGTCCGTCTCGGGCTGCCAGCCCAGCACCCGCTTGGGTTTGGAATTGTCGAAGGGCGACAGATGCGCCCGGCTTTTCCAGTCGCGAAGCGAGGCGCGCAGCGCGCCCTTGCGGCCCAGCACATGGCGTTTCAGCCGGTATTTCACCGCATCCGCCGCCCAGAACAGGTGCAGATTGCCGGGCTTCACCGCGATGCGCGCGCCGGTGGCCTGATGGATGGCGTCGAAATAATCGCGCGCCGACATCATCGGCTCGCCGACAAGGGTAAAGCTTTCGCCCACCGCATCGGGGTGGTCCCCCATGGCGATCAGCCCGTCGCAGACATCCTCGATCAGCACGAAGGGCAGGATGTTGCGCCCCTTGCCCCAGATCCGCACCGCGCCGGCGCCATGCCAGCGACCGATGCCCCAGTGCTGCAGCGGCCCGCCGGGTCCGACGACGATGCCGGGCCGGGCGATGGTCACCGGCAGGCCGGTGTCGCGGTGCATCTGCATCAGCCGGCGTTCGCATTCCGCCTTGGAGCGGGCGTAGAGATTGCGGTCGCTCATGTCCTCGTCAAAGCCCGTGGCTTCGGTGATTGTCTGGCCCGGATCCGACATGTCGTAGGACGCGATGGTGCCGGTATAGACCAGCCGTTTGACACCGGCGGCCTGCGCCGCGTGGGCCACGCGCACCGCGACGCCGACGTCGTTCTCCAGCGCCGCTTCCCACGTGGTCTCGAGCGATCGGGCGAGGTTGTAGACCACTTCGATCCCCTCCATCGCCGCCCGCAGCCCCTCGGCGTCGCTGAGCGAGACGGCCACGGTCTCCACCTGGTCCGGCAGGTCGGCAAAGGGCCCGGAGCGCCCGCGCGACAGCACCCGCACATCGGTGCCCCGCGCCACCAGCGCCCGGGTCAGATGCCGGCCGATGAAGCCGGTGCCGCCGATCACCAGCGCCCGTGGCTGCGGATCGCGGGTCTTCGCGGGCACCTTCGGCGCGGCCAGCTCCGGCAGCAGGGCGAGGGTGTCGTCCAGCGCTTGGGTCACCTGCAGTGCGGCCTCGGGGCCGAAACGCGCGTCAATCGGTCTGCCTTGGGCGGCGGCGTCGTAGAAGGCCCGCACCACGCCTTGAAACGACAGCGCATAAGGCTGCTTGCGGTTCAGCGAGACCAGCTGCCGCGCGCCGTTCACCACGCCTTCGCGCAGCGCGCCGCCGGCCTGTCCCATCTGCCGCAGGAAGGGGTTGGCGACGATATCGGCGGTGTTCTCGCGGCTGATCTGCAGGGTGTCATTGGCGTAGTCCAGCCGCGCCATGGCCGAGGAGCCGCGGATCGTCAGCGACCGGTCGTCCATGATCTCGACCAGCGAAATATTGAACGACAGCTCCACCCCGCCGGCCCGCGCCAGCACCCGCCAGACCTGCGGCCGCTCGCCCATGCCGGGCAGTTCGACGGGCTTGGAGACGTCGAGAAAGATCACCTCGACCGGGCCGAAGAGATCGACGGCAAAGGCATAGAGATGCGGCCCCAGCTCCCTCAGCAGGTTGCCCGGCTCGCGCAGCAGCCAGAGCCCGTAAGGCCCCGAGCGCAGCGGCGGCAGCGGGAAATGCCAGTTGATCTCGGCCTGGGCGAACTTGCCCAGTGTACCGTCGCGCACCAGCGCCTTCAGCCGCTCATACCGCGGCACGCCGAGGAAATTATGCCCCGAGGCCAGCACCTTGCCGGAAGCCTTGGCGGCCTCGGCCATCGCCTCCATCTCGGCCAGTGACAGCGCGACGGGCTTTTCCACCAGGCAATGCAGCCCGGCGGTCAGGCATTGTACCGCCAGCGCCTTGTGCAGTTGCGGCGGGGTGCAGATGTGCACGGCGTCGACCACATCAGCGGCGATCATCTCCTCGACCGATGTGAAGACCTGCGCCCCATGCGCTGCGGCCAGCGCGCCCGCCGCCTCGGCCGACAGATCGCAGACCGCGGTCAACCGGGCCGCGCCGGTCAGTTTCACCGCATCCGCATGCCAATCCGCGATATAGCCCGCGCCGATAATGCCAGTTCTCAAAACCATTTCACTCACTTGTACTCGATGATCCGCATGTCCCGGCCCATCCACCTGCGCAGATGAAACCGGACCATGCCGATCAGGTTGGGAAACTTCGACAGCGTCAGAAAGACCGCGTGATGCAGCGCCTGTCCGCGCGGCAGGCCTTCGTGGCGCATCAGCCCCCGGGCGGATCGCAGCCAGGACACCATGTAAGCCAGCAGCACCAGCGCCGTCAGCCAGGGCGCGGCGATCAGGCCGAAGAGCGCCAGCAGGGGCGCGAAGAGGCCCCAGGCCCATGTGCGCAGGCGCTCGCGTTTGAAATACTCGGGATGCAGATGGCCGACCTGGGCAAAGCCATGCCCGGTGCGCACCGCCCGTTGCCACCAGGCGCCGAAGTGCATCATCGCGGCGTCGTGGCGGGTCATCTCCTCGGGGATGCGATAGAGCTGCCAGCCGGCCTTGCGCAGCCGGCAGCAAAGCTCGTCATCCTCGGCGGCGATCACCTGCGCGTCAAAGCCGCCGGCCTCGACGTAAGCCGCCCGGCGCACCATCATGTCACCGCCACAGGCGGCGATTTCGCCCGCCGGACGGTGCCATTCCACCTGCGCGAGGGCGTTGTAGACCGAGGCTTCGGGCGCGATCTCGCGCCGCCAGCCGGTGACAAGGCCACGCTTCGGCTCGGCCAGCAGGGCCGCGCGGGCGGTCTCGATCCAACCCGGGGCGATGGCGCAATCGCCGTCGATGAATTGCAGGATCTCGCCCGCGCCGCCGGTGGCCTCGAGATGCTCGAACCCGGCGTGCCGCGCCCGCGCGGCGGTGAAGGGCCGCGACAGGTCGAGATGCACCACCTCGGCCCCCGCCGCCTCGGCCGCGGCAACACTACCATCGCTCGAGCCACTGTCGACATAGACCATGCGCCGCGCCTGGCCGCGGGCCGAGGCGAGGCAGCGCTCCAGCCGCGCGCCTTCATTGCGGCCGATCAGGATCAGGTCGACATCGCTCATGGGCGCTTGCCCGGATGTGTCGCGCCCTCGGCGTAGATCTCGAACAGCCGGCCGAGCCAGACCGCTTCCTTGCCGATGTCGAACTCCTCGACCACCTTGGCGCGTCCTGCTCTGCCCATGGTGGCCCGCCGCTCGGGGTCGGACAGCACGCCGCGGATCGCCTCGGCCAGTTTCAGCGCGTCACCGGGCGGCACCAGACAGCCACTCTTGCCGTCCTCGACCAGCTCGGGCACGCCGGCCACGGAGGTGGTGATCACCGGCCTGCCTGCCGCCATCGCCTCCATCAGCACCACCGGCACGCCCTCGGCAAAGCTCGGCAGCACCAGCGCGTCGGTGTCCTTCAGCGCCTCGGCCACCTCGGACTGGCTGCGATAGCCGGCAAACTCCACGATGTCGCTCAGGCCCAGATCGGCCGCGTCCTGCTCCAGCCGCGCGCGTTCCGGCCCGTCGCCGATCAGGGTGACGCGCAGCTCGGGGAACTCGGTGCGCAGGAAGCTCAGCGCTTCGAGCAGCACCGGAATGCCTTTCACCGCCGCCAACCGGCCGACGAATGTCAGGTGCGGCGGGCCTTGCCGCGGGGCGGGGTCATAGCGCGCCGGGTCGATGCCGCAGTGGACGATATGCAGCTTGTCCCAGAGCGCACGCTCGGAAAAGATCATCGCCTGCGCCCGGCAGAATTCCGAGATGCAGGCCACGAACCGCGCCCGGGCGATCTTTTGATCCAGCCGCCAGTGTTCCGGCGCAAAGAAGATGTCCGGCCCGTGCAGGGTAAAGCTGTAGGGAATGCCGCTGAGTTCCGAGGCCAGCATCGCCACGGTACAGCTCGCCTTGGCGATATGGTTGTGCAGGTGCCGCACGCCGTGGCGCTGCATGTGATCGGCCAGCATGATCGCCTCGGCAAAGTAGAACATCTGCCAGAGCCAGTTGCGGAAGCCCCCCGGCGCGGTCCGCCAGGCGAGGGCAAAGGCGCGAAAGAAGCGGCGGGGATGGCGCAGCAGCCGCAGCTTGGCGCAGGCCAGGTGCAGCGGGTTCTTCGCCGCTTCGAGCACGTGAAAGGTCTGCGCCGCCTCGGTGATCTGTTCCTCGCCCACCAGATGCTCCGGCCCGGTGCGGCGGATCGAGGCGGTCATGACGACGAGGCCCTGCGCCCGCAGCGCCGCCACCTCGCGCTGGATGAAGGTGTCGGTGGCGCGGGGGTATTCGCCGGTCAGGTAGAGCAGGGGTCCGGTCATGATTGCGCCTCGTGCATAAGCGCCTCGAAGCTCTGCGCCTGTCGCAGCCCCAGCGCCTCGCGCATGCGGCTGTTGTCATAGCTCACCGGCAGAAAGCGGGCGCGCAGCACCTCGGGGCGCATCAGCCCCGGCAGCCTGTCGCGCGGCACGATCGCGGCGGCACAGCGCGCCAGCGGCATCAGCCAACGCCAGTTGAGCGGCAGCACCACGGGCGGCTTGCCCTCCAGGTTGGCGAGGTAGCGCTGCCGGGTCGGCAGGTCTTCGTCGAGCAGGTTGATCGGCCCGGTGGCGCGGCGTTCGGCGGCATGGATCAGCGCCGCGGTGCAGGTCGAGACATGGCAGAGCGGGATCTGCCCCAGCCCCGCCAACCGCAAGAGCACCGGCCCCACCGCAATGCCCAGATGCGCATTCCAGAGCCGGTCCGGCCCAAAGATCGCCCCGGCGCGCAGGGTGATGAGCCTGAGATCGCGCGCCTTGGCGGCCTCGGTCACCATGCGCTCCTGCGCGGCCTTGGCGGTGGCATAGGCATCGGCGGGGGAGTCGGGGGCAAGCAGCGGGAAGCTCTCGCTGATCATCTCGCCGGTGTCGGCGCGGGTCATGTCATAGACCGCCATCGAGCTCAGGTGCACCAGCTTCGCGCCCTCCGGCAGGGCGGCCAGCAGCGCCTCGGTGGCCTGCAGCGTGTCGCGCGCCTGCCGCTCGGCCTCGCCAGAG
Organism: Marinovum sp.; assembly: GCF_048263515.1. Classification (NCBI taxonomy): domain Bacteria; kingdom Pseudomonadati; phylum Pseudomonadota; class Alphaproteobacteria; order Rhodobacterales; family Roseobacteraceae; genus Marinovum; species Marinovum sp. Next base: position 83,737 of record NZ_JBLXEC010000010.1, on the reverse strand, counting down.
AGCGAGGCGGCGAGGTGCAGCACCACGTCGGCGCGGGCGCAGGCCTCTGGCAGGGCGGGACAGTGCGTCAGATCGCCGGCGATCACGGTGATACCCGGGTCCTCGATCCAGCCCTCCGGCAGGTCCGACGAGTCGCGCATCACGGCGATCACCGCATGGCCGTGCATCCGCGCGGCGGCGACGGTGTGACGACCGACATAGCCCGCCGCGCCGGTGATCAGCAGGGTCAGCTTGCCCATGGCATCGGCTCCGGTCTGTCGCAGCTGGTCACCATGTCCTGCGGCCCGGTGTCGTCACCGGCGTTCTGGATCGCCAGGGTCACCTCGGTCAGGTGCAGGGCAAAGGCATTGTCGAGCCGGCAGGGCCGTCCTTCGGCCAGGGCGTCGAGCATCTCGACCGGGCCGAGGGCAAAATTCATCGCCGCCGCGCCCTTGCGAGAGACCTTGGGATGGGTGACCCCGCCCGGCTTGCAACGCCGGCCGATGGGCAGCTCCAGCAGCCGCCGTCGCAGGTTGATCCGCTGATGAAAGCGCACCGGGGCGGCGTTGTTCCAGGCCTGGTTGACCGCCAGCACGCCCTGGTCACCTATCGCGCGGATGCGGTGATCGTGCGGGGCGACGATCGAACAGGTCAGCCGCGCAACCTGGCCTTCGTGGAAGAACAGCGTGGCCGTGGCGAAATCCGGGGTCTGCGCGCCGCCGGGCTTGCCCGGGATGACCTCGGCCGAGGCCGCCACCACCCGGCGCACCGGCCCAAAGGCCGCCATCAGCCAGGTGAGGTAATAGCCCGCGTGCTCCAGCGTGCAGCCGGTGTGGTACTCGTCCTCGGCGGGCCAGGGCGCGCCGCTTTCGCTGATCCAGGTCTCGGTGCGGGCCTGCGGGACAAATCCGTCGTCAAGCTCGGCATAGACCAGCCGCACAGGCCCGGCGGTGCCGCGCCGGATCTCGCGCAGAAAGACCTGCGCCGCCTCGCCCAGCACGCTGCTGGGGGCGGAGGCCAGCATCAGACCGGCGTCGTCGGCCATGGTTTTCAGCGCTTCGGCCTCCGGCAGGCTCATCGCCAGCGGTTTCTCGCACCAGACATGGAGGCCGGCGGCAAGACAGGCGCGGTTGACCTCGTAATGCGCCGCCGGGTTGGTGAGGTTGAGCACGATCGCGCCCTCAGGCAGCGCCTCGAGAAAGCCCTGCAACTGCGCCTGCGGCGGCACGTCCCAATGGGCGCAGAAGGCGGTGAGCCGTGCGGCGTCGATGTCATGCGCCGCGACGATCTGAATGTCGTCATAGAGCGCGAAGGATCGCATGTAGAGATCGGCGACAAAGCCGCAGCCGATGAGACCCACGGCGCGCATCATCGCACCCCCGCGAGCGGGGCAGGGCGAAGGGTCGTGCCGGTCTGGGTCAGAGGCATGCGAACGTCCGTTTGAATGTCGTCGGGCGGGGTTTAACCACCGGAAGATGGCAATTTTTCGGCTCTCGACAGCTTTGCCGGCAATTAATGCCGCAGCGCCGCGTGGTTTTTGCGATTTGTCCTTACCTTCGCCATCTTGCCCGCCGATGATAGGCCCGAGGATGCGGAGGGCAACGTGTACTTTGAGGTAGGGACTTACCGGCTGGCAATCAATATGCCGCGCCGGGCGGATTTGATGGCGGAAGTGGCGGCGCGGTTTTCGCGCGGCGAGGGATTTGCCCTGGCGACGGTCAATCTCGACCACCTGGTGAAGCTGCGCCAGAGCCCGGAGTTCCGAGCGGCCTATGCCGCGCAGGACCTGGTGGTGGCCGACGGCAACCCGCTGGTCTGGCTGTCGCGCCTGGCCGGCGACCCGGTCGAGCTGATCCCTGGCGCCGACATGGTGCTGCCGCTGGCCGAACTGGCGGCGCGGCAGGGCGTGCCGGTGGCTTTGCTGGGCAGCACCGACGCGGCGCTGGCTGGCGCGGCAGACGCCTTGTGTCAAAAGGTGCCGGGCTTGAAAGTCGCGGCACGGATCGCGCCGCCGATGGGGTTCGATCCGATGGGGCCTGGGGGCGCGGCGGTGTTGCAGGAGGTCGCGGCGTCAGGGGCGAGGCTGGCCTTTCTGGCGCTGGGCGCGCCCAAGCAGGAGATCCTCGCCGCGCGGGGCCGCGAGATCACGCCGCAGGTGGGCTTTGCCTCGATCGGCGCCGGGCTCGATTTCCTGGCCGGAGAGCAGAAACGCGCGCCGAAGCTGGTGCGGAAACTGGCGCTGGAATGGCTCTGGCGAATGCTGTCGAACCCGCGGCGGCTGGCGTCACGCTACGCGCAATGCGCCGCCATCCTGCCCGGTCACACGCTCAATGCCCTGCGGCAACGGCGTCAGCCGAAGCTCGGAACCACGCCGTAGCCTCACGCCCGCGACGACTTGATCTCCGCGACGCCCAGAACCTCGAGCACCTTGGCCTCGATATCCTCGGCATTCAGCCCCGCCACCGCATACATGTCGCGCGGGCTGGCCTGGTCGATGAAAATGTCCGGCAGCACCATCGAGCGGAATTTGAGCCCGTTGTCGAACACGCCCTCATCCGCCAGTAGCTGCGCCACATGGCTGCCAAAGCCGCCGACGGCGCCCTCTTCGACGCAGATCAACGCCTCGTGCTCGGCGGCCAGCTTCAGGATCAGATCGCGGTCGAGCGGCTTGGCAAAGCGTGCATCGGCCACCGTCGGGCTGATGCCCTTGGCGCCCAGCGCCTCGCAGGCGTCGAGCACCTCCTTGAGCCGTGCGCCGAAGGACAGGATCGCCACGCCCTTGCCCGCGCGCACCATGCGGCCCTTGCCGATCTCCAGCGGAACGCCCTTTTCCGGCATCTCGACGCCGACGCCTTCGCCACGCGGATAGCGAAAGGCGATCGGCCCCTCGTCATGCGCCGCGGCGGTTGCGACCATGTGCACCAGTTCGGCCTCGTCGGCGGCGGCCATCACCACCATGCCCGGCAGATTGGCCATGAAGGCAATGTCGAAGGCCCCGGCATGGGTGGCACCATCCGCCCCGACAAGACCCGCGCGGTCGATGGCAAAGCGTACCGGCAGGCGCTGGATGGCGACGTCATGCACCACTTGGTCGTAGCCGCGCTGCAGGAAGGTCGAATAGATCGCGCAGAACGGCCGCATCCCGCCCGCCGCAAGCCCGGCGGAGAAGGTCACGCCGTGCTGTTCGGCAATGCCCACGTCGAAGCAGCGACTGGGGTAGCGGGTGTTGAAGAGGTCGAGCCCGGTGCCATCGGGCATCGCTGCGGTCACCGCGCAAATCCGGTTGTCGGTCTCGGCGGCCTTGATCAGCTCCTGGCCAAAGACCTTGGTGTAGGAGGGCGCGTTCGACGGCGTCTTCTTCTGCTTGCCGGTGACCACGTCGAACTTGGCCGTGGCATGGCCCTTGTCGTCGGCGCTCTCGGCCGGGTGATAGCCCTTGCCCTTCTTGGTCAGCAAATGGATCAGGATCGGCCCGGTCGCCCGCGCCTGCACCGTGCGCAGCACCGGCAGCAGCTGGTTCAGGTCATGGCCGTCGATCGGCCCGAGGTAGGAAAAGCCCAGCTCCTCGAACAGGGTGCCGCCCACCGCCATGCCCTTGAGCATGTCCTTGGCGCGCTTGGCGCCTTCGCGAAAGGGTTCGGGCAGCAGCGAGACTGCGCCCTTGGCGGCGGCCTTGAGATCCTGGAACGGCGCCTCGGCATAGAGCCGCGACAGGTAAGAGGACATCGCGCCGACGGGCGGGGCGATCGACATCTCGTTGTCGTTGAGGATGACGATCATCCGCTTGCCCAAATGGCCAGCGTTGTTCAGCGCCTCAAACGCCATGCCGGCGCTCATCGCGCCGTCGCCGATCACCGCGATGGCATCGCCGTGCCCGGTATCGCAGGCGCCGCCCAGATCGCGCGCCACGGCAAAGCCCAGGGCGGCGGAGATCGAGGTGGAACTATGCGCCGCGCCGAAGGGGTCGTAAGGGCTCTCGGAGCGCTTGGTAAAGCCCGACAGCCCGTCCTTCTGCCGCAGGGTCCGGATGCGGTCGCGCCGCCCGGTGAGGATCTTGTGCGGGTAGCACTGGTGGCTGACGTCCCAGATGATCTTGTCGCGCGGCGCGTCAAAGACTGCATGCAGCGCCACGGTCAGCTCGACGACGCCAAGGCCCGCGCCCAGGTGGCCGCCGGTCTCGCTTACCGCGCTGATGGTTTCCGCGCGCAGCTCATGCGCCAGCCGCACCAGCTCCACGTCGGACAGGCGTTTCAGGTCGGCAGGGCCGCGGACGTGGTCCAGCAGCGGGGTTTCCGGGCGGTCAGACATGCGCGGCTCCTTGGCCTCTCAATTGTCGCGCGAGATAACGAAGCGGGCGGCCTCGCGCAAGGTTTCGGCCCGGGGGCCGTAAGGCGAGAGCGCATCGCAGGCCTCGGTGACCAGCGCCTGCGCCCGTTTGCGGGCCGGTTCCAGCCCCAGCAACGAGACGAAGGTGGCCTTGCCCGCCGCCGCATCCTTCTGCAGGCGTTTGCCGGCTTTCTGCGCATCGCCTTCCACATCCAAGATGTCGTCGGCGATCTGAAAGGCAAGGCCCAGCGCCTGCGCATAGTGCCGCAAGGGGGCCGGATCGGCCTCGGCCAGCCGCGCCCCGGCCTCGGCCGACCACTGGATCAGCGCGCCGGTCTTGCCGGCCTGCAGCCGGGTGATTTCCTGCAGGTCAAGCGGCGCATCGGCGCTTTCCGCCGCGATATCAAGCGCCTGGCCCAGCACCATGCCGCGCGCCCCCGCCGCCCGTGCCAGCGACAGCGCCAGGTCGGCACGCACCGCAGGCGCGTCATGGCAGCGCGGATCGCTCACCATCTCGAACCCCAGCGTCAACAGGGCATCGCCGGCCAGCACCGCCGTCGCCTCGGTCCATTTCACATGCACGGTGGGTTGACCGCGGCGCAGGTCGTCGTCATCCATGCAGGGCAGGTCGTCATGCACCAGGCTGTAGGCGTGCACCGCCTCGATCGCCCCGGCGGGCCAGAGCCCATTTTCCTCGGCCACGCCATGCAACCGCGCGCTCTCCATCACCAGAAAGCCGCGCAGCCCCTTGCCGCCGGTAACGGCATAGCGCATCGCGCGGGTGACCGGCAGGTCATCCATCGCGGCAATCACCCGCTCGAGATGGGCCGAGACGCGGGCAGCGTCCGATTTCAGGGCATCGGTGAACATGCGGGGGATCCTCTCGGGCGCAACCCGGCGAAAGCTGCCGAAACGCGGCGCCTGCGCCTGTGGTTACAGGCCTTCGACCGGGCGCGAGCCGGTGGCATTGCCCTCGGCGTCGGTGGTGATCGCATGGACCTTTTCCTCGGCCTCCTTGAGCTTCTGCTCGCAGCGCTTCTTCAGCGCCGCGCCCCGCTCGTAGAGCTTGATCGAATCGTCGAGCGCCACGTCGCCGCGTTCCAGCTGGCCGACCACGCGCTCCAGCTCGGCCATGGCCTCTTCGAATGTCAGATCGTCTACTGTCTTCTCGCTCACGCCGCGGCCTCCTGAAGCGTTTTCACATGGGCGGTGACTGCCTCCGCCAATGCGGCCAGATCATAACCGCCTTCCAGAACAGAGACCACCCGGCCCTCGCAACAGTCTTGCGCCACCTGGCAGATCTCCTGCGTCAGCCAGACGAAATCCTCGGTCGACCAGTTGAGATTGGCCAGCGGGTCGTCGCGATGGGCGTCGAAACCGGCCGAGATCAGGATCAGCTCGGGCGCAAAGTCGCGCAGCCGCGGCAGCACCTCATGAGTATAGGCATCGCGCATCTCGTAGCCATCAGAGCCCGGCGCCAGCGGGATGTTCAGCACGTTGCCATGCGCCCCCCGCTCCGAGGGATCGCCGCTACCGGGCCAGAGCGGCATCTGCTGACTGCTGACAAACAGCGCGCGTGCCTCGTCCCAGAGCAGCGCCTGGGTGCCATTGCCGTGATGCACATCGAAATCCACCACCGCGACGCGGCTCAACCCGTGCCGCTCCAGCGCATGTTTCGCGCCGATGGCGACATTGCCGAACAGGCAGAACCCCATCGGCGTCTCGCTTTCGGCATGGTGCCCCGGGGGCCGGATGGCGCAGAAGGCGTTCTTCACCTCGCCCGCCAGCACCCGGTCGACCGCCTCGCGCACCGCGCCGACCCCGCGCCAGGCCGCCGCCAGCGATCCCGGCGACATCCAGGTATCCGCATCCAGCGCCTTTTGCCCCGTCGCCGGCTGCGCCCCTTCAAGATAGGCCACGTAAGCCTCCGGGTGGCAGAGCAGTACATCCGCCCGTGCGCCCTCCGGCGCGGTCTCAACCTGCACATCCGCCTGTCGCAGCGCGTGCAACACATGCTCCAGCCGCGCCACCTGTTCCGGATGGCCCTCCGGCGTCACATGTCCCAGCCCCGCCTCATGGCTCAACACCAAGGTCATCGTGCCTCCCCCCTGCTTCTTCTCTTTGCAAAATACGCCAGTGCCCCATACACGCCAGGCCCCACGGCACAGAAGGCTCCGCCGGCCCGACATAAACCCCGCATGCGGGTGGGCAAGTCTGCCCACCACCTGCCGCAAGATCAATCCGGCGCCAGCATGTACCCCGCCCCGCGCACCGTCTGCAGGTAGCGCGGTTGTTTCGGATCGGCCTCGAGCTTGCGCCTGAGTCGCGTGATCTGCACGTCGACCGCGCGTTCCTGGCTCTGACCCTTGTCGCGGCCGAGGTCCTCGACCAGCTGCGCGCGGCTCACCGCCTCGCCGGGCTTGGCGGCAAAGATCCGCATCAGCTGGCTCTCGGTGGCGGTCAGGCGCACCTGCTCTTCGCCCTGCCAGAGCTCGCCGCGGGCGATGTCATAGCGCAACGGCCCCAGCGACAGCAGCTTGGGCAGCGCATTGGTCTCCGGCGCCTCCGGCATGCGCCGCAGGATGGCGTTGATCCGGAGCAGCAGCTCCTTGGGTTCGAAGGGTTTGACCAGGTAATCATCGGCGCCGGCCTCGAGCCCGGCAATCCGGTCCTCGGTCTCGCCCTTGGCGGTGAGCAGCAGGATCGGCGTGGTCGAGGTCTGCCTCAGGTCGCGGGTCAGGCTGATGCCATCCTCGCCCGGCATCATCACGTCGAGCACGATCAGGTCGAAATCGAGCCCTGACAGGATGCGCCTGGCATGGCCGGCATCGCGCGCCGCCGAGACGAGGAAGCCGTTGCGGATCAGGAATTTCTGAAGCAGCACGCGGATGCGTTCGTCGTCATCGACGATCAGCAGGTGCAGGTCATGCGCGGTCATGGCCGCGGCTCCCGCAGGGCAAGATAGTTGCGCCGCATGTCGGCATCCATCATTGCCTCGAGTACCTGGCGAAATCCGGCCACGGCCTCGGGTCCGGCCTTGCGATAGGCGGCGCGCATCCGCGCCCGCTGGGCATCCGACAATTGTGCCTCCAGGGCCTTGCCCTCCTCGGTCAGGTAGAGGTGGCGCTCGCGCTTGTCCAACCGGCCCACCCTGCTTTCCACAAGACCGTCAGCGATCAGCGTGCGCAACACACGGTTCAGCGATTGCTTCGTGACCCCGAGGATGTTGAGCAGGTTGTTGACGGTGGTGCCGGGGGCACAATTGATGAAGTGGATGGCCCGGTGGTGTGCCCGGCCATAGGCATATTCATCGAGGATCCTGTCAGGGTCGGCGGTAAAGCCGCGATAGGCAAAGAACATCGCCTCGATCCCCTGCCGAAGCTGTTCATCGGTCAGATAGAGCAGCTGTTCTCCGCTTGGCTCTGCCATGCCTCTCCCTTGTCTTGCCTGTCTGCCCTGTCACAGTACGTCAGCCTTGTTGACATTCCAAGGCTCAACTGCTAGCGACGGACAGTTTTTGCGCAATATTATGTCCACATCGGTCCGAATCTGCGCAACTTATGGAAAATGAAGGGCTTTGGAGGAGCGTTATGGCTGGCTCATATGATGATCGCGACGGCAAGATCTGGTTGGACGGCACGCTCGTCGACTGGCGGGATGCAAATGTGCACATCCTGACCCACGGGCTGCATTACGCCAGCTCGGTGTTCGAGGGCGAGCGCGCCTACAACGGCAAGATTTTCGAAAGCCGCCGGCATTCCGAGCGGCTGCACAAGTCCGGCGAGCTGCTCGACATGCCGATCCCGTTCTCGGTCGATGAGCTGGAAGCCGCGAAATACGAGGTGCTCAAGGCCAATGGCCTGACCGACGCCTATGTGCGCGCGGTGGCCTGGCGCGGGTCTGGCGAGGATATGGGTGTCGCCTCGGCGCGCAACCCGGTGCGGGTCGCGGTCGCGGCCTGGGAATGGGGTGCCTATTACGGTGACGCCAAGATGAAGGGCGCCAAGCTCGACATCTCCAAGTGGAAACGCCCCTCGCCCGAGACCATCCCGACCTCGGCAAAGGCCGCTGGCCTCTACATGATCTGCACCATGTCCAAGCACGCCGCCGAGGCCAAGGGCTGCTCCGACGCGCTGTTCATGGACTACCGCGGCTACGTGGCCGAGGCGACGGGCGCCAACATCTTCTTCGTCAAGGACGGCGAAGTGCACACGCCGCTGCCCGATTGCATCCTCAACGGCATCACCCGTCAGACGGTGATCGGCATGCTCAAGGACCGCCAGATCGCGGTGCACGAGCGCCACATCATGCCGGAAGAGCTGGAAGGCTTCGAGCAGTGCTGGCTGACCGGCACGGCGGCGGAAGTGACGCCGGTGTCGCAGATCGGCGACTACACCTTCGAGGTCGGCGCGCTGACCCGCGACATGGCAGAAGCCTACGAAGAGCTGGTGCGGACGTAAGCCTGTCCGCTTGGGGTTCGAAAGGGCGGGGGGGTCTCCCCGCCCTTTTTCGTTGGAGCGCTCCGAGCCGCGTATCGTCGGGCCGCGGTGCGGCGACCTCTGCCAGTTCGGCAGCGCTTTATCTCGGCCAAGTCCGAAAGAGATCAGATCGGCGCGCTCACGCCAGCCAAATCGCCGTGCCGGGGGGCGGCCCGGCGATGCGCGGCGGCTTGCAGCCGCTGTTAACGCGCTGGCGCTCAGGACATCTGCTGGGGGCTGATATTGCCCAGATGGCTCCCACCCAAAAAAAGACCCGAGCCGAGGCCCGGGTCAGTCCAACAGGGAGGAGCATGTGATAACCCGCACATGCAACGGGATCTCGTTCACCTTAAAAGGTACACCGAACCTAGCACTTTTTCTGCCACCGATCCATGCGACCTTTCAGGCATTCAGCCGATATCCGCCAGATTCAGTCACAAGAAGCCTTGCATTTGACGGCTCAGGCTCAATTTTTTGGCGCAACCTGTAGATGTGCGTCTCGAGCGTATGTGTCGTCACGCCGGCATTGTAGCCCCAGACCTCGTGCAGCAGCACGTCGCGCGGCACCACGCCTTCGGGAGCGCGATAGAGGTATTTCAGGATGTTGGTCTCTTTCTCGGTCAGCCGGATCTTGCGCTCGTCCTCGGTCACCAGCGTCTTCATCGACGGCTTGAAGGTGTAGGGCCCCAGCGCAAAGACCGCGTCCTCGCTCTGTTCGTGCTGGCGCAGTTGGGCGCGGATGCGGGCCAGAAGCACCGGGAACTTGAACGGCTTGATGACGTAATCGTTCGCCCCGGCATCAAGCCCGAGGATGGTGTCGGCATCGCTGTCATGGCCGGTCAGCATCAGCACCGGCGCCTTGACGCCCTGCTTGCGCATCAGCCGGCAGAGCTCGCGGCCGTCGGTGTCGGGCAGGCCCACGTCGAGGATGATCAGGTCGAAGTGCGACGCCTTGACCTTTTCCATTGCCTCGCCGCCATTGCTGGCCTCGAAGACCTCGAAATCCTCGGTGATGACCAGCTGTTCGGCCAGCGCCTCGCGCAGGTCGTCGTCGTCATCCACCAGAAGCAGGTTCTTCAGTTGTGCCATCTCGGTCTCTCCAATTCGCTTGCTTCCGACATTGGGGCGCGGCGGGCCTGGGGCAAGTTTTGCTGCAGCCCGTTCACGCGCTCGTGTGATATTGGCCCGCGGGATGAGGAAATGTTTCAATTCCCGATCATTAAGCGCTACATCCGGAGCCGATGACTGGACATTTCGCCCCTGACACCGCGGAGCTGATCAACCGCGCGCGCGCCGATCTTCGGATGGGGGTGCCGGTCGTGCTCTGTGGTCATGGCAGCAGCGCGCTGGTGCTCGCGGCCGAGACCATGGGCCCGGCGCGGCTGGCCACGCTCAGGGCGCTGGGCGGTGCCCCGGTGCTGGCGATCACCGGACGGCGGGCCGAGACGCTGAAAGCACGGGCCTATGACGGCGATGTCGCGCGGCTGCCGCTGCCCGAAAGCGTCGATTGCGGCTGGATTCGGGCGATGGCCGACCCCGCCGATGATCTGCGGATGCCGATGAAAGGCCCGCTCTTTGCCCTGCGCGACGGCGATGCGGCGCTGCACCGGCTGGCGGTTTCTCTGGTCAAATCGGCGCAGCTTCTGCCTGCCGCCGTGGTGCTGGAAACCGCGGTCGAGAGCCTGCCGGAGGTCGGCCTGCTCACGCGGCTCGATGCCGAAAGCGCCGGGCCTCTGCTGCTGCGCGCCACCGATCCGCATCCGGTGGTGGCCGCGCGCCTGCCCACACGGCTGGCCCAGGGCGGACGGCTGCACATCTTTCGCCCCGACGATGGCGGCGTCGAGCATTACGCCTTTGAGATCGGCCGGCCCGATCGCAGCCAGCCGGTGCTGGCGCGGCTGCATTCGGCCTGTTTTACCGGCGATGTGCTGGGCTCGCTGAAATGCGACTGCGGCCCGCAGCTGCATGCTGCGCTGGCGCAGATGGGCGAAGAGGGCCGGGGCGTGCTGCTCTACCTCAACCAGGAGGGGCGTGGCATCGGCCTCGCCAACAAGATGCGCGCCTATTCGTTGCAGGATCAGGGCTTTGACACGGTCGAGGCCAACCACAGGCTGGGCTTCGAGGATGACGAGCGCGATTTCCGCATCGGCGCCGATATCCTCAAGACCATGGGGTTTGCCCAGGTGCGCCTGCTGACCAACAACCCGCGCAAGATTGCGATGATGCAGGACACCGGCATCGCAGTGACGGAACGGGTGCCTCTCAAGGTCGGCCAGACCGACCAGAACGCCGCCTATCTCGCCACCAAGGCGGCGAAATCGGGGCATCTGCTATGATGGTGCTGACGCCGCGTGGACTGCGCTTTGCCGGGCGGCTCTGGCCCTGCACCATCGGCAAGGGCGGGCTGGCCGCTGACAAGCGCGAAGGCGACGGCGCCACCCCGCGCGGGGTGCATCACATCACCGGGCTGCTCTATCGCCCCGACCGGATCGCCCGCCCGGCGCCTTGGGCCGAGCCGATCCGGCCTGGCGATCTCTGGTCCGACGATGCCGGTGACGTGGACTACAACACGCTGGTGCGTGCGCCCTACGCCGGCTCGCACGAAGTGCTGCGCCGGGCCGATCCGCTGTATGATCTGGTGCTGCTGACAGACTGGAACTGGCCGGTGGCGACGTCCGGGCGTGGCTCGGCGATCTTTCTGCATCGCTGGCGTCGGCCGGGCTATCCGACCGAGGGCTGCATCGCCTTCCGCCCGGATCACCTGCGCCGGATCGCGGCGCTGGCCGCCCCCGGCACGCGGCTGATTGTGCCCTGAGCCCTAGCGGTGCAGCCGCGGCGTGCAGTCGCCGCCGTTGTGGCAGGCGATCACCTGTTCGGTCATCTCTGGCGTGGGCGAGCCGAAAGCAAAGCCGCCGCAGGGATTGATCGTGACCTCTGGCGTCTCGGCGTCGAGGTTGACGAAGGCCAGCACTTCGTTACCGGTCACCGCGCCGGCGCACCACGGGCCATAACATTGCGCATTCAGCACGATCTCTTCGTCATAAGGATGGTTGAAACCCGCGCGGGTCAGCGCCTCGCCCTTCAGGCGGGCGGGAATGCGGGTGTCTGGCGGGTTGTTCTGCTGGTTGGCCATGTCGGTCTTGGGCAGCAGGCCCTCGTCAAAGCTCATCTGCCCCAGTACCACCATGTAGCGGTCTTCGCTTTTCTCGGCATCGCGATAGGTCGCGGCCACGTCATGTGGCAGGCAGGTCAGCGCCTGGGCACCGGCGGCCCAGAGCAGCAGGGGAAGGGAAGTCAGAAGGCGCATCTGTCACCTCTCGAGATACGGGCGGAACTCGTCGACGACGCGGGCATAGACCTCGCGCTTGAAGGGCACGATATGGGCCACCAGCTGGTCATGCGGCAGCCAGCGCCATTCCGAGAATTCCTGGTGGTCGTCGGCATCGATCCGCACCTGGTCGTCGCTGCCATGGAAACGCATCAGGAACCACTTCTGTTCCTGACCGCGAAACCGGCCCTTCCAGATGCGCGGCACCAGATCGTGCGGCAGGTCGTAGGGAATCCAGGTCTCGGTCTCGGCCTCGACCGTCACCAGCTCGGGCAGCACGCCGGTCTCTTCCTGCAATTCGCGGAGCGCGGCGTCGCGGGCGTCCTCTCCGGCGTCGATGCCGCCCTGGGGCATCTGCCACGCCGGGGTCTCGCTGTCGATCCGCTGACCGACAAAGACGCCACCCTCAGGATTGACGAGCATCACGCCGACATTGCGGCGATAGGGCAGGCGGGCGATCTCTTCGGGGGTCATCGGGGCCTCCTGCTGATGGAGCGCCGCCCCCGGCGCGAGGTCCGGGGACGGATCAGGTCTTACTCGGACTTGCTGCCGAGGGCCGAGAGGCCCTTGAGGATGTCGATGGCATAGGCCAGCTGGTAATCCTCTTCGCGCAGCGCCGCGGCGGCCTCGGCCTTGGCCCGGTCGGCCTCGATCTGTTCGATCTCGTCCTCGGTCAGGCTGTCATTGTCGAGCGAGCCGCGCAGATCGGCCTCGGAGCGCGAGTTGGGCGTTGTGTTGGGATCCTCTTCCTCGTCGGCGGGGGTGCGACGGGGCTGTTCCACCACGATGTCCGGCGAGACACCCAGCGCCTGGATCGAGCGGCCCGAGGGCGTGTAGTAGCGCGCGGTGGTCAGGCGCATGGCACCATCGCCGCGCAGCGGCATCACCGTCTGGACCGAACCCTTGCCAAAGCTCTTGGTGCCCACGACGATGGCGCGGCGGTGATCCTGCAGCGCGCCGGCGACGATTTCCGAGGCAGAGGCAGAGCCACCGTTGATCAGCACCACCAGCGGCTTGCCCTCGGCCAGGTCGCCCGGCGTGGCATTGTAGCGCTCGCCGTCCTGCGGATTGCGACCACGGGTCGAGACGATCTCGCCCTTCTCGAGGAAGGCATCAGACACCCGGATCGCCTGGGTCAGCAGGCCGCCGGGGTTGTTGCGCAGGTCCAGCACGATGCCATTGACGTTGTCGAGCCCGCCGGCGGCCTCGATCTCCTTGGCCAGACCCTCTTCGAGATTGGGCGTGGTCTGGTCGTTGAAGGTGGTGACCCGCAGCACGACGGTCTCGCCCTCGGTGCGGGTGCGCACGGCGGTCAGGGTGATGGTGTCGCGGATGATCGAGACATCGAAGGGCTCGGGCTCGTTCTCGCGGACCACGGTGATGATGATTTCCGAGCCGACCGGCCCGCGCATCATCTCGACCGCCTCGTCGAGGGTCAGGCCGAGCACCGATTCGCCGTCAACGTGGGTGATGAAATCGCCCGCCTCGATGCCGGCGGCATCGGCCGGGGTGTCATCGATCGGCGAGACCACCTTGATGAAGCCTTCTTCCTGGGTCACCTCGATTCCGAGACCGCCGAACTCGCCGCGGGTCTGCACCCGCATGTCGGCGGCGTCATCCGGCGAGAGATAGCTGGAATGCGGGTCGAGCGAGGTCAGCATGCCGTTGATCGCGGCTTCGATCAGGTCGCCTTCGTCCACCTCCTCGACATATTGCGCGCGGATGCGTTCGAAGATGTCGCCAAACAGGTCAAGCTGCTCGTAGACATTGCCCGAGCGGCTTTCTTCCTGCGCCAGCAGCGGCCCGGCAAGCTGTGTGGTTGCGACAATGCCTGCCAGCGTACCGCCGACGGCGGCCATGACGAACTTCTTCATTGATGTCTTATCCCTTGTCGGTGGTGCGGAACCAATCTTGCGGATCCACTGGCTGATTCAGCTCTCTGACCTCTATATAGAGCGTTTCCGGGCGGGCGTTTCCAGCCCCATCACCCGATAGTGACACATCTGTCTGCAACTCTCCGCCCATCAGACCGACCGGATCGCCGGCGGGCAGAACCTGCCCGGTCTGGCCAAAGACCGCCTCGAGCCCGGCGAGGATGAAGAGCGTGTCGGCCTGCGGTTCGAGAATGGCGACGAGGCCGTAGTTCAGCAGCGGCCCGGCGTAACGGATGGTGGCGGCGGTGGGCGTGGTCACCACGGCCTGCGGCCCGGTGGCGATCAGCACGCCGGGGCGGCGCACGCCGGCGGCATCGGCCTCGCCGGCGCGGCGCAGCAGCTGGCCCTGCACCGGCAGCGGCAGGTTGCCCTTGCGGTGGCTGATATCGGGCAGGCTGCCCGGCGCCTCGTCCTGGGCAATGGTGGCAAGACCGCTGGCAAAACCTTCGAGCGTTTCGGTGGCGGCGATCAGCACCGCGGTCTGCAGCGGGTTCTCGACAAAGCGGCGCGGCAGGTCGGTGCGATCGGCCACCGCTTTCGACAACGCGGTGCGTGCCTCCTGCGCGCCCTCGAGGCCTTCCTGCAGCTTGGCGGCGGATTGCTCCTGCAACAGCCTGAGCGCCTGCACATCCTGCAGATCGGCGCGCAGGGCATCGGCGCGGGCCTTCAGCCCCGGCGTCACCTCGGCCAGCAGCATGCCGGCCCGGGCGGTGCCGGTCGGCCCCGAGGGATGCAGCAGCGTCGCCGGCGCCGGCGCCCGCGACATCGACTGCAACACACCCAGCAGCTGCGAGATTTCCTTGTCGCGCGCCTGCAGGTCCTCTGTCAGCTGCGCCTCCTTGAGCGAGGCCGCACGCATGCCGTCGCGCAGCGCCGCGAGGCCGGTCTCGTAGCCCTTGACGATCTCGGTCAGCGCCTTGACCCGCTCGCGTCCGCCACGCGCCTCGCTCAGCGCCTCGGCGCTTTCCTCGAGCATCCGCACCGCGTCGCGCGCGGCCTCGGCGGTGCTCATCTGCGCATGCGCCGTGCCCGCGAGCAGGCACAGCAGGGTCACGGCACGCAGGATCATGCGATGAGGCTCTCTCCGGTCATTTCCTCGGGCGTGTCGAGGGCCATCAACGCCAGAATCGTCGGCGCCAGATCGGCCAGCCGTCCGCCTTGGCGCAGGCTGGCGTCCTCGGGCCCGCCCACCAGGATCACCGGCACCGGGTTGAGCGTATGGGCGGTATGCGGCCCGCCGCTCTCGGGGTCGATCATCATCTCGCAATTGCCATGGTCCGCCGTCACGATCATCGCGCCGCCGGCCTTTTCCAGCGCCGCGAGCGCCCGGCCGAGGCCGGTATCGACCGACGCACAGGCCTTTTTCGCCGCTTCGAGATCGCCGGTATGGCCGACCATGTCGGGATTGGCAAAGTTCACCACGATCAGGTCATAGCCGGTTTCGATGGCCTTCACGAACTGGTCAGAGACCTCTTCGGCGCTCATCTCGGGCTGCATGTCATAAGTCGCCACCTTGGGCGAGGGCGCCATGTAGCGGTCTTCGCCCTCTTCGGGGACCTCCTTGCCACCGTTCAGGAAGAAGGTGACATGCGGGTACTTCTCGGTCTCGGCCAGGCGGAACTGCTTCAGCCCTTTCGCGGCCACCCAGGCGCCCAGCGTGTTCTTGACCACCTTCTTGGGATAGGCGGCGGCCATGAAGCTGTCATGGGTCTTGGAGTAATCCACCATGCCGAGGATCGAAGCCCATTGCGGCCGCTTGCGGTCGGCAAAGCCGTCAAGGTCGTCCTCGCCCACCGCCAGCAGGATCTCGCGCGCCCGGTCGGCGCGGAAGTTCAGGCAGAAGAAACCATCGCCGTTCCTGGCGCCGTCATAATCGCCGATCAGCGTGGCGGGGATGAACTCGTCGGTCTGGTCACGCGCATAGGCCTCCTTGACCGCCTCGATGGCATTGGCGGCCCTGTGCTCGGCCTGGCCGCCGACCATGGCCCGATAGGCCTTTTCCACCCGGTCCCAGCGGTTGTCGCGGTCCATGGCGAAATACCGCCCGGTGACGGTGCCCACCTTTGCACCCTCCGGCAGCTTCGACACCAGTGTCTGCAGGAAGCCGTCGGCGGATTGCGGCGCCACGTCGCGGCCGTCGGTCACCGCATGCACCACCACCGGCACGCCGGCGCTGACGATCATCTCGACCGCGGCCAGGACGTGATCGATATGGCCATGCACGCCGCCATCCGAGATCACGCCCATCAGATGCGCGGTGCCGTCATGGCCGCGCACGCTCTCGATGAAGGCATGGATGGCCGAGTTGGAAAAGAACGACCGATCCTCGATCGCCAGGTCGATGGCGCCAAGGTCCATCGCCACCACCCGGCCGGCGCCGATGTTGGTATGGCCGACCTCGGAATTGCCCATCTGGCCGGTCGGCAGGCCGACGTCATTACCATGGGTGATCAGCGTCGCATTGGGACATTCCGCCATCAGCCGGTCGAAGTTCGGGGTGTCGGCCTGGGCCACGGCATTGCCCTCGGTCAGGTCCGACAGGCCCCAACCGTCGAGAATGCACAGAACCACGGGTTTCGGAGCAGGCATCACAGTATCCTCGTTCTGATCTGGTCCCCGGCCGGTGACATCCTGTCACCTCCTAGGGCTTCTTCTCTTTTAAAATACGCCAAAGCCCGGCCCGCCACGGGCGCGCGGCTCATTCGGAATAGGTCGGGTGAAACAGGCCGGCAGGCGACAGGGTGAAAATCTCGGCCCCGTCAGAGGTCACGCCGACCGAATGTTCGAACTGCGCCGAGAGCGACTTGTCCCGGGTCACCGCGGTCCAGTCGTCCGACAGCACCTTGGTCTCGGGTCGGCCCAGGTTGACCATCGGCTCGATGGTGAAGAACATCCCTTCCTCCAGCACCGGCCCGGTGCCGGCGCGGCCATAATGCAGCACGTTGGGCGGCGCGTGAAAGACCGTGCCCAACCCGTGACCGCAGAAGTCACGCACCACCGACATGCGCTGCGCCTCGACGAAGCTCTGGATCGCATGGCCGATGTCGCCGAAGGTATTGCCCGGCCGCACCGCCTCGATGCCGCGCATCAGCGCGTCATGGGTCACCTGGATCAGCCGCTCGGCCTTGCGCGGCAGCTTGCCCGCCACGTACATCCGCGAGGTATCGCCGAACCAGCCATCCTTGATCACGGTCACGTCGATGTTCAGGATGTCGCCGTCCTTCAGCTTCTTGTCGCCGGGAATGCCGTGGCAGACCACGTGGTTGACGCTGATGCAGGAGGCGTGCTGATAGCCCTTGTAGCCGATGGTGGCCGACTTGGTGCCCAGTTCTGTCACCCGCTTCTCGATAAAGGCGTCAAGCTCACCTGTGGTCTGGCCGACCTCGACCAGCGGGGCCACCTCGTCGAGGATCTGC
Source organism: Marinovum sp. (assembly GCF_048263515.1). Taxonomy (NCBI): domain Bacteria; kingdom Pseudomonadati; phylum Pseudomonadota; class Alphaproteobacteria; order Rhodobacterales; family Roseobacteraceae; genus Marinovum; species Marinovum sp. Next base: position 66,276 of record NZ_JBLXEC010000010.1, on the reverse strand, counting down.
GCGGCGATCTGCCCGGCCGCATGCATGCCGGCGAATTCCGCGGCGTCGTGAATCCTGATGCCGTCGCGCGTCATCCGTCCCTTGTGACGGTTCATGGCCTTGCTCCGTTCAACTCTGTTGCCCCTATTTATGCGCTTGCAGCGAAAAGAACCAGAGTCAGAGGCTATCGCAGCGGTTTTTCCAGCCTTTTGGCCCCCGGAGCGACCGGCAGGTAGCCGCGGGCCAGGTAAAACCGCCGCGCGGTGGCGGTGCTGTCGAGGCTTATGGTGGCACATTCGTCGGCGCGGGCGATGTCCTCCATCGCCGCCAGCAGGGCAGAGCTCACGCCGGCAAAGCGCGCCTCGGGCGCGACATAGAGCACCTGGACCAGCGCCGTGGCATTGATCATCCCGACGCCGGCAAGGCGACCCGCCACTTCGGCCACCAGCACGCCGGCTCCGGGTACCGCCAGCCATTTGAGCCAGTTGGCTTCGGTCTTGCTGGCGAGCCAGGGGTCCAGCTCTGCAGGGTCATTGCCGTGATCGGCCGTACAGAGCTCGGTGATCGAGCGGCGCAGCACGTCCATCGCCGCCGCGGCGTCCGAGGGGCGCCCGGCCCGGATCACGAGGCTCTCCGCTTGGCTCATCCCGTCACCAGAAGTGCCATGCCCGCCACGATCACCACGGCCCAGCCGGCACGGCGGCGCAGGTGCCCTTCGCCCAAGATCAGCGAGCCCGCCAGCACCGTGAGCACCACGCTGACCTCGCGCACCGGGGCGACATAGGCCACCGGGGTGAATGTCATGGCATAGAGCACCAGGATATAGGCCAGCGGGTTGAACACCGCGATTGCCAGCACCGCGCCGCGGTGCGTGGCCCATGTGGCGCGCAAGGCCACCCGACGCCGCAGGGCCAAGGGCGTCAGCAGCACCGTGCGCGCGGCGCTCGAGACGTAATCCAGCAGCAGCGGCGAGATCATCACCACAGAGACGGAATAGGCGTCCCAGACCGTGTAGCTGCCGATCAGCCCGCCCGCGGCCAGCCCGAAGCCCAGCGAGACCAGCGCCTGCCGGCCGCGGATCTTCAGCCCGCCGCTCAGCATCACCACGCCGCTCACGATCACCGCCGCGCCCAGGGCCATCTGCGGCGAAATCGTCTCGCCCAGCACGGCAATGGCAAAGCCGGTGGACAGGAGCGGCCCGGTGGCCCGCGCAATCGGATAGACCACCGACAGGTCGCCCTTGCGATAGCCGGTCTGCAGCAACAGGAAATAAGCCATGTGCAGCGCCGTGCTGCCGATGAGGAACAGCAGCTCCGGCGGCCCGAAGCGCGGCGCCTGCGCCACGATCACCCAGAGCGCCAAGGGCGCATAGATCACCACCGAGAGGATCGAGAACAGCCAGACCAGCTCGGGCCCGGCGTTGACCTTCTTGAGGCAGACATTCCAGGTCGCGTGGCAGAGCGCCGCCGCCAGCACCAGCGCCAGACCGGCGAGGCTCACGGCGCGGGCTCGTCGAAGGGCAGCGCACCGCCGGGCAGGATTGCCTCGGGGGTGAGGGCGCAGCCCAGCACCATGACCTCGACACCCGCCGCCCGCGCCGCGGCAAAGCCCGCCGCATAGGCCGGGTCGATGTCCGCCGCCAGCCGCATGGTGGTGCAGTCGTTGCGCTGGATCAGGTAGAGCATCACCGCCCGGTGGCCCTCGGCCGCCATCGCCGAGAGCTCGGCCAGGTGCTTGGTGCCGCGCGCGGTCACGCTGTCTGGAAACTCCGCCAGCCCCGGCGCGCGGCTCAGCGTCACCGATTTCACCTCGACATAGCAGTCGCGCCGCCCCGGCGCGATCAGCAGGAAATCGATCCGGCTGTTGGTGCCATATTTCACCTCTGGCCGAACCGCTGCGTATCCCTCGAGCCCCGGCACCGCGCCTGCCTCCAAAGCCGCGCGCAGCGCCCGGTTGGGCACCGAGGTATCCACCCCTACCAGCACGCCCTCGGCGGGCGACACCAGCCGCAACCCATAGTCCAGCTTCTTCTTCGGGTCGTCGTTGGGCTCCAGCCAGACGCGAAAGCCCGGTTCGGCCAGTCCCAGCATCGAGCCGGGATTGGCGCAATGGGCCACCACCTCGCGGCCATCGTCGAGCCGGCAATCGGCGAGGAAACGTTTGTAGCGGCGCAGCAGCGTGGCCGGCACGAGAGGGGTTTGAAAGCGCATGCGCCCGGCCTATACCTCCCAAAACCTGCATTCAAGGAGGCCCTGATGGCCAATCCCACCGCCGCCATGCTGGTGATCGGCGACGAGATCCTCTCGGGCCGCACCCGCGACGCCAACATGCATTACCTCGCCGGCGAGCTGACCAAGCACGGCATCGACCTGCGCGAAGTCCGCGTGGTCAGCGACGACGCCCCGGCGATCGTCGCGGCGGTGCGGGCGCTGTCGGAGGGGTTCACCCATGTGTTCACCTCGGGCGGTATCGGTCCCACGCATGACGATATCACCGCCGATTGCATCGCCGAGGCCTTTGGCGTGCCGATCGACGTGCGCGACGACGCTCGCGCGCTGCTGGCCGCGCATTACGAGAGCACCGGCCGCGAGCTCAACGAGGCGCGGCTGCGCATGGCGCGCATCCCCGAGGGCGCGACGCTGATCGACAACCCGGTGTCGATTGCGCCCGGTTTCACCATCGGCAACGTGCATGTCATGGCCGGCGTGCCCAGCGTCTTTCAGGCGATGGTCGCCACGGTGCTGCCGACACTCTCGGGCGGCGCGCCGCTGCTCAGCCAGACCCTGCGGGTGCAGCGCGGCGAAGGCGATATCGCCGGGCCTCTGGGGGCGCTGGCCACGGAATTCGACGATCTCTCCTTCGGCTCCTACCCGTTCCAGCAGGACGGCGCCTATGGCTCCAACATCGTGATCCGCGGCCAGGACGGCGCGCGCATCGACGCGGCGATGACCCGGCTCAAGGCGCTGTTTTCCGAATGAGGCCGGGCGCCCAACAGCTGATGGCGGTCTGCGAGGTCACCTGGCCGCCGGCGCGCAGCTTTGCCGCCGGGCCCTTTCAGCTGCGCGATGGCGCCGGCGGCGGAAAGCGGGTTTCGGCCGCGACGCTCCTGCCCGGCGCGACCTGGTCCGAGGAGGACCGGCACCGGGCCGAAGAGGAGATGCGCGGTCTGGGCCAGAGCCCGCTCTTTCAGGTGCGCGCCGGCGAGGCCGCGCTCGATGCAGAGCTTGATGCCGCAGGCTACCGGGTGGTCGATCCGGTCAACCTTTATGTCATGCCGGTGCAGGCGCTGCTCGACCGGGCGATCCCGCGGGTCACCACCTTCTGCGTCTGGGAGCTGCTGGCCATCATGCGCGATCTCTGGGCCGAGGGCGGGATCGGGCCTGAACGGATTGCGGTGATGGAACGCGCGGATTGCCCCAAGACCAGCATCCTCGGACGGATCGAGGACAGCCCGGCCGCTACCGCCTATGTCGGCCTTTCCGACGGTGTCGCCATGCTGCATGCGCTCGAGGTCACGCCCGAGAAACGCCGCAAGGGCATGGCGCAGTGGATGATGCGGCAGGCGGCCTTCTGGGCCGCCGATCAGGGCGCGGCGCATCTGTCGGTGCTCTGCACGCGCGGGAATGCCGGCGCCAATGCGCTCTATCAATCGATGGGGTTCGAAGTGGTCGGCGGCTATCACTACCGCGTCAAGGACATCTGACGCAAAGCCGCCCCTCGACGGGTGTCGAGGGGCGGCAGGTCAGTGGTCGATCGCGCGTCACATCCAGTAGAACGGCGCGTCGTAGTGTTCGTGCATGCGCTGTTCCCAGTCGCGGTCGCGGTGCCAGTCGTCGCGGCGCTCGGGCGCGCCCTGCACTTCGGCTTCGGTCAGGTCGGTGACAAAACCGTCACGGCTGACGTCGTAGTTCAGCTTGCCCCAGGGCACCGGGTGGTGATCCTCGCCAAGGCCGAGGAACCCGCCAAAGCCCATGACGGCATAGGCGACCTTGCCCGATTGCTTGTCGATCATCAGGTGGTCGATGGTGCCGATATGGGTGCCATCGCGGCCATAGACGGCGGTGCCGTTGACATCTGACGACGACACCAGATTGCTGCTTCCAGTGGTACTCATGACATTCATAACAAGTCCTCCATACGGTGGACCAGTGAAACCATCGGGCCTGTCAGGATGTTCCTGGCCCGCCAGCGCGAGGGGCGGAAACCCGCGCAGGGCTGCTGGCAGTTGAATGCCCCGGCGTTTTGCGATTTGCTCGGGCCTGCACTCAACCTCGGAGCTCCGCCCATGCGCGCCAAAGACCAGCCCACCGCGCTCGACCTGCCGATGGTCGATCCGCTGCCGCCCGAGACGGCCAAATACTTTGACGTCTGCCAGGACAAGCTGGGGATGATCCCCAATGTCCTGCGCGCCTATGCCTTCGACATCGACAAGCTCAACGCCTTTACCGCGATGTACAACGACCTGATGCTGGCCGGCAGCGGGCTCAGCAAGCTCGAGCGCGAGATGATCGCCGTCGTGGTCTCGTCGATCAACAAGTGCTTCTACTGCCTGACCGCCCATGGCGCCGCCGTGCGCCAGCTGTCCGGCGATCCGGCGCTGGGCGAGATGATGGTGATGAACTGGCGCGCCGCCGATCTCGACGCCCGCCAGACCGCGATGCTGGGCTTTGCCGAAAAGGTCACCAAGACCAGCGCCGAGGTCACCGAGGCCGACCGGCAGGCGCTGCGCGACGTGGGCTTTTCCGACCGCGACATCTTTGACATCGCCTCGGTCACCGGGTTCTTCAACATGTCGAACCGGGTGGCCAGTGCCATCGACATGCGGCCCAACCCCGAATACCACGCGTCCGCGCGGTGAGCCTGCGGGCGCTGCTGCTGCTGGCCTGCTGCGCGGCCGGCTCGGCCCACGCGCAAGAGGCGCAGGATCTGGCGCTGCCCGCCGGCGCGGCGCTGACCTTCGAGGAGCGCAGCGATCCGGGCTCCTACGCGCTGCCCACCGGCGCCTTTGTCGAGGGTCGGCTGCCGGTCGAGGTGATCGAGGGCGCGGTGCTGCGGCAATCCTGGCGCGTGCCGGGCGACATCCGCACCACGTTGCAACTGCTCGGCCCGCTGCGCACGCAGATCGCCGCCTCGGGCTACGAGATCCTCTTCGACTGCAAGACCCGGCAATGCGGCGGCTTCGACTTCCGCTTCGCGACCGAGGTGCTGCCGGGCCCCGGCATGTATGTCGACCTGACCGATTTCCGCTTTCTCGCCGCCCGCGACGACGAGGGTGGCGCGATCTCGGTGCTGGTCTCGCGCAGTGCTGCCGCCGGGTTCGTCCAGATCATCCGGGTGGGCGCCGCCGCCGACGAGGTCCTGAGCGCCGCGCCGGGGCCGGTGGCCGAGATCCAGCCGCGCACCACCGGGCCGGTGGCCGATCAGCTCGAAACCCTGGGCCGGGTGGTGCTGACCGACCTGTCCTTCGAGACCGGCTCTGCCAACCTGGGCGAGGGCAGCTTCGACAGCCTGTCGGCGCTTGCGCGTTACCTCGCGGCCTTTCCCGACCGTCGGATCGCGCTGGTGGGCCACACCGATTCGGTGGGCACGCTGGAGAACAACATCGCCCTGTCGCGCCGCCGCGCCACGTCCGTGCGCGACCGGCTGGTGGCGGACTACGGCGTCAACGCGGGCCAGCTCGAGGCCGGCGGCATGGGCTACCTCTCGCCACTCGCCAGCAACCTGACGCCGGAGGGCCGCGAAGCCAACAGGCGGGTCGAGGCGGTGCTGGTCTCGACCGAGTGACCGGAGATCTGCCGCCACGTCAGTGCCGACCGCGCCCCTTTGCATAGGTTGCCCAAAGCGCTTTCACGGGGCAATTTATTTCCTCATTCCCCGTTAAAAACGTTACCAAGTGTGCGCCATATCAACCTATCCGGCGAGGCACCCGCGTTAGGTTTTGCTGGTCTGAAGGGGCCATTCCCCTGATTCACGAGGGACGCGAGACTTGGACATGAGGATGACACAGCTTTCCACGGGCCTGACCGTCGAAGAGCGGGCGGCGCTTGCCACGGCCTATTCGGCCGCCCTGGCCTATCGCTCCAACGTCTCGCACCACCCGGCCCGCCCGAGCGTCGGCCTCGATGAGGCCGTGGCCCGGTTCCGGCTGCCGCTGAGCGACCATGGCGAGCAGGCGCCGCAGGTGATCACCGAGATCACCGCAGCCGCCGAGGGCGCGCTGCATGCCATGACGGCGCCGGGGTTCTTCGGCTACGTGCTTGGCGGCTCCCACCCGGTGGGGGTGGCGGCGGATGCCCTGGTGTCGGCCTGGGGCCAGAACGCCGGCTCCTCGACCGAGACACCGGCGATCACCGGCATGGAGCGCACGCTCTGCGACTGGCTGGTCGAGCTCTTCGGCCTGCCGGAGGGTACCGGCGCCGGGCTGGTCACCGGCGCCAGCGCGGCGAATTTCTCGGCGGTGCTGGCGGCGCGGCATGCGCTGCTGGCGGCGCAGGGATGGGATGTAGAACAGGACGGGCTGATCGGCGCGCCGGCGATCCCGGTGCTGATCGGCGCCGACGCGCATTCGGCGGTAACCGCGGCGCTGCGCTATTCCGGGCTGGGCGCCGGGCGGGCGCAGAGGGTGGCAACCGATGAGCAGGGCCGCATCGACCCCGCGGATTTCGCCGACAAGCTGGCGCGCTGCGAGGCGCCGCCGCTGGTCATCCTTCAGGCCGGTCAGATCAACACCGGCGCCTTTGACCCCTTCGAGGCGCTGATTTCGCAGGTCCACGACCGCGGCGGCTGGGTGCATGTCGACGGCGCCTTCGGCCTTTGGGCGACGGCAGTGCCCGAGCTGGCGCATCTCTGCGCCGGCGTGGCGCGGGCCGACAGCTGGGCGGTGGACCTGCACAAGGGGCTGAGCGCGCCTTTCGACGCCGGCGTGGTGCTGGTGCGCGACCGCGCCATGCTGGTGGCGGCGATGTCGGCGCGGGGCGCCTATCTGCCGGCACAGAACGCCGAATGGGAGCCCTCGGACAGCACGCCGGAACTCTCGCGCCGGGCGCGCGGCGTGCCGAGCTATGCCATCCTGCGGCACCTGGGCCGCTCCGGCGTCGCCGAGCTGATCCTGCGGCATCATCGGCTGGCAAGGCGGATCGCCACGGCGGTGGCGGCGGAACCGGGGCTGACGGTGCTCAACGACGTGGTATTCAACCAGGTCGCGATCTGCTGCGGCGACGGGCCCGAGGGCGACCGGCTGACCGAGGCGGTGCTGAAACAGGTGCAGGCGCAGGCCCGGGTCTATCCCTCGCACGGTGCCTGGCGCGGTCGGCAGATCATCCGCGTCTCGGTGTCGGGCTATGCCACCCGGGCGGAACATGCCGACCTTGTGGCAGAGGAGATCATCTCGGCCTGGCGCGGGGTGCGAGAGGGCTGAAAGGTCTGGGGGGCGGCTCTCTCTCGAGTGTACCGTCCAGCCCTCGAGGCCGACCGCCCCGGACCTGATCCGGGGCCTCCCGAGGGACGCCGGGCATGAGGTCCCGGATCAGGTCCGGGACGGCGGTGCGAGGAATTCCTCGCAGGGTCACTTCGGCCGAGAGGCCACCCAGCAATAGCCGTCGGGATCGAGGATGAAGACCTCTCGCAGCCCGTGCGGCTTGTCGGCCGGTGGGGCCAGCACCATGCCGCTGGCGGGCTCGGCGCGACGGGCCGCATCATCGGGATCGCTGTCATACAGCCTGATCTCGACGCCCAGCCCCCGCGGCGGGCTTTCCGGCAGCATCGTCTGCAGCGGGTGACCAGCATAGGTGCCGTCGGCATGCAGCTGAAAGACCTGAGCGCCGTAGACCATGATGGCGAAATCACCCGACAGCCGGTGCGCTTTCATTTCGAAGACCGTCTCGAGAAACGCGGCCGTGCGGCGCACGTCGCGCACAAGGAAGTTGATCCCCAGCCCGCGCAGCCCGGCGCCGAAGTCCTCGGCAGAGACGCTGTCGTAATCCATGACGCCACGCTCCTTGTTGCGCGGCCATGGTTGAAGTCCCCCGCGGCCTAAGTCAATGTCAGCGCCAACAAGGGCAAAGGATGGACCGGGCATGGCAGGCAGCGACAGAAACAGGGCGATGCAGACGCCGGAGCTTCCGCGCGAGGCGTTCTTTACCGATGCCGACAAGGCGGTTGACCAGCTCTGCCTGCTCTACGAGAAATCCACCGCCTTTCTTGCAGATGCCTTTCGCAAGGCGATGGTCGAGGGCCAGCCCGCCACCCGGTTTCGCGCCTATTACCCCGAGATCCGCATCACCACGACCAGCTTTGCCCATGTCGACAGCCGGCTGAGCTTTGGCCATGTCTCGGCGCCCGGCACCCATGCCACCACCGTGACCCAGCCGCGGCTGTTCCGGCGCTATCTCAAGCAGCAGATCCGCCTGCTGATGGAGAACCACGGCGTGCCGGTCTCGGTCGGGGTGTCGGACACGCCGATCCCGGTGCATTTCGCCGTCGCCGCCCAGACCGATGTGACCGTGCCGCAGGAGGGCGCGGCAGAGTTCATCCTGCGCGATGTCTTTGACGTGCCCGACCTCAGCACCACCAACGACGATATCGTCAACGGAACCCATGTGCCCGGCCCCGACGGCCCGGCGCCGCTGGCGCCCTTCACCGCGCAGCGCATCGATTATTCGCTGGCGCGGCTGTCGCATTACACCGCCACCGATCCGAGCCATTTCCAGAACTTCGTTCTGTTCACCAACTACCAGTTCTACGTCAGCGAGTTCGAGGCCTATGCCCGGGCCATGCTGGCCGATCCCGACAGCGGCTACACCAGCTTTGTCTCGACCGGCAATGTCGAGATCACCGCCGCCGATCAGGAAATCCCGCCGACGCTGAAGCAGCCGCAGATGCCGACCTATCACCTCAAGCGGCCGGGCGATGCCGGGATCACCCTGGTCAACATCGGCGTCGGCCCGTCGAACGCCAAGACCGCCACCGACCACATCGCCGTGCTGCGGCCACATGCCTGGCTGATGGTGGGCCATTGCGCCGGGCTGCGAAACACCCAGGCGTTGGGCGATTTCGTGCTGGCGCATGCCTATCTGCGCGAGGACCGGGTACTGGACGACGATCTGCCGGTCTGGGTGCCGATCCCGGCGCTGGCCGAGATCCAGATCGCGCTCGAGGAAGCGGTGGCCGAGGAGACCCAGCTCAAGGGCTATGACCTCAAGCGGATCATGCGGACCGGCACCGTGGCCAGCGTCGACAATCGCAACTGGGAGCTGCGCGACCAGGAGGGCCCAGTGCAGCGGCTCAGCCAGTCGCGTGCCGTGGCGCTCGACATGGAGAGCGCGACGATTGCCGCCAACGGCTTTCGCTTCCGGGTGCCCTACGGCACGCTGCTCTGCGTTTCCGACAAGCCGCTGCACGGTGAATTGAAGCTGCCCGGCATGGCCAGCGCCTTCTATCAGACCCAGGTCGCGCGCCATCTGCGCATCGGAATCCGGGCGATGGAACGGCTGCGAGAAATGCCGCTGGAGCGGATCCACAGCCGGAAATTGCGCGCATTTGACGAAACTGCCTTCCTGTGACGTCGGGTAAAGCGGCCCAAGCCTATATTTTTAAGGCCCGAGGCGCCACTAATCGTTGTGTCCTCCCGCAACATGACGTTTAATGTGACCGATGAGGCCCAAGTGCTGGGCAGACTGAAGGAGACCAGAAAATGGCAAAACCGTTGACCAAGACCCAGCTCGTTGCGGCTCTGGCAGAAGAACTCGACACCGACAAGAAAGCCGCCACCGCGGCGCTTGACGCGGTGTGCAACATCATTACGCGCGAAGTCGCTGGCGGCGGCGCGGTGACCCTGCCGGGCGTCGGCAAGTTCTATCTGAAAGAGCGCCCCGCGCGGATGGTGCGCAACCCCGCCACCGGCGAGCAGTTCCAGAAAGAGGCGGACAAGGTCGTCAAGGTGACCATCGCCAAGGCTCTGAAAGACAGCGCCAACGACGAGTGATCCCTTGGGGCGCGGGATGCGCCCTCGGCAGAGATCGTCATGGCCGGCACCCTCCGAGGGTGTCGGCCATTTTCGTCTTGACCTTCCCGTGCTGGACTTAGCTCCTGTGGCAGGAACGTTTCACGGGGAGGCATCCATGCCGCATGATCACCACGGCCACGCGCATCTCGATCCGCAGTCCGGCGACCGCCGGGTAGCCATCGCGATCTGGGCCAATGCGGCGCTGACCGTGGCGCAGATCCTCGGCGGCATCTTCTCCGGCAGCCTCGCGCTGATTGCCGATGCGCTGCACAACCTGTCGGACATGGCCTCGCTGGTCATCGCTTTCGTCGCGCGCAAGATCGCCCGGCGGCCGGCGGATGCGCGCATGACCTTCGGCTATGGCCGGATCGAGGTGGTGGCGGCGCTGATCAACTATACCACGCTGATCCTCGTGGGGGTCTACCTGATCTACGAAGGCGGCCTGCGGCTGATCGAACCGCCGGCGGTGGCGGGCTGGACCGTGGTGATCCTGGGCGCTGTGGCGCTGGTGATCGACGCGCTGACCGCGGCGCTCACCTGGTCGATGCAGAAGGACAGCGTCAACATCCGCGCGCTGTTTCTGCACAACCTGTCCGATGCGCTGGCCTCGGTGGCGGTGATCATCGGCGGCACGCTGATCCTGCTCTATGACCTGCGCTGGGTCGATCCGGCGATCACCATCGGCATCGCGCTCTACATCCTCTATCTCGCCCTGACCGAGATCGGCGGCCCGATCCGCACCCTGATGCTGGGCAGCCCGCCCGAGATCGACAATGCCGAGGTGATCGCCACCCTGCGCGCCACGGATGGGGTCGAGGATGTGCACCATGTGCATCTCTGGCAGATGCAGGAGAACGAGGCGGCGCTCGATTGCCACGTGGTGCTGACGCCCGAGGGCTGGACCCGGGTCGAGGAGATCAAGGCCGAGATCAAGGCGCGGCTGGCCGAGCGCTTTGACATCGGCCATTCCAGCCTGGAGTTCGAGCACGAGGCGCGCTGTCCGAAAGATGCCGAGCTTTACGGTCACGGCTGAGGGGGGGGCGCCCAGGACCAGATGCGGGGCCTCATGGAGCAAGACCTCAGGCTGCAACTGAAACGTCATGCTGCAGACATCACCTGCGCCGAACCAACCCCGAAACCACGTCGAGCCCAATCCCCCAGGCGCGGAATCAAGGCCGCAGGCCGCCGCGCCATCGCCGACCCGCCCCCCGGGGCGGCGATTTGGCTGAGCTGGGCGCTTCGCTCGGGCCTTCTCCGGATTTGGCTGGGATAAAGCGCTGCCGATCTGCCGTCGGATCGCCACCCCGCGGGTCGGCGATGGCGCGGCTTTCGCTGAGGCCCAGACGAAGAGCGATACCCGCCCCGGACTTGATCCGGGGCCTCTCCTCAAGGGTCGAAGAGGTCCCGGATCAAGTCCGGGACGCGCGCGCCTGGCATCAGCCCATGTGCCCCATCTTCGAGCGGGCCTTGCCGCGCTCGAGCCCGAGCTGGCGCTCGCGGTAGATGATCAGCACACCCGCCGCGATCACCACCAGCGAGCCCCAGATCGTCGCCGACGTCGGCACCTCGGCAAAAAGCACATAGCCCGCCGCGATGGCAAACAGCATCTGGGTGTAATCGAAGGGCGCCAGCACCGAGGCCGGGGCAAAGCGATAGGCCGAGGTCACCAGGATCTGCGCCACCCCGCCGATCACCCCGGCGCCGATCAGCATGGCAGTCTCGGTCGGGCTGGGCAGGGTCCAGCCAAACGGCAGGGTCAGCAGCGAAAACGCCGAAGCCGTGAGCATGAAGTAGAACACCACCGCCGCCGCATCCTCGGTCTGCACCAGCCGCCGGATATGCACCTGCGCCAGCGACCGCAACCCGGCCGACATCAGCGCGATGATCGCGCCGATGGTGGCCACCCGGTCCGCCGTGCCGTCGAAGTTGAGCTGCGGCCAGAGGATGATCGTCACGCCGACCAGCCCGATGGTCACCGCGCTCAGCCGGAACAGCCGCACCTTCTCGCCCAGCAGCACCGCTGCCAGGATCACCGTGATCAGCGGCGCGGCAAAGCCGATCGCCGTCACCTCGGGCAGCGGCAGCATCCCCAGGGCGGCAAAGCCCAGCCCCATCGAGGACACCCCGATCACCCCGCGCCAGACATGGCCCATGACATTGGCAGTGCGCAGCCCGGTCTTGAGCTCGCGCCGCGCGATCAGCCAGACCAGAATCACCGGGATCGAAAACGCCGAGCGAAAGAACACCGCTTCGCCAGGCGGCACCACATCCGACGTCGCCTTGATGAGGACGGCCATGATGGTGAAAAGGGCGAGTGCAGAGGTTTTGAGCGCGATGCCGCGGCTGAGTTGCATGGCGGCAGTTAGCCTCCACAATCGAGGAAGGTCAATACATGTGACGTGGCTGTCTGGCGGCTATGCGCCGGCTGCGTGACCCATGTCACCAAGGTGTCGCCCGCCCGTCATGCCAGCGTTACATCCCCGGCGCAGGAGAGCCCGACAGCTTCACCAAAGGAGACGCCTCATGGGCTTTCGCACCATCTGCCTGACCTCCGTCCTTGCGCTGACCGCCGGGTCGGCCATGGCAGAGATGAACTTCAACCGCATCGCCTCTTTCCCGGTGATTGCCAACATGGCCGAGGGCGAGGACACCAGCCGCGAAAGCTCGCCCGAGATCATCGACGTCACCGAAGACGGCATGACGCTGGTCTATACCGACAGCCCGCTCGAGGTAATCGGGCTGATCGACATCACCGAACCTGCCGCACCACGCCTGCTGGGCAATATCCCGGTCGGCGGCGAGCCCACCTCGGTGGCGGTGATCGGCACCACCGCCTATGTCGGCGTGAATACCTCGGAAAGCTACACCGCGCCTTCGGGCCTGCTGCGCGCCATCGACACCGCCAGCGGCAAGGACCTGGCGACCTGCGATCTCGGCGGCCAGCCCGACAGCATCGCCAAGGCGCAGGACGGCTCCTTCATCGCCGTGGCGATCGAGAACGAGCGTGACGAAGACCTGAACGGCGGCGTGATCCCGCAACTGCCCGCCGGCACCCTGGCGCTGGTCGATGTCACCGAGGGCGGCCTCGATTGCGCCTCGATGCGCAATGTCGACCTGACCGGCCTGGCCGAGATCGCCGGCAGCGACCCCGAGCCGGAATATGTCTCGATCAATGCCGCAGGCGAGATCGTGGTGACGCTGCAGGAAAACAACCACATCGTCGTGGTGTCGCGTGTGGGCGAGATCCTGAACCACTTCTCCGCCGGCGCGGTCGACCTCGACGGCATCGACGCCACCGACGAACGCGGCGCGCTGATCTTCACCGAGAGCCAGAAAGCCCGCAAACGCGAACCCGACGCGGTGGCCTGGATCGACGCCGACCACTTTGCCACCGCCAATGAAGGCGATTACGAAGGCGGCTCGCGCGGCTGGACGATCTTTCACAAGGACGGCAGCGTGGTCTATGACAGCGGCACCTCCTTCGAGCAGGCAATCATCCAGATCGGCCACTACCCGGACAAACGCTCGGACGCCAAGGGCGTCGAGCCCGAGTCGGTGACCTTCGGCACCTTCGACGGCACGCCCTATGTCTTCGTCGGCGCCGAGCGCGCCTCGGTCGTGGGGGTCTACGACGTGACCGACCCGGCGGCCCCGGTGCTCAGGCAGTTGCTGCCCTCCGGCGTCGGGCCCGAAGGCTATGTGGTGATCCCAGAGCGCAACCTGCTGATCTCGGCCAATGAAAGCGACCTGATCGAGGATGGCGGCGCGCGGGCGCATGTGATGCTGTTCGAATACCAGGACGCCCCGGCGCGCTATCCGCATCTGACTTCGGAAGGGCTCGCGCCGCTCACCGGCTGGGGCGCGATCTCCGGCATGGTGGCAGGCGAAGGCAAGACGATCTACGCCGTCAACGACAGCTTCTACGGCTACCAGCCGACGATCTACACCATCGACGCCGCCCAGACCCCGGCGCGCATCACCGCGGCGATGCAGGTCACCCGCGCTGGGCGCGTGGCGCAGAAGCTCGACCTCGAAGGCATCACCCTGGATGGCGAAGGCGGCTTCTGGCTGGCCTCTGAAGGGCGCAGCGACCGGCTGATCCCGCATGCGCTCTACCACGTGAACGCCGCGGGCGAGATCACCGAGGAGATCGGCCTGCCGCCGGAACTGCTGGCGGTAGAGAAACGCTTCGGGTTCGAAGGCATCACCAAGGTCGGCGACACCCTCTGGATGGCGGTACAGCGCGAATGGGCGGATGATCCGGCGCATCACGTCAAACTGGTGGCCTACAACACCCAGACAGGAGACTGGGGCGCGGTGCATTACGAAAAGGCGGCGCCGGCCACCGGCTGGGTCGGCCTGTCCGAGATCACGGCCCATGGTGACCACGTCTACGTCGTCGAGCGCGACAACCAGCATGACCACCGCGCGGTGACCAAGAAGATCTATCGCGTCGCCCTGTCCGAGATGCAGCCGGCGCCGCTGGGCGGGCCGCTGCCGGTGGTGACCAAGCAGGAGGTGCGCGACCTGATCCCCGACCTGACATCGACCGGCGGCTACGTGCTCGACAAGGTCGAAGGCCTGGCGATCACCGAAGACGGCGAGATCTTCGTCTCGACCGACAACGACGGCGTCGACGACCATTCCGGCGAGACCATGTTCTTCTCGATCGGCGGGGCAATGTAAGCCGTAACCATAGTACGTGACAGGCAGCGGGAGGGTCCAGGCCCTCCCGTTGGCATTTGGGGGCTCTGCCCCCCGGCCTTTGGCCGCCCCCCGAGGGTATTTGTGAACAGAAGAAGCCGGATCAGATCCAGCCCCCGACAGATCGCTCTGACCGGGGGCCTTCTCCTGTTGCGGTCATCGGCGCCTCCGCCTGTACCGCAGCTCGAGTAAAGCCGATTAACCTTAATGATCCGTTACTTCTTCTGTTCGAAAATACCCTCGGGGGGGCCCGCAGGGCGGGGGCAGAGCCCCCATCGCCGGCGGGGCTTGGCGCGGCGCTGGAAGGCTGGCACTCTGGCCGCTTCCAGAAGGAGCCCCGTCATGTCCACGCCGCCGCGCCGCCCCAACATGAACCACTGGCCCGAGCGGGTCGACCTTGCCGCGGCCTTTCGCTGGACCGCCCGGCTGAACATGCACGAGGCGGTGGCCAATCACTTCAGCCTGGCGGTAAATGACGCCGGCACCCGGTTCCTGATGAATCCCAACCAGATGCATTTCGCCCGCATCCGGGCCAGCGACATGATCGAGGTGGATGTCACCGACCGCGAGGCGCTGACTGGCCCCGACGCGCCCGATCCGACCGCCTGGGGGCTGCATGGCGGCATGCACCGGCTGTGCCCGCAGGCCCGCTGTGTCATGCATGTGCACTCGATCTTTGCCACCGTTCTGGCCAGCCTCGCTGACAGCCGCTTGCCGCCGATCGACCAGAACTGCGCCACTTTCTTCAACCGCTACGTCATCGACGAGGGTTATGGCGGTCTGGCGTTCGAGGACGAGGGCGCGCGCTGTACCGGGCTGTTCACAGAACCCAGGCAGAAGGTGATGATCATGGGCAACCACGGCGTGCTGGTGATCGGCGCCACGGTCGCCGAGACCTTCAACCGGATGTATTACTTCGAGCGCGCCGCCGAGACCTATATCCGCGCCTTGCAGACCGGGCAGAAGCTGCGGGTGTTGTCGGACGAAGTGGCCGAGAAGGTGGCGCAGGAGATCGAGGACTACCCCGAGCAGGACACCCGGCATTTCGCAGAGCTGAAGGCGTTGCTCGATGCCGAGGGATCGGATTACGCGGCATGAGTCTGGGGCGGTTTGTCGAGGCACAGGAGGGGGTCTGGCCGCAGGCATTGGCCGAGCTGCAGGCCGGGCGCAAGCAGAGCCACTGGATGTGGTTCATCTTTCCGCAGCTGGCTTCGCTGGGCCGGTCGGCGATGGCGCAGCACTACGGCATCGCCGATCTGGCCGAGGCGCGGGCTTATGCCCGCCATCCGGTGCTGGGGCCAAGGCTGCGAGAGGCCGGGGCGGCGGTGCTCGGCCATCCTGAGCGCAGTGCCGAGGACATCATGGGCGGGATCGATGCGCTCAAGTTGCGGTCCTGCGCCACGCTGTTCGAGCGGGCCGATCCCGAGAGCGACATATTTTCCCGGCTGATCGAGACCTTCTACGGCGGCGCCCGCTGCCCGCTGACGCTGACCGAGACCGGCTGAGCCGCGTCAGCCTGGCCGCAGCCCGGTTTCCACCAGCATGCCGCGGCGCTTGGCCTCGTAGTAATACCCGCGGGCATACCATTTGATCGCGGTCTTCTCGTTGCCGTTGGACAGCAGCCAGGCGCCGCGCAGGTATTTGCCGGCGTATTTCAGGTTGGTGTCGGCATCGAGCAGGTCAGAGGGCTTGCCGCGAAAGCCCATGGTGCGGGCGGTCTGCGGCAGGATTTGCAGCAGCCCCCAGTAAGGCCCGTTGCGGGCGCCGGGGCGGTGGGTGCTCTCGCGGATCGCCAGCCGGTGCAGCAGCGAGCGCGGCAGTTCGTAGTGATCGGCCCATTTGTTGATCAACCGGCGCAGTTCCGGCGTCTCGTTGGGGTGCAGCGGCGGGTTGTAGGCCCGGGGCTGCGGTTCCGGGGCCGGCTGGCGGGCGCAGCCCGCGACAGCGGCTATAGCGCCAAGGAGAAGCGTGCGGCGGCAGATATAGGGCATCAAGACGACTCGGTCTGTGGCAGGTGGCGCGAGACTAGCGATGGCGGGGCGGGCGCGCATCCTCTGCTCGAAAGCTGCGCGGAGGGCCGCCGAAGGTCTTGCCTTTAGACGCCGCTGCGGACAGGTTGCGCGCATGAAAACGCTTCTGTCCTTTGGCCATGGCTACAGCGCCAGCGCCCTCGCCCCGCGGTTGCTGGGCGCCGGCTGGCGCATCATCGGCACCACCCGCAAGCCCGAGAAACTGGCGGCGCTGGACGCGGCCAGCGTGACGCCTCTGCTCTTTCCCGGAGATGACCTGCGGGGGGCATTGGACGAGGCCGATCACCTGCTGATCTCGGCCGGGCCGGATGCGGCGGGCGATCCCGTGTTGAACGCGCTGGGCGACGAGATTGCCAGGCGTGCCGGGCAATTCCGCTGGATCGGGTATCTCTCGACCACCGGGGTTTATGGCGATCACGCCGGCGGCTGGGTGAACGAGGAGACCGCGCTTGCCCCCTCGACCAGGCGCGGCGAGATGCGCAAGGCGGCCGAGGCGGCCTGGCAGGCAATTCCCGGCCTGCCACTGCACATCTTCCGGCTGGCGGGCATCTACGGGCCGGGGCGCGGGCCCTTTGCCAAGGTGCGCCAGGGCACCGCGCGGCGGATCATCAAGCCGGGGCAGGTGTTCAGCCGCATCCATGTCGAGGATATCGCGCAGGTGTTGGAGGCGTCGATCAAACGGCCCGATCCGGGGCGCATCTACAACCTGTGTGACGACGATCCGGCGCCGCCGCAGGACGTGATCGCCTTTGCTGCCGAGCTTTTGGGCCTGCCGGTGCCGGAGGCGGTGCCATTTGACGCGGCCGAGATGACGCCGATGGCGCGCAGCTTCTATGCCGAGAGCAAGCGGGTGCGCAACGACCGAATCAAGCAGGAACTGGGCGTGACCTTGGCCTACCCCGATTACCGCAGCGGCTTGCGCGCGCTCTTGCAACAGGACAACGCCGGGTGACGCCGCCGCGCAGTCTCGGCGAGGTGCTGAGCGCGATCGACCCCGAGGAAGACAGCGCCGAGACTGTCTCGGTCGCCGATGTGTTGCAGGAGATCGGCGAGCGCTCCTATGCGCCGCTGGTGCTGGTGGTCTCGGTGCTGCTGGTCACGCCGCTGTCGGGCATTCCCGGCACCCCCACCATCGGCGCGGTCATCGTGGTGCTGATCACCGCACAATGGCTGACCGGGCGGCGGCATCTCTGGCTGCCGGGGGTGCTGCTGCGCCGCGCGGTGACCAGCCACCGGCTGACCCGCGCCATTGCCTGGCTGCGGCCGATGGCGGCCTGGGTCGATGCGCGCAGCGAGACGCGGTTTCGGCTGATGACGGCGCCGCCGATGGCGCTGCTGACCAAGCTGGTAATCCTGGCGGTGGCGCTGACTTGGCCGCTGCTGGAACTGCTGCCGATGGTCACCTCGGTCGGGGCGCTGGCCGTGGCGCTGCTGGCCTTTGGCCTGATGGTGCGCGACGGGGTCTGGCTGGCGGCGGGCTACGCTACGATTGCCGGCATGGCCCTGCTGATCAACTGGCTTGCGAGGCAGGTGCCGGTCTGAGCGCCAGCGGATCGGGCCGTGCCGTGGCCGGCGCCATCGCCCAGCCATAGACCTGCGCCACCTGCCGTGCCTTGGCCTGCCAGGTGAAGTGATCGAAGACCCGGCTGCGCGCGGCCTCGGCCATCGGTTGCAGCTGCCGGGGGTCCGCCGCGACCTGCTTGAGCGCGGTGCGAAAGCCCTTGATGATCGCGGCGCGCGGGCCGAGGGGGATCTTGATGCCGGTGCCTTGGGTCACCAGCTCGCCGGGCCCGGCGTAATCGACGATCATCGGCACCAGCCCCAGCGCCATCGCCTCGAGCACCACGCCGCCGCCGAACTCGCGGATCGAGGGGAAGGTGAGCATGTGGCAGCGCCCCGCCACCCGCTCGACCTCGCCATGCGGCAGCCAGCCGTGGAAGGTGACCGCGGCCTCGGTGGCTTCGTCCGCCACCTGGGCGCGCAGCTCTTTCATCATCGGGCCGTCGCCGATCATCTCGAGCGTCATGTCGCCGGAGCGCAGCAGGGGCGCCGCTGCAGCCAGCAGCATGTCGGGGCCCTTGTACGGCACCATGCGGCCGATGAAACAGGCGCGCAGCGGCTTCGGCCCCGGCCGCGACAGGCGCGAGAACTTCGACGGATCGACGGCGTTTTCCGGCAGATAGACCACCTTGTCCTGATAGCGTTCGGGGATCTCGGACTGGGTGTGGCGCGAGCCTGCGAGGATCGCCGAGGCATGGCGCAGGGTGCGGTTGCGGCCGGGCAGGTAGCGATAGGCCGAGCGCAGGTAGCTCAGCACCTCGCGTTCGCGCAGGCGTTCGCTGGTAAAGCCCTCCGGCCAGGGCACCCCGCCGTTGAGAGGGCCAAGCACGAAGGGCACACCGGCCCTGGCGCAGCGGCCGGCAATCGGGCTGGCGATGGTCGGGCTGAGCGGGGTGATGCGGTGGACGATGTCGAAACGGCCTTCGGTGATCTGTTCGCCAAACGCACGCCAGACCAGCTTTTCGAAATGCGGATAGGCCAGCGCGTTGAGCGCCTGGATCGTCGTCCAGCCCTTGCCCTGGCCCATGCGCAGCGCTTCGCCCAGCTTCCACAGCGGCTTGGCCAGCCGGTCGCTGTCGATGAAGGTGACCTCGCGCCCCTCGACATAGCCGGCGCGCAGCACGGCGTCGCGGTTGCGGGCATGGGTGACCAGATGCACATCGGCCACGTCGCGCAGCGCATCGGCCAGCGACCAGCCCACCAGCGGCACCGAGACCCACTCGGGGTTGGCCGCCTCGGCAATTGCCAGGACCCGGGGTTTGACCATGCCACTCACTCCATCACCGAACGCCATTTCAGCGCGAATTTGCCGCGACGCCCGCGCAGCGCCGCGTCCCGCAGGCGAAGGCGCTCGCGGCGCAGGGTTTCGGCATAGCCCATCAGCGCGCCCGACAGCAGCCAGGTCAGCGGCGTCAGCGTGGCATTGGGCACCAGTTCCACCGCGTTGATCGCCAACAACAGGGTCAGCGGCCCGACAAAGGGCGAAATATCCTCGGATTTGCGCGCCAGCATCTCGCGCCATAGCAGGAAGATCGGCAGCACCAGCAGGCCGAATTCCGCCAGAAAGCCCAGCCAGCCGTATTTGCCCATGACGATGATCCAGCGGCCGTCGGTAATGGTCTCGATGGCGCCGGTGATGTCGTTGTAGATCATGTTCCGGCCCCAGCTGCCCCAGCCGAAGACCGGCTTCTCATAGGCGCGCTCCAGCAGCATGTCCTCGTTGTCGAAGCGGAACTGAAGCGAAGCCGCGCGGTCGGCCTCGATGCGCGAGGCGGCCTCGAGCAGCCGGTCGCTGGGGATCGCGTCCACCGCCTTGAGCACCGGGTAGCCGATCGCCAGCAGCGCCAGCAGCGCTGCCACCTTGAGCTGCGCACGCACGCCGAAGAGCAGCACCACCGGGATCAGGCAGACCGCAAAGAGCATGGCGCCCAGCGATTTGTAGAGCAGCAGGCTCACCCCCAGCCAAAGGGTCAGCGCGGCATACATCAGCTTGCGCTTCTGCTCGAACTTGAACAGCGCCGCCGCGGCGGTCAGCGCCATCATCCCGAAGAAGGCCAGCCAGATGCCGTGATAGAGAAACACCGTCGGCCGCCAGCCGCCAAAGCGCATGGTCTGGGCGAAGTCGTGCTGGAAATAGCCGTAGATCCAGATGTTGAGCTGCGGCGACATCCGGGTTTCGAGCAGGGCCGGGAAGCTATAGGCAAAACCCGCCCACATCAGCACCACCAGCACCATGCGCTGCGAGGCGGCCTCGACCAGATATTGCCGGGCCAGCACGAAGGGAATGAAGATCAGGATCTGCGTCAGCGTCAGCGCGATGGCATCGGTGACCAAGAGCCCCGGCAGATGCAGTGCATCGCCCCAGCGCACCGGCTCGGTGTTGGTGATGACCGTGGCAATCGGCGACAGGATGAAGGTCAGCATCAGCGCCTTGCCCAGAAGCGTGTCGGGCAGCACCGACTTGCGCATGCCATAGCTGGCCACCGCCAGAGCCAGAGCAGCCAGCGCCGGGATCGAATGCTTGTCGAGCGGCGGCAGGAGGGGAAAGTCGAATGCGGCGGGCGGCGGTGGCAGCAGCAGGAAGCCGCTGACAAGGCAGATCGTCAGCGCCTGCGGCAGCGGCAGGCGGCGAAACAGGATCACCGTCACCACTGGCCAGACAGCCAGCATCAGATTGGCCAGAATATTGGGCATCAACGCATCATTTGTTGCAACAGGGGCACTCTAGACCAGGAATGCGGCAGGTTTTGGGCCTGCCGCAGCTTAGCCGCCCGGCAGCCGCTTGGAAACGTCCTGCTTTGGCGGCGTTGCGGGGCCTCGCGGCGGGGGCGGTCCGATTTTTAACTTGCACTCGCGTCCCCTGTTGGCCAGCGTGTGCGCAATTGTCCTCAGTCATACATGAATCCATTGCCCGACCGCCGCAAGATAGCCTATCTCTGCGATCTTTCTCCGCAGGATCCGTTGACCTATTCGGGCGGCAACGCGCGGATTTTCTCGGCCTTGCAGTCCCATGTCGGTGATGTCTCGGTGCTCGATCCCGGCTGGGGAAGGGTCGATATGGTGCGTCGGCTGATCCGCGCCCTGCCCGAGCCGGTGACGATCCGCGCGCTCTGGCGGGCGCAGCTGGCGTTGTCGCGGCTGATCGCCCCGGCGATCCAGAAACAGCTGACCGAGGGGCGGTATGAGGTGCTGTTCTGCGCCTATGCCTTTCACGCGCTGGCCGGGCTGAAGGTGCCGCCGGGGATGGTCTCGATCTATTCGTCGGACGCCACGCCCACCACCTACAAGCGCTCGGACATCGGCGCCTCCTTCGGCTCCTACCTCACGCTGTCGCGGCTGTTCGATCCGATGATCCTCGGCGCCGAGCGGCGGGTGTTTCGCGGCACCGACCTGCTGCTCTGGCCGACGGAATGGCTGAAATCCGGGGCGGATGGTCTTTATGAGCTCGAGGCGGAGCGCTCTGTCGTGGTGCCCTGGGGCGCCAATGTCGCCGATCCGGGCAAGGTCGATCTGGCGCCCTCGCCCAGCCGGGGCGCGCCGCTGCGCTTTGTTCTGGTGGGGCGCGACTGGTACGCCAAGGGCGGGCCGCTGGTGGTCGAGACGCTGAAGCTGCTGCGGGCGCGCGGCGTTGATGCGGTGCTCGACGTGATCGGGGTGATCCCGCCCGAGGACGTGACCGAGGATTTCGTGACCGCCCACGGCCTGCTGAACAAGGCGCAGCCCGAGGAGATGGCGCAGTTCGAGCGGATCCTGCGCCGGGCGCATTTTCTGTTCCAGCCCTCGTTCGAGAGCTACGGCTTCGCCTTCTGCGAGGCCTCGGCCTATGGCCTGCCCTCGCTCTGCCTGCGGATCGGCGGCGTGCCGGTGCGCGAAGGCGTCAACGGCCATGCCCTGCCGCTGGGCGCCGGGCCGGAGGACTTTGCCGACAGGGTCGAAGCCTATCTCGCCGCGCCCGCAGCCTATGACGCGCTGCGCCGGACCTCTCGCCGCGAATACGAGGAGCGGCTGAACTGGGATGCCTGGGGCCGCTCGGTCGACCGGCTTCTGTCGAAGCGCAACCGCTAGCGCCGCCGCGTGGCAACTGGACTTATCCGCCGGCGCTCTTTGGCCCTATCGCCAGCGCGGTCAAAGTTTTAGCCTGCGGCACGCAAGGGGCCGCGCCCGTTCCCCAGAGTCTTCAGGAGATCCCGACCGATGAAAATGACCACCGAAGAAGCCTTTGTGAAAGTGCTTCAACGCCACGGCATCGAACATGCCTTCGGCATCATCGGCTCGGCCTTCATGCCGATTTCGGACCTGTTCCCCAAGGCAGGCATCCAGTTCTGGGACTGCGCCCACGAAGGCTCTGGCGGGATGATGGCCGATGGCTACACCCGCGCCTGTGGCAAGATGTCGATGATGATTGCCCAGAACGGGCCGGGCATCACCAACTTCGTCACCGCCGTCAAAACTGCCTACTGGAATCACACGCCGCTGCTTTTGGTCACGCCGCAGGCGGCGAACAAGACCATCGGCATGGGCGGCTTTCAGGAAGTCGAGCAGATGAAGCTGTTCGAGGACATGGTGGCCTATCAGGAAGAGGTGCGCGACCCCTCGCGCATCGCCGAGGTGCTGAACCGGGTGATCCTGAACGCCCACCGCGCCAGCGCGCCGGCGCAGATCAACGTGCCGCGCGACTACTGGACCCAGGTGATCGACATCGATCTGCCCGAGATGGTCTCGTTCGAGCGGCCTTCGGGCGGCGAAACAGCGATTGCCGAGGCGGCGAAGCTGCTGTCCGAGGCGAAATTCCCGGTGATCCTCAACGGCGCCGGCGTGGTTCTGGCCGGCGCGATCGACGATTCGATGCAGCTGGCCGAGCGGTTGAGCGCCCCGGTCTGCGTCGGCTACCAGCACAATGACGCCTTCCCGGGCTCGCATCCGCTGTTTGCCGGACCGCTGGGCTACAACGGCTCGAAGGCCGGGATGGAGCTGATCTCCAAGGCCGACGTCGTGCTCTGCCTCGGCACGCGGCTCAACCCCTTCTCGACCCTGCCGGGTTATGGCATCGACTACTGGCCCAAGGACGCAAAGATCATCCAGGTCGACCTCAACCCCGACCGCATCGGTCTGACCAAGAAGGTCTCGGTCGGCATTGTCGGCGACGCCAAGAAGGTGGCGCAGGGCATTCTTGCGCAACTCTCCGAGGACGCCGGCGACGATGGCCGCAATGACCGCGAAAACCTGATCATCCAGACCAAATCCGCCTGGGCGCAGCAGCTGGCCTCGATGGACCACGAAGACGACGATCCCGGCACCTCGTGGAACGAACGCGCCCGCAAGGACAAGCCCGACTGGATGAGCCCGCGCATGGCCTGGCGCGCGATCCAGAGCGCGCTGCCGCGCGAGGCGATCATCTCGTCGGACATCGGCAACAACTGCGCCATCGGCAATGCCTACCCGAGCTTCGAGCAGGGCCGGAAATACCTGGCGCCGGGTCTCTTCGGGCCCTGCGGCTACGGCCTCCCGGCGATCATCGGCGCCAAGATCGGCTGCCCGGATACGCCCGTCGTGGGCTTTGCCGGCGACGGCGCCTTCGGCATCGCGGTGACCGAGCTGACGGCCATCGGCCGCGAGGAATGGCCGCCGATCACCATGGTGGTCTTCCGGAACTACCAATGGGGCGCGGAAAAGCGCAACTCGACCCTGTGGTACGAGGACAACTTCGTCGGCACCGAGCTTGACACCCAGGTGAGCTATGCCGGCATCGCCCAGGCCTGCGGGCTCAAGGGCGTCCAGACCAAGACGATGGAGGAGCTGACCACCGCGCTCAACACGGCGATCAAGGACCAGATGGAGCATGGCAAGACCACGCTGATCGAGGCGCTGATCAACCAGGAGCTGGGCGAGCCTTTCCGCCGCGACGCGATGAAGAAACCGGTCGCCGTGGCCGGGATCGACCGGGCGGATATGCGTGAACAGACGCCGCGTGTATGATGCCCCCCGCGAGGGGGAGCCACAGACGCGGAGGACATCATGAGCCGTTTCCTGATTCACATTCACAGCGGACCGGAGAACCCCAACAAGGCCACGCTCGGCTGCACCGTGGCGCTGGCCGCCGCCAGGGAGGGTCACGAGACCACGATCTTCCTTGCCGGTGACGGGGTGCAAAATCTTGCGCCGGACCACATTGCCAGTGTCGAGGGGCAGGGCACCGGCAAGCTGGCCGACCTGATCCCGGGCCTTGGTGAGGCCGGGGTGAGGTTCTACGTCTCGGGCATGTCGGCCAAGGCCCGGGGCTATGACGAGGGATTGCTCGAAGGGCACCCGGCCGAGTTCGCCATGCCGCCGAAGCTGCTCGAGCTCTCGGCGGCTGCCGATACGGTGCTCTGCTACTGAGCCCTGTTACCTGGCGAGCGCCAGCGTCACGGCGGTCGCGGCCACGATGTCATCCACTGTCGCCCCCCGGCTGAGGTCGCAGACCGGGTGGCGAAAGCCTTGCAGGAACGGACCGATGGCCTGAGCGCCCGCCAGTTCCTGCGCCAGCTTGTAGGCGATGTTGCCTGCATCCAGAGACGGGAAGATCAGCACATTGGCATCGCCAGCGCCCAGCCCCTTCTTGGCCGCGATCCGCGGATCGAGCGCCGCATCGGCCTGGATCGGCCCGAGGTACCCGGTGGCCTGGGCCGCGGCGCGCACCGCCTCGACGCTGGGGCCGCTGCCGCTGGTGCCGGTGGAATACGACAGCATCGCCACCCGGGCCGGCCCGAGAAGCGCCTCGCAAGAGGCCGCCGAGGCCTGGGCGATGGCAGCAAGGCCTTCGGCATCGGGGGCGACGTTGACGGCGCAATCGGCAAAGACCATCTCGCGCCCGTCGGGAAAGACCATGACGAAGAACGACGAGGGCAGGGCGACGCCCTCTGCCAGCCCGATCGCCAGGCCGGCCGCCTCGATCACCTTCGCCGTCGGGCTGTCGGCGCCGGCCACCATGGCGTCGGCCTCGCCCGCCGCCACCATCGCCGCCGCCCGGATCAGCGGCCGGGCCAGCATGCGCCGGGCAATGCCCTCTTTCATGCCGCGATTGGCCACCAGCGCGGCGATCTGCGCCTCGCTCACCTCACCCAGAGGCAGGGGCTCGGCCAGACCTTCGGCGCGCAGCCGGGCGCAGGCCTCGGCCACACGGGGCTCTGCCATTTCGGGAAATACCACCCGGGCCGCGCCACCACGCGCCGCCTCATATGCCCGTTCCAGAATGCCCATGCCCCGCCTCCCCGACCTTTTCAGGAGACCATGATGAACGACGACGTGAAGATCAACCGCGGCCTCAAGGGCATCTACTTCGAACGCTCCGGCGTCAGCCATATCGACGGGCGCGCCGGCGAACTGCTCTATCGCGGCTACACCATCCACGACCTGGCCGAGCACAGCACCTTCGAGGAGGTCTGCTACCTGCTGATCCACGGTGATCTTCCCGACGCGGCGCAACTGGCCGAGTTCGACGCCGCGCTGAAAGCCGCCCGCGAGCTGCCCGGCGCGGTGCATGACATCATCCGCAGCACCGCCGATGGTCACCCGATGGACGTGCTGCGCACCGCAGTTTCGGCCCTCGCCGCGCTCGAGCCAGACAGCCGCGAGACCGGCGAAGCGGCCTTTCTGTGCAACGGCATCCGCCTGACCGCGCAGGTGCCGATGATCATCGCCGCGCATGAGGCGATCCGCAATGGCCGCGAGCCGGTTGCGCCCGATCCGGACCTGTCACACGCCGCCAACTGGCTCTGGATGCTGACCGGCGAAACGCCCTCGGCCGAGGCTGCGCGCTTGGCCGATGTCGATTTCATCCTGCATGCCGAACATGGTGCCAATGCCTCGAGCTTTGCCGCCCGTGTCACCGTCGGCACCGAGGCCAATCTGCATGGCGCCATCGTCACCGCGCTTTCGACGCTGGCGGGCCCGGCCCACGGTGGTGCCGCCGAGGACGTGATGAAGATGGTGCGCGAGATCGGCACGCCGGACAAGGCCGCCGCCTACGTCAAGGCCAAGCGCGCCGCCAAGGAGCCGGTCACCGGCTTTGGCCACCGGGTCTACCGCGCCGAAGACCCCCGCGCCCGCCACATGCGCGACGGCGTGCGCAAGCTGGGCGAAGAAAAGGGCGCGCCGGAATGGTACGAGATCCTGCAGGCGGTGGTCGACGCGATGAAGCCCTATGCGCGGCACGGGCTGAACGTGAACGTCGATTTCTATTCAGGCGTGGTCTATCAGCTGCATGGCATACCGATGGACCTCTACGTGCCGATCTTTGCCATCGGCCGGATGCCCGGCTGGATCGTGCAGTGCCTCGAACAGCAGCGCAACAACATCCTGATCCGGCCGCTCACGCTCTATAACGGGCCGGAGCAGCGGCCCTATGTGCCGCTGTCTGATCGCGGCTGAGACAGGTCAGGTAGTCAGGCCGGGGCGGTGCCCCGGCCGGCTGTGCTACTTGCGTCCGCCAAACCAGCCGCGGACCTTGCTGCCGGTGCCCTTGACCGCGTCGGAGGCATCGGCAAAGCCCTCTTCCACGTCCTCGAGCATCGGGTCGATCCGCCGCATGCGGAAGCGCCGCCAGCGGACGTAGATTGCCCAGAACGCCAGCGCCAGAAGCGTCAGGATGATGATGTTGGTCCAGGGGATGATCGTCACATCCGGGCTGTCCACCCGCCGCACGTCGACGGCATTGGGATAGATCGACAGGAACTCGTTGCGCCAGCCGTAGTGCTTGATCACCACCCATTTCGGGTTGTCAGAGGTCGACCGCATGTCGGCGGCCTCGGTCTGCAGGTTGGCGGTGTCGAACTTGAAGTAGGGCGGCCAGCCCCAGCCGGTATCTTCATTGCGATAGACCATCGGCTTGCCGTTTTCACGGATCGTCTGGATGAAAAAGACGTCGCGGTTGACCTGTCCGGTGGCATTGCCGCTGTCGGGGCTGGACCAGAAGATCGAGTTCTCGCCGAAATCGACCCGCCGGGTCTCGGTATCGGTGATCCGCGCCACGTCGTGCTGCGGCAGGGTGTAATGAAAGAAAGCGCCGACCAGGACCCAGAAGGCCAGGATCAGGAACCATTTGATGTAACGCATGTGAGATGCCCCGTGATTTACTGGCTATGTAGTGCCTCGGCGGCGGTTTGGAAACGGGTGCCTGCGGGTTGCGGCCCGCTGGAGCCTGATTTCCGGGCCTTTGGCCTGATGGAGAGGCGGCGACCGCGCGTTCAGTGGAAGTTGGTGAAGTAGACCACCGCTGTAATCACGATCACCGGCACCACGTAGACGCCGAGGATCAGCTTGCGGCGCAACGACTTGTCGTATTCCACCAGCCCGTCCTCGATGAAGCTTTGGCGGGTCTCCTCGTCGCCTTCGAACCCGTCGGCCTCCCATTGCGCCTCGAGCTTGTCGCGGCGCACGGCACGGGAATAGAACGACAGGCTGATGTAGACCACGGTCAGCGCGACAAAGCCCAGTGCCGCGAGTTTCAGGAATGCCAGCATCGTCTATCGTCCTCTTACCGCGCCCCAGGGGCCGACCCGGGCGATCAGATCGTCGCGCGGGGCGGGGGGCTCTTCCTGCATAGGCGCCTCGTGACCGAAGAGTGCGGCACGCGCGCCTGCCTTGTCCACCTGATATTCGCGGGTCAGGAAATCGACGACATAGCTGCGCTTGGTGTCAGACCAGCCGCGATAAAGCCGGTAGAACAGTTCCTTGTGGCAGATGAAGAGCTGACGGATGTCGCGCGGCGCCAGTTCCGCCAGCAGCATGTTGACGAGGTCGCGGTCGGACGTGTCGGCGGCGCGCAGGCTCAGGAAATAGGCCGGATGGTCCGAGGTGATCCGTGGCCAGTCGCCGGCGCCCTCGGCCCAGTGCACCAGCCGGTTGAGCCCGTGGTATTCCTCGGGCAATTGCCCGGCGTGGCGACGGGCCAGCAGGCGGATGTCGCGGCGGGTGGCGCCGGTCAGGTCGATGCCGGCATCCTGGGCGGCATCGACGACGATGAAATCCATCTTCTGCCGCAGGATCGCCGCGGCATCAATGCCGGGCGCCTTGACGATCGGCTCGACCAGGTCGTTCAGCTCGAAGAAGCGGGCGATGCGGTTGCGCTCGGACAGGTCGAAGACATGTTTGATCGGCAGGTCGGTGAGCGCGGCCTTGTCGCCGGCGGTGATCAGCGCCGGATGGGCGACGCCGCGGAACAGGTAGCAGCCGCCGAAGTGGCTGGTCCAGAAGTTCTGCTGCTCGAAGCTCATGGTCTCGAGCAGGACCGGGTTGCGCAGGATGTCACCGGTTTGCCGCGCCGCGCCGATCATCCGGGCGATCAGCACGTCGTCGAACCAGGCATCCTCGCGGGTCTTGAACTCGTCCACCATCGCCGCCAGCGCCAGCGCCTGTTTCAGCGTGCCGCCGGTGGTGTCGGCCTCGACGGTGATCTTGCGGATGTCGAACAGCCGCTGCGGCGAGGTCAGGGTGAACACCGAATTCACCAGCTCCCCCGCCACCGCGTCACGGGCGGTGAGGGCAAAGAGCTGCGCCTCGTTGGTCTCGATGAACTGCCGCAGGATGGCGCGCGAGGTCGAGAAGGTGGCATTGAGCAGCGGTGCGGCCTTCTGCTCGGTGGTGAGCAGGATAAACTGCCGGTTGACGCCGTTGTGGTTGAGGTAGAGCGGATCATCCAGCTCGTCGCCGATCTCGGGGGAGAAGCCGGAGATGTCGATATGAAACTCGCCGAGCGCGGTCTGCTGCCCGGCCAGATGCTTGAGCGCGCGGTTGTAGCGGTCGACCAGCGCGGGGCTGTCCACGCGGATCAGGTTGCCGAACATGAGGCCGGATTGGATGAGGCGGTTCATGTCAATCCTCTGTAGGGTGGGTTTTCAACCCACCGCCCACCGCTTGCTCTGAGCGCATGCGGAGAAATTTTGTTGTTTCCATCAAGACCCTCCCGGCCGGGGTCACCCAGAGCCGCGCCCGTCCGGGTTCGGGCGCGACCCTTTGCGCAAGCGCGCCGTCCCGGACTTGATCCGGGACCTCTTGGCCAACGTCCCGATGAGGTCCCGGATCAAGTCCGGGACGGCGGAGCGCGGAGGTCATGCCTTGCCCTCCAGGTACCGGCGTTTCGCCTCTTCCTGACGGCCGAAGTCCCGCACCATGGCCTCGATCGCGGCCTCGTCCGACTTGTCGGCATAACGGAACTCGGAATCCGCGTAGCGGTTGATCTCCTGCAGCACCATTTCGGGCGTGATCGGCACCCGCAGCTCGGAGATCATTGTCGATTTGGTCTCATAGTCGCGGAACAGGAACAGCTCGGGGTCCTCCATCCACTCATCCGGCAGTTCGAAGTCCATCGCCCGGACCTTGACCGCATCGGTGATGTTCTTGACCGCGCGGCCGGTGAAACGGTCGTCGGCCTGCTGGATCGCTTTCAGATAGGTGCCCATCTTGGCAATCGTGTCGAGATCGCCGATCTGCGCCTGCACCCGGTCGAAGACCTGCAGGAGCCCCTCTTCATGCGGGCGGGCGTGGCTCTCGAAGCTGGCGGCGACGGCGCGTTTTATCTCCTGCGCCGAGAATACCGTGTGATCGCCCACCGGGATGTCATGGTTTTTCCCCATCAACAGGTAGAGGATGTCGATGTAATCCTCGCGGGTCTGCGGCCCGTCCACCAGAAACCGCGCGCCGGCGCGCTGGCGCAGCGCATCGTCGACGTTCTCGGGGTAGTTCGAGAACATGCCAAAGGTGCAATTGCCGCGCACCACGGTGTTGGCGCCGGCGAAGCTTTCCATCAGCACGGCGGTGATTTCCAGTTGCCCGGCCGAGGACTGCCGGTCGCCGCGCTTGCCGGCAAGCTGGTCGATATCGTCGATGGTGCCGAAGCCGATGACGCCGGGGTCGAGGATCGTGTCGATGAAGGCCTTGGCGTTCTGGCCGGATTTGCCCTGGTAGCTGTCGATGTTCTCGGTCGAGAGGTTCTGGTAGCGGAAGGGATAGCCCGCGACCTTGCAATACTCGTTGATCAGCCCGGCCATCATCTGGATCAGCGTGGTTTTGCCGGTGCCGGGCTTGCCGTCGCCCATGAAGGTGAAGATG
Source organism: Marinovum sp. (assembly GCF_048263515.1). Lineage (NCBI taxonomy): Bacteria > Pseudomonadati > Pseudomonadota > Alphaproteobacteria > Rhodobacterales > Roseobacteraceae > Marinovum > Marinovum sp. Next base: position 35,913 of record NZ_JBLXEC010000010.1, on the reverse strand, counting down.
AAGCCACCAAGCTCGGCAAAGGGGTTCAACCGGCGCTCGAAGTCATAGGCCATCAGCATCTTGGCCAGCCGCATCGCCTGATACTTGGCGATATGGTTGCCGACGACCTCGTTCGGTTTCTTGAAGGTCATCGTCAGGGTGGTGGATTTCGCCTTCGACGCCGGGGTGAAGCCGCGGATCGTCAGGTCGTCGGCGGCGACATGCCAGGTAGCATTCTGGAACGGGCCGAGGCGCGGGGCGGTCTGGGCGCGCAGGGCTATGCGCTCCATCACCTGTTCGGCAAAGCCGGTGAGCGTGGCGACCAGGTGCAGGTCGTCGGGCGCGTGGGTCTCGATCTTCTGCGCCAGTTCCCAGAGCAGCCCGTGCAGGACGACCTGGCCATTGTCGGTGATCAGCTCTTCGACATCGCCGATCTCGACCGTGGTCTCGGTGCCATGGGACGAGAGCAGATAGGCGGTGGCATTGGCCCAGGCATGCGCGGTGATCAGCGCCTCGGCGGTGAGCAGCTCGGCAAACTCGCCGCGGCGGTTGGCGGGCAGGGCGCCTTCGAGGTTGGCGCGTTTGAGATCGGCCAGACCGCTGGCCTTGGCATAGGTCTCGGCCAGCGCCTGCGCCACCGCCAGCGCGCGGCGCAGGGCGTGCAGCGCGGTGGCCTGCAGCGGCGTGGTCAGCGCCTCGCCGTCGTCAGCCGCCTCTATGGTGGCGCGCAGCTGCACGCCATGGGTCGCGCTGCTGCGACGGGTGGCAAGGCCGGGGGTGGTGGAGCGAAAGCGCGAGCTGCGCGGAATGCCGGGTGACCGTTCCTCCTGCGCCGGGGCCGTGGCGCGCGCGATCCGCGGCGTGTGGTCAAAGCCGGTGAGCAGGGCGGTGGCGGCGGGGTAGTGCTTGCGGATGTCCTCTTCGCGAAGCTCCATCTGGTCGGCGGTTTGGGACATGTGGCATTCTCCAAATCGGTGGGTTGAAAACCCACCCTACGGCAAATGGGTAGGGTGGGTTTTCAACCCACCGCCGTTCAGTAGCTCAGCACCCGGCCCCCCGGGCTGACCACGAACTTGCGCACGCTGGCAAAGCCCGGCGGGTTCTTTTCGGCCAGCACCTGAAACGGCCGCTGCGGCAGGATGATGGCGCGGGTGGTCTCGGTCGCGCCGGTGTCGATCCCGCGCCCGGAAAAGGGATCGAGGGCAAAGACTTCGCGCTCGACGGTGGAAAACCAGCCGGCGCGCTCCTCGGTCACCCGCTCGCTTTCCAGCGTCTCGGCGGTCCAGGCCAGCGTCCAATCCTCGCCCGGCGGCGATTTCGCCTCGGCCAGCACGTCGCGGATCGGGCCGGTCTGACGGGTGAAGGCGTGGGAATACATCGGCCCGATGTGGAACCGGCGCAGGCGCTTGGGGTGCAGGTCGTCGAAGCTCTCGTCAAAGCCCTTGGCGATGGTCAGGAGCTTGAGCGCGCCCAGCGATTGCGCCATCAGGTGGCGCTGCACCTCGGGCCAGCGGCGTTCGTCCTTGGGCAGGGCTACGCGGCCAGTGTCGTCCAGTTCGAGCACATAGATCGTCGGCAGGTTGATCTGGCTGTCGTAGACCGCCCAGTGCACCCGGTACTTGCGCCGGCCGGAAAAGCCCTCGACCCAGTCGATGCGCGGGTCCATCCGCGCCCAGAACAGGTGGCCGCGCAGCAGTTCCTCGTAATAGAGCCGCTGCGACAGGGCAAACTGCAGCCGCGTCGGGATCGCCTGCTCCGAGATGATCTGACCGACCATCTGATCCTTGAGCGCCTCGACGCTCGGCATGTTCTCCAGATGCGCGCCGGCCTGCTGGGCGTCATTGGCCATGACCAGCAGTTCCTGAAAGGTGGGAAAGCCGCTTTCGGTGGCGTCGATGGAGAGCGAGCCGAAGAACTTGCCGGTGTCGCGGCCGACCAGCAGGTACTTCATCGACAGCGCCTTGAAGGTATAGGCAATGCCCCTGACATAACGCGCGAGGATCTTGACGTCCTCGCGGCTCAGGCTGCCCTCGGTCTCCATCACCGCCGCGACCCGGCCGAGGTGGGTGGTGATCGCCTCGAACTTCTGGAAATAGCGGCGGCTGGCGAAGGTATCGGTCAGCCCGCGATGGTCCGAGGCGGCGTCAGTCATCGTCAATTGCGTCATGGTCGAGCGAGACATGGGTTACCGTATCGATCATGGGTTCGTTGGAGCTTGAGGTCACAAAATAGTGGAGGTCATCGTCGGGCTGACCCCAGCTGTAGAAGACACCGGGGACGAACCCTGCGAGAATGAACCAGCCGAAGTCAGGGGCCCAGGGGACGTACTCGGGCAGGGTCGCCATCAGGAGAAACCAGACAAGCGCGATCCCCCAACAGGCGAACCCGGCCCCCATGACCCCCCCACGCCAGCTCATGCGCCGTAAGCGTTGCTGTCGTGCTTCTTGACGATCTCGGCAAAGCGCCGGGCAAAGCGTTCATCCGCCTTGGCCTTGGCTTCCAGCACCTCGCGGGCAAAGACCATATGATCCTCGTGCGCTTCGAGCATGTCGGCCATCTTCTGGTTGGTGGCGGTGCCGATGGCGGCCATGGCGGTCTGCGCCTCCTGGTCGGTCTTGACCCCGATCTCGTTGATCCGGTGGGCCACGTCCTGCTGCTGCGCGGTCTTCAACGACTTCGACAGGGCGTCGTAGAGCACCACTCGCTGCTTGGTGTCGGTCTGCAGCTTGTTGATCAGCACCATCTGCGTCGCCGCCTGGTTCTGCAGACTGTCGACCCAGGTCTTGCCCTTCTCGATATAGCGCTCCAGCGTCTGGCTCTTGGCCAGCTTGACCTGTTCCTGCTGCACCAGCTCGTTGTAGGCCTTGTTCAGATCGGCCAGCTGGGTTTCCAGCTTGGTGCGCGCGGCGGCGTCCTGTTCGACGGCAATCTTGTTTTCCAGAGCGATGATCTCGGGGTCCATGGCGAGGATTTCCGCCCTTGTGGCCTCGAGCTCGCCGACGGTGAATTCGCGTTCGTCCAGCGTCTCGGTCAGGTTGGTCTCGACCCTAGTCTTCTGGTCGGTGAGCACGGCCAGCTGGCTTTCCAGCAGCTTGGTGATGATGTCGGACTTGGAGATCAGGTCCTGCAGCTTGTCGTCGATGTTTGCGGTCTTCATCCGCTCCTGGCGCAGCGCGTCGGACCGGTCCTTGGAGAAGAAGCCGACAAAGCTCTCCCAGCCGGTCTTGGACCGCATCTCGTCGAAATCGCGGGAAAAGGCGGCGGTGACATCGTCGAGGCCCATGATCAACTCGGCGATATTGGCGTTCATCACCTCGGTATGGGCGTGCACATCCTTGAGCGTGGCGTTTTCCACGTCGATCGAGGCCTCGGTGCCGGCCTTCATCTTTTCGCGCGCGGTTTCGATCCGGCTGGTGATCTCGGAGATCTTGGACTGGGCCTCGGCCACCTGGGCCTGGCTTTCGCGCAGCTGCGTGTCGAAATTGGACATGAGTGGCTTCCTGTTGCGAATGTATCTGGTGAATATAAGTAATGTTATGGGTATTTACATCGGGGTGATGCGCCGGCCTTGGGGGAAAGTCTGGCAAATGTTCCCCCTGTTGGGAAGGTGTGAAATTCCTGCCCCTCGGGCTTTGCGTCGAGATGAAGGCGCGGCGGGGCTATCTGTCGAGCAGCGACAGCGCCCCGGTGGCCACGGCCAGCAGCGCGCGGCGGTGGCGGCCAAGCGGGAAACGGCGCGGCGGGATGGCAAAGGCGGCGGGGTAGGGTGCTTCGGGCTGCCGGTCGCGCACCAGGTCTGCGAGCAGCCGGCCGGCATAGCTGCCCATCGCCACGCCGTTGCCATGGAAGGCGAGACCCGCAAAGGCCCCCGGCATCTCGGGGATGGCGCCGACAAAGGGCGTGCGGTTGCGCGAGAGGCAGACCAGCCCCGACCAGAAGTTCGGGCGCTCCACCTCTGCCCAGGCCGGGAACATGGCCTCGAAATCCGCCTCGATCCTGCCGCGGAACCGGGCGTTGGCCCCCGGCGTCGCAAAGCTGCCGCCGCGCATGCCGAAGAGAAAGCGGTTGTCCGGCAGCAGGCGGAAGTAATGCAGCAGGTTGCGGGTGTCATAGGCCATCTGCCGCGAGGTCCAGCCCTGCGCGGCCAATTCGCCCTCGGTCAGCGGGCGGGTGACAAGGATGTTGGATTGCAGCGGCATGTAGCGGGCGCGCAGCCAGCCGGGAATGTCGTCGCTGGAATAGCCGTTGGTGGCGAGGACCAGCCGTTTTGCCGTGAGCGGTCCGGTCGGGGTGGTGAGGGTGAAGCCGTTGTTCCGGGTGATCGCGGTGACCGGGCTGGCGTCATGCAGCCTGGCGCCGGCGGCCTCGGCGGCGGTGGCGAGACCGACGACATATTTGCCCGGGTTGAGCGCGAAGCCCAGGGGAATGGTCATCCCGCCATGGAAGGGGCCGGAGATGCCGAGAGCCGCGAGGTCGGCAGGCTCGTGCAGGACGGGCGTGACGCCATAAGCCTCGGCGACATGCGGCAGCTCGCGCCGCAGGGCCGCCATGTGGCGCGGGGTATGGGCGAGCAGGGTCTCGCCGTCGGAATGGGTGTCGGCGTCGATGCCATGGCGCGCCAGACGCTCGGCCACCAGCGCCACGGCGGCCTTTTCGGCGGCACGGTAGACCGCCAGGGCGTCCTGCCCGAAGCGGCGCGCGAGCTGCGGGTTGGAGAGCATGCCGCCGCCAAGGCAGCAGAACCCGCCATTGCGCCCCGAAGCGCCCCAGCCGATGTGCTTCGCCTCGAGCAGCGTCACCTCGGTGCCGGCCTCGGCCAGGTGCAGCGCCGCCGAGAGCCCGGTGAACCCGCCGCCGATCACCGCCACCTCGGTGCTTTGCGGGCCGTCAAAGGCTGCGCGCGGCGGGCCGGCATCGGCATTCCACAGGCACCCCGCCCGCGGCGCGTCGGAATAGGCGTGGGCCTCGTAGAGCCGCCGCATCAGGCGCGGACAGCGGCCTGGGCTTCGGCCTGCTGCCGGATGCTGGCGCGTTTCGACACCAGCGAGGCGGTGATCACCCCGACGGTGACCACGGCGATCATCAGGGTCGAGAGCGCGTTGATTTCCGGGCTGACGCCCAGCCGCACGGCCGAGAAGATCTTGATCGGCAGGGTGGTGGCCGAGGGTCCGGCGGTGAAGGACGCGATCACCAGATCGTCGAGCGACAGGGTGAAGGCCAGCAACCAACCTGAGATGACGGCGGGGGCAATGATCGGCAGGGTGACCAGCCGGAACGCCTCGAACGGGGTGCAGCCGAGATCCAGCGCCGCCTCTTCCAGCGAGCGGTCGAAGCTGACCAGCCGGGACGAGACCACCACCGAGACGTAGCACATCGAGAACGTCGTATGCGCGAGGATGATCGTCACGATCCCCCGGTCGAGCCCGATGCCGATGAACAGAAGCAGCAGCGACAGCCCGGTGATCACCTCGGGCATCACCAGTGGCGCGTAGATCATGCCGGAAAACAGCGTCCGGCCATGGAACCGCCCGGCGCGCACCAGCACATAGGCCGCCATCGTGCCCAGCACTGTGGCGATGGTCGACGAGGCCACGGCGACGCGGATGGTGACCCAGGCGGCGTCGAGAAAGGCCTCGTTCTGCATGAGCTCGCCGTACCAGCGGGTCGAGAACCCGGCCCAGACGGTCACCAGCTTGGAATCGTTGAAGCTGTAGATCACCAGGATGATCATCGGCAGGTACAGGAAGGCAAAGCCCAGCGTCAGCGACACCGCGTTGAAGGCGGAAAAGCGTTTCATCCCTCGGCCTCCCTCTGTTTCTGCTCGTTGCGCTGGAACAGCACGATCGGCACAATCAGGATCAACAGCAGGATCACCGCCACGGCGCTGGCCACCGGCCAGTCGCGGTTGTTGAAGAACTCCTCGAACAGCACCTTGCCGATCATCAGCGTGCCCGATCCGCCCAAAAGCGAGGGGATCACGAATTCGCCCACCACCGGGATGAAGACCAGAAAGCAGCCGGCGATGATGCCCTGTTTCGACAGCGGCACGGTGACCAGCCAGAAGGCCTGAAACCGCGAGCAGCCGAGGTCCTCGGCGGCTTCGAGCAGGCTGTCGTCCATCTTTTCCAGCGCCGAATAGATCGGCAGGATCATGAAGGGCAGATAGGTGTAGACCACGCCGATATAGACCGCAGTATTGGTGTTGAGGATGGTCAGCGGTTCCGAGATCAGGCCGATCTGCAGCAGCAGCCCATTCAGCAGCCCTTCGTTCGAGAGGATCCCCATCCAGGCGTAGACCCGGATCAGGAAGGAGGTCCAGAACGGCAGGATCACCAGCATCAGCAGCGTCGGCCGCCATTCGGGGGCGGCGCGCGCCATGGCATAGGCGATGGGGTAGCCCGCGATCAGCGTCAGGATCGTCGAGACAAAGGCGATGCGCACCGAGGAGAGATAGGCCTTCCAATAGAGGTCATCGGTGGTGAGCCAGGTGAAATTCTCCATGTCGAGCTGCGACAGGAAGGCCTTGAAGCCGGCCCAGCCCTCGGAAAGGTCGAGGGTCGGGGTGTAGGGCGGGATGGCGATGGCGGTGTCCGACAACGAGATCTTGAGGACGATCAGGAAGGGCACGAGGAACAGCGCCAGGAGCCAGAGGTAGGGGATGGCGATGAGGGTCAGGCGGCGCATGTGGGGGCCTCCTTGGGCTGTGCGGGAGCTATACCTATAAGGCGGAGGGCGCGCGCAATATCCATTTGAAAGCCGGGAACGCCCTCACTGCAGCCGAGCACCCGGCGCGCCTGCGCCCTGCCCGACCTCCCCCCCGGGAGGGCAGATTCCATCGGGTGTCGTGCGCGCCTCAGAATGAATTCCGTAGAACTGCCGGGGTCCCAAGCCTTGAGGCCCTCCCGAGGTCGGTCAGGGCGCGGGCGCGCCTTTTGGCCGGTGTCGGGAACCGCCTGCGACGGGTGACGGCGGTCTCGAAAGCTCCAGACAAGGCGAAGTCGCGCCCGGTGGCTGCTGGTCTCGGTCGGTGTCCGCAGTCCACCCATCCTCACCCCTCCAGCAACACGGCAGCGGTGTCCGTCCAGCTCAGCCAGACCTCGTCTTCCCAGGTCAGCTGCCGCCGCGAGAGCCTGCGTGTGTTCGCCGTCTGCGCCTTGAACATCTGCCCGTTCGACAGCTCGACGTGATAGGTCGAAAGGTTGCCGAGATAGGCGATGTCGTGGATCCGACCCTTGACCCGGTTGTGCGCATCGGGTTCCTCGGTGCCGATCGTCACCTTCTCGGGCCGCATCGCCAGGGAACACCGCTGGCCCTTTTCCAGACGCTTGTCCGAGCGGGTGTGGAACGGATGCTCGCCCTCCGCCCAATGCACCTCGTACCCGTCATCGTAAGGCACCACGGTGCCTTCGAGGATATTCACCTCGCCGATGAAATCCGCCACGTAGACCGAATTCGGCTGCTCGTAGATCTCGGCCGGGGTCGCCACCTGCACGATGCGGCCCTCGTCCATCACCGCCACGCGGGAGGCCACGGTCATCGCCTCTTCCTGATCGTGGGTCACGATCACGAAGGTGGTGCCGGTCTTTTCCTGAATGTCCATCAGCTCGAACTGGGTCTGCTGGCGCAGCTTGGCGTCGAGCGCGCCCAAGGGCTCGTCCAGAAGCAGCAGCTTCGGCGCCTTGGCAAGCGACCGCGCCAGCGCCACGCGCTGGCGCTGGCCGCCGGAGATCTGGTGCGGCTTGCGCTGGGCGAAGCGTTCCAGCCGGGTCAGCCGCAGCATCTCGGCCACCCGGGCCTCGATCTCGTCCTTGGACTTGCCCTCGCGCTTCAGGCCGAAGGCGATATTGTCCCAGACGGTGAGATGCGGAAACAGCGCATAGGACTGGAACATCATGTTCACCGCCCGCTTGTTGGGCGGCACCCGGGCGACATCCTGCCCGGCGATCAGGATCTGCCCCTCGGTCGGGGTCTCGAAACCCGCCAGCATCCGCATCATCGTTGTCTTGCCACAGCCGGAGGGCCCGAGCAGGGCGAAGAATTCCTTGGCGTAGATATCCTGGGTCAGGTTGTCGATGGCGGTGAAATCGCCAAACCGCTTGGTCACGCCCTTGAACTGGATCAGAGGCTTTTCATTCGGATCGGTCCAGGGGGCAAAGACGGGTTCGGCCATGGTATCTCCGTTCGCACAAAAAAAAAGGCCCGCGCCGGGAAAGGCGCGGGCCGCGATGTCAGGCTCAGGTGCCGGACTTGATCTTGGTCCAGAGACGGGTGACCACACGCTGCACCTTCGGCGGATAGGGCGTGGTGGTATAGGTGTTGTCCATCGCCTCGGGCGAGGGATAGATCGCCGGGTCGTTGATCACGTCCTCGGCCAGATGCGCCTGCGCGGCCTTGTTGCCGTTGGCGTAGTAGACATAGTTCGAGGCCGCCGCCATGTTCTCGGCATCCATGATGAAGTTCAGGAACTTGTGCGCGCCCTCGGGGTTCGGCGCATCGACCGGGATCGCCATCATGTCGAACCACATTTGCGCGCCTTCCTTGGGCGCGAAATAGCCGATCTCGACGCCGTTGTCGGCCTCGGCCGCGCGGTCGCGGGCCTGCAGCACGTCACCGGACCAGCCCACCGCGACGCAGATGTCGCCATTGGCCAGCGCGTTGATATATTCGGACGAGTGGAATTTCTGGATGTGCGGGCGCACCGGGGCATAAACGGCTTCTGCCTTGGCGATGACCTCGGGGTCATGGCTGTCGGGGTCTTCACCGATGTAGTTCAGCGCCGCCGGGATCATCTCGGCCGGGGCATCGAGGAAATGCACGCCGCAGGCGGCCAGCTTTTCCATGTTCTCGGCCTTGAACACCAAATCCCAGCTGTCCACCGGGGCATCCTCGCCCAGCACTTCGCGGACCTTGCCGAGGTTCACGCCCAGCCCGGTGGTGCCCCACATGTAGTTGATGGCATGGGCATTGTCGGGGTCGTATTTCGCGGTGCGATCCGAGATCACATCCCACATGTTCTCGAGGTTGGGCAGCTTCGACTTGTCGAGCGGCTGGAACGCCCCGGCCGCAATCTGGCGCTGCAGGAAGGTGCCGGTGGGCACCACCACGTCATAGCCCGATCCGCCGGCCAGCATCTTGGTCTCGAGCACCTCGTTGCTGTCGAACACGTCATAGACCAGCTCGATGCCGGTTTCCTGCTCGAATTTCTCCAGCAGGCTTTCGTCGATGTAGTCGGACCAGTTGTAGACCCGGACCTCTTCCGCCGCCGCCATCGAGGCGCCGAGCGCGAGCGCCGCGGTGCAGAGCAAGAGTGATTTCTTCATGTTTGGCTCCCGTTGGGTTCTGGCGGTCACTTTGTTCGCCACCTTGTCTTGATTTGATCAAATTATGCCGTATCAGGCAATATGGAAATGCTGCATCGGCCGCAGTAAAGTCGCAAGACCCCATCAGACGGTGATAAATTGAGCGCATGAATCAGATCGACACGCAGCCAGACGCGCCCGGGCTTCCGGCACATGAACGGGTTTACCGGCAGTTGCGGGCGCTGCTGCTGTTCGGCGAGCTGCCGCCCGGCACGCCGATCACCATCCAGGGGCTGACCGACCGGCTCGACGCCGGCATGACCCCGGTGCGCGAGGCGATCCGCCGGCTGACCGCCGAAGGCGCGCTGAATTTTCAGGGCAACAGACGGGTCTGCGTGCCGCGGCTCGATGCCGGGGCGGTGAGCGAGTTGATCCACGCCCGCGTGGCGATCGAGCCGGAACTGGCGCGGCGCGCCTGCGGCTTTGCCAGACCGACGGATATCGCCGCGCTGCGCGCCATCGACGATCGGCTCGATGCCGCTATCGACAGCGGTGACGTGCGCGGCTATCTCGAAGAGAACTACCGCTTTCATGCCCGTCTGAACGCCCTGGCCGAGGCGCCGATCCTGCTCGACCTGGCCGAGGGGCTGTGGCTGCGATTCGGCCCGTCGCTGCGGGTGGTCTGCGGGCGCTACGGCACCCAGAGCCTGCCCGACCAGCACAAGGCGCTGCTTGCCGGTCTCGAGGCCGGCGATACCGAGGCCGTGGCCCGCGCGATGGAGGACGATGTGCGCCAGGGGATGGAGCATATCCTGCAAACCGTGGAATGACGGCGCGGCGTGGCTCGATTCGATTGACAGTGGAAAATTTGATCATATTCTCGGCGCAAACCATGGCGCGCGAGGAGTGAGCCCGATGAACATGATCACCAATCACCTTCCGACCGAGGAACTTCAGGCGCTGGACGCTGCCCACCACATGCACCCCTTTACCGAGGGCGAGGGGCTGGCGAAAAAGGGTGCGCGGGTGATCACCCGCGCCGATGGCGTCTGGATCACCGACAGTGACGGGCAGGAGATTCTCGACGGCATGGCCGGGCTCTGGTGCGTGGCCGTGGGCTATGGCCGGGACGAGCTGGCCGATGTGGCGGCGCGGCAGATGCGCGAACTGCCGTTCTACAACACCTTCTTCCAGACCACCCATGTGCCCGCCATTGCCTTGGCGCAGAAGCTGGCGGAACTGGCGCCGGGCGATTTGAACCACGTGTTCTTTGCCGGCTCGGGGTCGGAAGCCAATGACACCAATATCCGCATGGTCCGCCACTACTGGGCGATGAAGGGCCAGCCGGAACGCAACATCATCCTGTCGCGCAAGAATGCCTATCATGGCTCAACCTTGGGCTCGGGCTCGCTTGGCGGGATGTCGGGCATGCATGCCCAGGGCGGTCTGCCGATCCCCGACATTCACCACATCAACCAGCCCAACTGGTGGGCGGAGGGCGGCGACAGCGATCCGGCCGATTTCGGCCTCGCCCGCGCGCAGGAACTGGAAGCGGCGATCAAGGAACATGGTCCCGAGCGGGTCGCGGCCTTTATCGGCGAGCCGGTGCAGGGCGCGGGCGGGGTGATCGTGCCGCCAGAGACCTACTGGCCGGAAATCCAGCGGATCTGCGACGCATACGGCATCCTGCTGATCGCGGACGAGGTGATCTGTGGCTTCGGTCGCACCGGCAACTGGTTCGGGTCGCAGACCATGGGCATCCGCCCGCATATCATGACCGTCGCCAAGGGGCTCAGCTCAGGCTACGCGCCCATCGGCGCCTCGATTGTCTGTGACGAGGTGGCGCAGACCATCGCCAAGGACGAATTCAATCACGGTTACACCTATTCCGGCCATCCGGTGGCCGCCGCCGTGGCGCTGGAGAACCTGCGGATCATCGAGGAAGAAAAGATTGTCGAGCATGTGCGCGACGTGGCCGGCCCCTACCTCAAAGAGAAGTGGCTGGCGCTCGAGGAACACCCGCTGGTGGGTCAGGCCAGCATCGTCGGTCTGATGGGCTCGATTGCGCTGACGCCGGACAAGGCCAGCCGGGCGAAGTTTGCCGGCGAAGAGGGCACGGTGGGCTACATCTGCCGCGAGCGCTGTTTCGCCAACAACCTGGTGATGCGCCATGTCGGCGACCGGATGATCATTGCGCCGCCGCTGGTGATCACGCCCGAAGAGATCGACATCCTGATCGACCGCGCCCGCACCTCGCTGGATGAGACCTACGAGAAGCTTCAGAAGGACGGGCTCTGGAATCCGGCGTGACCGAGGGGACGTTCGATTTTGCCCCTGTGCTGACGGGGGCGCGGCTAGTGCTGCGCCCGCTGGTGGCAGAAGATCGCGCGGCGCTCTACCGCGCGGCCTCGGACCCGCTGATCTGGGCCGGTCATCCGACCAGGACCCGGCATGAGAAGGCGGTCTTCGATCCCTATTTCGACTTTCTGATCCGGTCCGGCGGCACGCTGGCGGTGACCCTGCGCGACAGCAGCGAGATCATCGGCGCCTCGCGCTTCTACGAGGTGGCCGAGCGGCCGGGCACCATGGCCATCGGCTTTACCTTCCTGACCCGGGCGCATTGGGGCGGGGCGATGAACCGCGAGATGAAGGCGCTGATGTGCGCGCACGTGTTCCGCTGGTACGACGCGGTCTGGCTCGACATCGGCCGCGACAACCTGCGCTCTCAGCGCGCGGCCGACAAGATCGGTGCGCGGCGCATGAGCGAGGCGCGGCTGACCATCGGGGCCGCGACTTCGGACTGTGTCTGCTATCGCATCGACCGCGCGGACAGGCCGGCATAAGATTTTCCGTCATGGCGGGCGCTGGCTGAGGTAACCTTGGGTCAGCGGTCGTGATTCCGGCCGCTCTTTTTGAGAAAAGGAGATTAGCCGTGCGACACGTCGTATCTGCCATGTTTCTTGCCAGTTTCCCCGCTGTTCCCGCCCTCGCCGAGGCGCATATGGATCGGGGAGAATACCTTGTCACCACCGTGATGGCCTGTGGCAACTGCCACTCGCCGATGGGCCCCGAAGGCCCGATTGCCGATCAGGCGCTGGCCGGGCGCCTGGTCGAGAAGAACCCCGCCTTTACCGCCATCGCGCCGAACATCACGCCGGCCGGTCGTGTCTCTGACTGGTCCGACGAAGAGCTGGCCCGCGCCATCCGCGAAGGTCTGCGCCCCGATGGCACGGTGATCGGCCCGCCGATGCCCATCCCGCTCTATCGTCATATCGCCGACGATGACCTCTCGGCTATCGTGGCCTACCTGCGCAGCGTGCCGGCGGTCGAGAATGATCCCGGCACCTCGGAATACAACATCCCGCTGCCGCCGGCCTATGGCCCACCGGTCGAAAGTGTCAGCGCGCCGGAGCCCGGTTCCACCGTGGAATACGGCGAATATGTCGCGCGGCTGGCGCATTGCATGGAATGCCACAGCCCGATGACCCCGCAAGGTCCCGATCTGGGCGAGAACATGGGCCGCGGCGGTTTCGAGTTTCACGGGCCCTGGGGCACCTCGGTCGCGGCGAACCTGACCAATCACGCCGAGGGTCTGGCTGACTACAGCGACGACGAGATCAAGACGATGATCACCAAGGGGATGCGTCCGGATGGCGAGCGGATGATGCCGCCGATGCCCTTTGGCTATCTCGCCGGGATGACCGATCAGGACCTCGACGCGCTGGTGGTTTACCTGCGCAGCCTGCCGGGCAAACCCGACATGTGATACCTCTGGCGCGCCGTCTGCCGGCGCGCCTCAGGCCAGCCGGTCGAGCATGTCGAGACAGGCCTGCATCTGCGCCACGGTGATGAATTCATTGGCCATATGCGCCTGTTCGATGGAGCCGGGGCCGCAGACGATGACATCGGTGCCGAGGCTCTGGAACAGACCGGCCTCGGTGCCGAAGGCCACCAGATCGGTGCCATTGGCGCCGGTCAGCCGCGCGACGAGGTCGCGGACGGCATTCTGTTCCATCGGCTCCAGACCGGGGATCTCGCCGATGGTCTCGACGGTGATGTCGGCCTCGGGGTCGATCGCCTGCATCGCCGGCTTGAGCACCGCGTCGACGTATTGCGCCATCTCGCCCTTGACGAAATCGGCGTCGCCCCAGTGCACCGGGCGCATGTCCCATTCCACCTCGGCCAGCGCCGCGATGACGTTGTGGGCATGGCCGCCGTGGATCGCACCGATGTTGATCGTGCTCCAGGGCGGGTCGAAGCGGCTGGCGGCGGGGGTGCGGGCCTTGAGCTCTTCGCGCAGCTCGAGCAGCCGCATCGCATAACGCGCGGCATATTCGGCAGCGTTCACACCGCGATCCGGGGCCGAGCCATGGCCCTCGAGCCCGCGAAACCGCGCGGTATATTCGCAGCAGCCCTTGTGGCCCTCGATGATCCGCATCGAGGTCGGTTCGCCGACAATCGCCATGTCGGGCCGGATCTCCATCTCGCGCAGCGCCGAGACCAGCGCCTGACCGCCGAGGCAGCCGACCTCTTCGTCGTAGGTAAAGGCGAAATGGATCGGCCGGGTCAGCGGTCGCTGGGCATATTCCCCGGCCATGACCAGCGCGCAGGCGATGAAGCCCTTCATGTCGCAGGTGCCCCGACCAAAGAGCGCGCCTTCCTTCTCGACCATCTCGAAAGGGTCGGTGTCCCAGGGTTGTTCGACCACCGGCACCACGTCGGTATGGCCCGAGAGCATAAGCCCGCCTTCGTCGTCCGGCCCGAGGGTGGCAAAGAGATTGGCCTTGCCGCCGCTCTCGTCCGCCAGCACCCTGACCCGGGCGCCAACCTGTTCCAGCCGGTTGGCAAGGTGGTTGATCAGCATGAGGTTGCTGTCGGACGACACGGTGGGAAAGGCGATCAGCTCGCCCAGCAGATCGGTGCTGGCCCTGAGATGGCTCATTTCACCACCACTTCGCGGGGCCGGTTGCAGAACGGCTCGGCCGGGCCGTCGGCGGTGATCAGGATCGACTCGGTGATCTCGAGGCCCCAGTCCTCCATCCAGAGGCCCGGCATGAAGTGGAAGGTCATGCCCGGTTCCAGCACGGTCTCATCCTCGGCCCGCAGGCTGATGGTGCGTTCGCCCCAGTCGGGCGGGTAGGACAGGCCGATGGGATAGCCGCAGCGCGCAGCGCGCTTGATGTCGGATTTGCCCAGCTCGTCGGCCAGTGCATTGGCGACGTCACAGGCGCGGTTGCCGGCACGGGCCATGTCGATCCCGGCCTCGAGCCCGCGCAAGAGCGCCTCTTCGGCGCGCTTGAGGAAATCCGGTGGGGTGCCAAGAAAGATCGTCCGGCAGAGCGGCGCGTGATAGCGGCGATAGCAACCCGAGATCTCGAAGAAGGTGGCCTCGCCGCCGGCAAAGGGCCGGCCGTTCCACGTCAGATGCGGCGCGGCGGCGTCGGGGCCCGAGGGCAGCAGCGGCACGATGGCGGGGTAGTCGCCCCAATGCCCTTCGGCACCGGTCACCGCGTCGGCCATGGCGGCGGCGACCACCTCGTTCTTGGGCACGCCCAGTTCGGTGCGTTCCATCAGCCCGTCGATGATCTTCTCGCTGATCCGCGCGGCGCGGCGCATGAAGGTCAGCTCTTCGTCGGATTTCACCGCCCGGCACCAGTTGACCAGCGCGGTGGCGTCGAGGATGTCGCATTGCGGCAGGGCGGCGACCAGTTCCTGATGCGCCTTGGCCGAGAAATAGTAGTTCTCCATCTCGACGCCGATCCGTGCCGCCGAAAGCTCGAGGTCGCCGAATCGCACCGCGAGGTCCTGCATCGGGTGCATCTCGGTCGATTGCACGAAGTGATCGGCATAGCCCATCACCCGGTCGTCCTCCATCCAGACGGTGCGCAGCGCGCCATTGGCATCCTGCGCCCGGCCCCACCACAAGGGATCGGCATCGGGCAGCACGATCACCGCCTGATGCACGTAGAAGGACCAGCCGTCGTATGCGGTGATCCAGGCCATGTTCGACGGATCGGTCACCACCAGCGCATCCAGCCCGCGCTCGGCCATGGCGGCGCGCACCTTGGCCAGACGGCGGGCATATTCGGCGCGCGAGAAGGGGATATCCTTGGCAAATCGGTACTCGGGCATGGCGCTTCCTTCCTGCAACTGTGCTCGGACATTGGCCTGCAAGCCGCCCCGGCTGCCTGCCGGAAAACGACATTTCACCGCGCATTCGGGCACAGGACGTCCTGGGTCGGTTGTGTGAGTCGATCCGGAACAGCCGCCGGATTTCCGGGCTCATGCCACGCGATTGGGCGGACCAATGTCCAGAACAAACCGCAAAGCTCGGAAAGATTTCCGAGACCCGCCGGGATGTGAAGTCGAATCGTCTGTTTTCTGCCCATTTTTCAGTCAATCGTCCTGCTATGCCGGGAACGGACCGCAAAGCGTCGCAACTCAGTTGCAGTCTGACAGTTTGCGCGTTTTACTCTGAGACAAAGGGATCAACCCTTGCAAAAACAGGGAGCCAATTTTGGCAGACGCTTCAGCGAACGGCGCATTCGTCGAATTCGAACGGGTGCAGAAAAGCTACGATGGCGAAACGCTCGTCGTCAAAGACCTCAACCTCTCGATGCCGAAGGGCGAGTTTCTGACGATGCTCGGGCCGTCGGGGTCCGGCAAGACCACCTGCCTGATGATGCTTGCGGGGTTCGAGACGGCAACCCACGGCGACATCCGCCTTGATGGCACCTCGATCAACAACATCCCGCCGCACAAGCGCGGCATCGGCATGGTGTTCCAGAACTACGCGCTGTTTCCCCACATGACGATCGCCGAGAACCTCGCCTTTCCGCTCGAGGTCCGCAAGATCGGCAAGTCCAAGCGCGAGGAAAAGGTCAAGCGCGCGCTCGACATGGTCGAGATGGGCGCCTTTGGCGGCCGCCGCCCGGCGCAACTTTCCGGTGGCCAGCAACAGCGTGTCGCGCTGGCGCGCGCGCTGGTGTTCGAGCCCGAGCTGGTGCTGATGGACGAACCGCTGGGCGCGCTCGACAAGCAGCTGCGCGAGAAGATGCAGTTCGAGATCACCGATCTCGCGCACCGTCTGGGCATCACCACGGTCTACGTCACCCACGACCAGACCGAGGCGCTGACCATGTCGGACCGCGTGGCGGTGTTCGACGACGGTCGCATCCAGCAGCTCGCCCCGCCCGATCAGCTTTATGAAGAGCCGGAAAACAGCTTCGTGGCGCAGTTCATCGGCGAGAACAACACGCTGGAAGGCACGATCAAGGAAATCAAGAACGGCCTCGCGCTGGTCCAGCTCGACGATGGCGAGCTGATCGACTGCAAGCCGATCAACGTCAGCCAGGTGGGCGAGCGCACCCGCGTCTCGATCCGGCCCGAGCGGGTGGAATTCAACCCTGCCAAGCTGAGCGACGAGGCCCATACGCTGAAGGCCGAAGTGCTCGAGTTCATCTACATGGGCGACATCTTCCGCACGCGCCTGCGGGTGGCGGGCAACAGTGAATTCATCGTCAAGACCCGCAACGCCCCCGGACAGGTGCGGCTCAAGCCCGGCGAGCATGTCGAGATCGGCTGGCTGCCCGAGGATTGCCGGGCGCTCGACGCCGCCTGACGGCAAGAGATTGCGCCTGACCCGTCGCGGTGCAGGCGCTTCAGGTTGCGGACCGGATCGGCGTCACCCGTCGCGGACCGGACTGCACAGTGCAAGTAAAGTCACGGGTGAAACAGGGAGCTATAAATGAAACTTACGAAACTACTGCTGGCAACTTCCGTTCTCACGGCTGCTGGGGGCATCAGCTTTGCCGAATCCCACGCCGAAATGGAAGCCTGCGAAAATTGCGCCAACGACATGACTCTGGTCAGCTGGGGTGGCGCCTATCAGTCGTCGCAGTCCAAGGCCTACGCCGAACCCTACATGGAAATGTTCCCGGATGTTTCCGTCTCCTGGGATGAAAGCTCGGCCGAGGCCGTGGCAAAGCTGCGCGCCATGAACGAAGCCGGCAACGTGACCTGGGATCTGGTCGACGTCGTGGCCTCGGACGCCATTCGTCTGTGCGACGAAGGCCTGGCGATGGAAATCGACCCCGACGAAGACCTGGCCGCCGCGCCCGATGGCACCTCGGCTGAGGATGACTTCGGCGACCTGCTGGTGTCGGATTGCTTCATCCCGCAGATCGTCTATTCGACGACCTTCGGCTATCGCACCGACATGGTGCCGGAAGGCGTCGAAGCGCCCTCCGACATCTGCTCGGTCTTCGACCTCGAGACCTATCCGGGCAAGCGCTCGCTCGAGAAGCGCCCGATCAACAACATGGAATGGGCGCTGCTCTGTGACGGCGTGGCCAAGGAAGACGTCTACGACGTTCTGGAAACCGAAGAGGGCCAGCAACAGGCGCTCGACAAGCTGGGCACCATCAAGGACCAGGTTGTCTGGTGGTCCGCCGGTGCCGACACGCCGCAGCTTCTGGCCGACGGCGAGGTCTTCATGGGCTCGACCTACAACGGTCGTCTGTTCTCCGTGATCGAAGAGCAGAAGCAGCCGGTCGCGATGATGTGGGACGCACAGGTGTTCGACCTCGACGGCTGGATCATCCCCGCCGATCTGCCGGAAGATCGCCTGAACCGGGTCAAGCACTTCGTCAAGTTCGCCACCGACACCCAGCGTCTGGCGGATCAGGCCAAGTACATCTCCTATGGTCCGGCGCGTCAGTCCTCGGCACCGCTGGTCGGCAAGCACGCCGATCTCGGCATTGACATGGGCCCGCACATGCCGACCGATCCGGCAAACGCCACCAACACCTTCCTCTACAACTACGAATGGTGGGCGGATTACCGCGATGACATCGACGCCAAGTTCCAGGCGTGGCTGGCGCAATAAGCGCCTCGCCTGAACGATAAAGGGAAGGGCCGGCACCGGCCCTTCCACCCCCAAGCACCAACACGCGACCGCCATTTGGCAAGGATCGCGGCAGAGGGACAGACAGATGAGCGATCTCAAGAGCACCGGTCCCCAGACCATGGACGCGCCCACCCCCGAGGACGCGTTGCACGCGGCCAAGGATCACGGCAACGAGCGCGATTCCAGCGGCAAGCTGGTGACGGCGGACGGCCGGACGCTCAAATCCTCGCTGAACCGCGCGCTTCGGATGCAGAAGGCCCGCGCGATGATGCTGATCGCGCCGCTGCTGATCTTCGTGCTGGTGACCTTCATTGCGCCGATCGCCTCGATGCTGTTCCGCTCGGTCGAGAACGACATCGTTGCCTACACCCTGCCGCTGACCACCGAGAGCCTGCAGAACTGGGATGCCACCCAGGGCGAACTGCCGCCGGAGGGGGTGTACCAGAACCTGTTCTTCGATCTCTACCTCGCGGCCGAGGCCAAGGAACACACCAAGCTCGGCACCCGCCTGAACTACGAGAGCACCGGCGTCTCGTCGATGTTCCGCCAGACCGGCCGCAAGCTCGACGATATCGGCGAGGCCTATCAGGACCCGCTCGAAGACCTCAACGACGCCTGGAAGGAAGGCGCTGTATGGTTCGAGCTGATGTCCGGCGAGGGCCAGACCTCCGATGGCGTGGTCACCAACCAGATCCGCCGCTTCAACCAGCTGACCTCTTCCGACGCGCGCGGCGACATCGGTTTCGCCCCCTCCGAAGAGATCGCGGCGCTCCTGCCCAAGACCACCCGCGCCTATACCGCCTGGGCGGTGTTCACCGTCTTCGAAGACGAAGACGTGGTCTCGGCCGAAGACCCCTGGGAGGCGGTCTATGCCGCGCTCGGCCTCGACCTGCTGAGCCCCGGCGCGGAAGAGCGCATCAACGCCTACTCCGGACCGCAGGCCGATCTGCTGAAGGAAGCCGTGGCCAACCGCGAGATCCTGCCGCAGCCCGATTTCACCGCCGCCTTCCTCGACATCGACGAGGATTGGGGCGAGATTTCCCGCTGGCAGACCTTTCAGGTCTACAGCCCGAAATACACCAACGGTTACTTCCTGAACTCGGTCGACCTGCAGAAGACGCCAGAGGGCTTCCAGAAGCGGCCAGAGAACGAGCGCATCTACATCACGCTTTTCCAGCGCACGATCTTCATGTCGCTGGTGATCACCGGGTCCTGCATCCTGCTGGGCTATCCGGTGGCCTGGATCCTCGCCAACCTGCCGGCGCGCACCGCCAACCTTTTGATGATCCTGGTGCTGCTGCCGTTCTGGACCTCGCTCCTGGTGCGGACCTCGGCCTGGAAGGTGATGCTGCAGCAGCAGGGGGTGATCAACGACGTGCTGGTCTGGCTGGGGCTGGTGGCCGATGACGCCCGATTGGTGATGATCAACAACCAGTTCGGCACCATCGTGGCGATGACGCACATCCTGCTGCCGTTCATGATCCTGCCGATGTATTCGGTGATGCAGACGATCAACCCGTCCTACCTGCGTGCCGCCAAGAGCCTTGGCGCCACCAACTGGACGGCCTTCTGGCGGGTCTATTTCCCGCAGTCGGTGCCGGGTATCGGCGCCGGGTCGATCCTCGTCTTCATCCTGTCGATCGGCTATTACATCACGCCCGAGATCGTCGGCGGCACCAAGGGTGTCTTCATCTCGAACCGGATTGCCTATCACATCTCGTCTTCGCTCAACTGGGGCCTTGCGGCGGCGCTGGGCACGATCCTCTTTGCGGTCGTCCTGATCCTCTACTGGGCCTATGACAAGATTGTCGGCATCGACAACGTGAAGCTGGGGTAAGAGACATGGCAGCACTGACACCGATCGAACCCAAGCCGTTTTCCTTTGTCGGGCCTGTGATGGCCGCGGTGGGGGGCTTCATGGGCCTGCTGGTGGGCATCTCCAACGGATCGGGGCTTCTGGGCTTTCTGATCGGGGCGGTGCTGATGGCGGCGCTGGCCTATCTGTTCCTCGAGGTCTGGCGGCAGGAACGCCCGGCCAAGTGGCTGCTGATCGGCGGCTTCGCCCTGGCCGGTCTGCTGCTGGGAGGGGTGCCGTCGGCGATCCTCGGGCTGGCCTTCGGCTGGTTTGTCGGCTGGTTCCTGTTCTGGATCGGCGAGGGTCGCTACCGCGCCAAGCTGGTGCCTTATCTCACGCCGGGACAGGTGCTCTGGCACTACACCTTCCGGGTGATCTGCGGCGCGATCTTCGTCTTCCTGATCACGCCGATCATCGTGGTGATGCCGCTGTCGTTCAACGCCGAGGATTTCTTCACCTTCACCCCCGGCATGCTGCGGCTCGACCCCGACGCCTATTCGCTGAAGCACTACCGGGACTTCCTGACCAACTCGGAATGGACCGGCGCAGTGTGGAACTCGGTCAAGATCGCCCCGGTGGCAACGCTGATCTCGGTCTCGCTGGGCACGCTGGCGGCGATCGGTCTGTCGCAGTCCCACGTGCCGGGCAAGCGGGCGATCATGGCGATCCTGATCTCGCCGATGATCGTGCCGCTGATCATCTCGGCCACCGGCATGTATTTCTTCTATTCCTCGATCGGCATCCAGGGCACCTACTGGGGCATCGTTCTGGCGCATGCGGTGCTGGGCATTCCCTTTGTCATCATCACCGTCACCGCGACGCTGGTCAGTTTCGACCATTCGCTGACCCGCGCGGCGGCCAACATGGGGGCTGATCCGGTGACCACCTTCTTCCGGGTGCAGATGCCGCTGATCTTGCCTGGCGTGATCTCTGGTGGGCTCTTTGCCTTCATCACCTCGTTCGACGAGGTGGTGGTGGTGATCTTCCTCGGATCGGCCGAATGGCAGACATTGCCGTGGCAGATGTTCACCGGCCTGCGCGAGCAGATTTCGCCGACCATCCTGGCCGCTGCGACGATCCTGGTGGGCATTTCCATCGCGCTGCTGGCGACGGTCGAGGTGCTGCGGCGCCGGTCCGAGCGGATGCGGGGTATGTCGCCGACCTGACGTTGGGTGGGGTGGGTTGCAAACCCACCCTACGCGGCCTTGACGTGGCGCAATTGGAGACAAGGGCAGCCCCCGGCCGCGGGTGGGGGTGAAGCCCCCGCCCATGGGGGCGGTCGGGGGCTGCCCGGCGTGCCGCCGGGCGGGACGGTTGGTCAAGGGCCGACTTTGGTAGGGTGGGTTTGTAACCCACCACCCCGGTACCGGTGGGTTACAAACCCACCCTACGGGCCTCTCACCCTTGAATCCCCCGCCGCGAACAGCCATTCTCCGCCTTCCTCTCACCACCCGGAGCCGCAGCGCATGTCCTTTTCCCTCGCCACCTGGAACATCAACTCCGTCCGCCTGCGCGCGGGGCTGGTGCAGCGGTTGCTGACTGAAGAGGCGCCTGACGTGCTCTGCCTGCAGGAATGCAAATCCCCGGTCGACAAGATCCCGGCCGAGCAGTTCCACGCCCTAGGCTATCACCACATGGTGGCGCGCGGGCAGAAGGGCTACAACGGCGTCGCCATCCTGTCGAAACTGCCGATCGTCGACGTCGGCGATCGCGATTTCGCTGCCCTTGGCCATGCCCGCCACGTCGCGGCCAAGCTGGAAAACGGCGTCACCATCCACAATTTCTACGTCCCCGCCGGCGGCGACAAGCCCGACCGCGAGATCAACGAGAAGTTCGGCCAGAAGCTCGACTACCTGACCGAGATGCGCGACTGGTTCCATGCCGAAAAGCCCGAAAAAGCCGTTCTCGTGGGCGATCTCAACATCGCCCCGCGCGAGGATGACGTCTGGGATCACAAGAAGCTCCTGCGGGTGGTGTCGCACACCCCGGTCGAGGTCGAGCATCTGGCCCAGACCCAGGACGCCGGCGGCTGGGTCGACATCACCCGCCAGGACATCCCCTCGGGCAACCTCTACAGCTGGTGGTCCTACCGCTCGCCCGACTGGGACAATGCAGACAAGGGTCGCCGTCTCGACCACGTCTGGGCCACGCCCGACATCGCCAACGCCGGCCATTCCAGCCGCATCCTGCGCCCGGTGCGCGGCTGGGAGCAGCCCTCGGACCACGCGCCGGTCTTTGCGTCGTTCGATCTCTGAGGGGTCATGCAAGGCCCCGGATCAAGTCCGGGGCGGGTTGAGCGGCGCGGCGGGCCGTCACCCGGAACTCGGCACTGCGAGTCAACGTTCAAGCGACCGACCAGCCCCACGCCCCTCGCGTCCCGGACTCGATCCGGGACCTCTCCACCGATTGACCAAGAGGCACCGGATCAAGTCCGGGGCGGCGTCGCGCTATGATGCTGCGTCGCGTTCGATTGCGGAGCGTCTCAGACCATCCCCCGCACGACTTCGGCGACGGCCGCCCCCAGCGCCTGATGCGCCGGCGCCTCGAAATGCACCCCGTCCGTCTCGCTCACCTCGATCACTGACCCGGCGTCGAAGAAGCCCACACCCCGCGCCGCTGCCAGGGCGCGGTAAGCCTCTGCCAAGGCCGGGCCATGCGCCTCGGCGCCGTGGAAATCGCCGCGCAGCGGGCTGACCTCGCGGACCGGCGGCGGGCAGATCACCAGCACCCGCAACCCAGGGTGCCGCGCTGCCATGTCGCGGTGCAGCGCGATGTCGAGCAACCCGGCCAGCCCGGCGGTGATCCGTTCGGGCGTCGGCGCGAAGCGGTGCTTGAGGTCGTTGGTCCCCAGCATGATCGTCAACAGGTCCAGAGGCCCATGCGAGGCCAGGGCGATCTTCAGCCCCTCCTGGCCGTTCATGTGCGCCCCCATCACCGGGTCGGCGTCCTGGGTGGTGCGCCCGGGCAGGCCTTCCTCGACCAGCTCCCAGCCCGGCCCCAGGGCCCGCGCCATCACCCGCGGCCAGCGGATGTCGCTGCCGAAGCGGCGCATTTCCCCAAGGGTGACGATCGGCTGCGTGCCATGGGTGTTGCTGTCGCCGAACGTCAGGATGCTGCGCACCATCTCTTGCCCTTTCACATTTCCGCCGCGCGATGCTAGACAGCCGCCAAGCGAAGGTAAACCGCCGCCTGGCTTGCAGCCGGGGCGGCAAGGCCCATATCAGGCGCAGCACGCATATCTCAAGGAGCCGTCAATGCTGGAACTCGGACAATCGCAGACAGACGCCGCAGCCCCGGGCGACCTGATCAAGGACGTCTCGGAAGCGGATTTCATGGCCGAGGTGGTCGAAGCCTCGATGCAGGTGCCGGTGATCGTCGATTTCTGGGCGCCCTGGTGCGGCCCCTGCAAGACGCTGGGCCCGATGCTCGAAGACGCCGTGACCAAGGCCAAGGGCGCGGTCAAGATGGCCAAGGTCAACGTGGACGAGAACCAGATGATCGCCGGCCAGCTGCGGGTGCAGTCGATCCCGACGGTCTATGCCTTCTGGCAGGGCCAGCCGGTCGACGGTTTTCAGGGCGCGGTGCCGGGCTCGGAAATCCAGGCCTTTGTCGACCGCGTGATCGAGGCTGCCGGCGGTGCCGTTCCGGATGACGGGCTGGACGACGCCATCGCCGCCGCGGAAGAGATGCTCGAACAGGGCGCCGCGGTCGATGCCGCCCAGACCTTTGCCGCGATCCTCGGCGAGGATGCCGCCAACGCCAAGGCCTATGGCGGGCTGGTGCGCGCACATATCGCCATGGACGATCTCGACCAGGCCGAGGCGATCCTGAACGGTGCCCCGGCCGAGATCTCGACCGCGCCCGAGCTCGAGGCCGCGCATGCCCAGCTGGAACTGGCCAAGCAGGCTGCCGGCGCCGGGCCGCTGGGCGAGTTGAAGGCCGCCGTCGACGCCAACCCCGACGACCACCAGGCGCGTTTCGATCTGGCGCAGGCGATGTATGCCGCCGGCGATGCCGAGGGCGCGGTCAACGAATTGCTCGAGGTGTTCCGCCGCGATCGCGAGTGGAACGAGGGCGCGGCCAAGACCCAGCTCTTCACCATTTTCGAGGCGCTGAAGCCGAATGATCCGGTGGTGCTGAACGGCCGTCGCAAATTGAGCTCGATGATATTTGCCTGATCGCCGCCGCAGGCTAGGTTAGGGCTCATGATCAGCGCAGCAGACTTGCCAGACACTCTCCCGGTTTTCCCGTTGCCCGGGGCGCTTCTCTTGCCCCGGTCGCGCCTGCCCCTGCATATCTTCGAACCGCGCTACCTGGCGCTGATCGAGGATTGCATGAAGACGCCGCAGCGGTTGATCGGGATGATCCAGCCCAACCCCGGCCCCGGTGGGGATGACGGCCGTCTGCACGCCATCGGCTGCGCCGGGCGGCTGACCCAGTTCTCGGAAACCGAGGACGGGCGCTACATGGTCACACTGGGCGGCGTGTCGCGGTTTCGCATGCTGCGCGAGGTCGAGGGCTTTGCGCCCTATCGCCGCTGCGAGATCGACTGGAGCGGGTTCGACCGCGACCTTGGCAGTGACGAGCGTGACGCGGGCTTTGACCGCGAGGGCTTCATGAAGCTGCTAGGGCGCTATTTCGAGACGCAGTCTCTGGCGGCGGATTGGGACACGCTCAACGACGCCGAGGACGAGCTGCTGATCAATTCGCTGGCGATGCTGCTGGAGTTCGCCCCCGAGGACAAGCAGGCCCTGCTCGAGGCGCCCTCGCTGACCACGCGGCGCGAGACGCTTGTCACCCTGATCGAATTTGCCTTGCGGGGCGGTACTTCCGAGGAGATCATGCAATGAGCGATCCCGCTCCCAAGGATGCCGGCTTTGACCGCCGGATGCTCGAAGCGCTGGTCTGTCCGCGCACCCAGTCGCGGCTCGAGTATGACGCGGCGGCGCAGGAGCTGATCTCGCGCAAGGCCGGGCTGGCCTTCCCGATCCGCAACGGCATCCCGGTGATGCTGATCGACGAAGCCCGCCAGATCGACTGATCCCGGACGCACGGCAAAAGGAAAGGGGCCCCGAAGGGCCCCTTTTTAGGTGCTGCTCTGGCTTTATTGCCTGTTTGTTATGCCTGTCCGGTCAAAGGGCCGGTATTCTCAAGGTCATGCCGGGGCGGACTGCGCTCGGAGAGGGCAGCTTGTCGCGATTGGCACGGTAGATGATGTCGTAAGCGGCGGTGCTGCCATAATGGCGCAGCGCGATCCCGGCGAGGCTGTCGCCGGCCTGAACCACGTAGGTCAGCCCACCTTCTTCGGCCGGGGCGACCTCTGGCAGAGGCTGCGGCGCGGCTGCGGGTTGCAACGCGGCGATCCGGCGGTTGCCCGGCGCGGCCAGCGGCTGCGGTGCCGGGTCAGAGAAAGCCGGGGCGTTCACCAGCTCGATGTTCACCGGCTGGGCCTCCATCGAGCGGCGCACCAGCGAATCCAGCAGCGTCGCGGTATCGACGGCCCCCGAGGAGGTGACAATGGCGGCGGGCGGCGTGACCTGTCCGGTCTCGACCGCATCGTTCAGCAGCGCATCGACATCGGCATCGGAACGGCCTTCCCGCATCGCCTGCACGATCAGTGCATTCAGCGCCTCGGGCGAGTCCTTGGCGGGGGCTTCCGGGGTCTGCGAACCTCCGAGGCCCGCCAGCACGCCGCGGGTCAGATCGGCCATGCCGCCTTCGCTCTCGCCAGCCTGAGAGGCAACTTCGCGCAGCCGCTCGCCGGTGACCGGGCGGCGGTATTCGATGACGATGCTGCGGGCGAGCATTTCCAGCGTGACCGGTCCCTGCCCCGGGCCCGGCGTCTGCGCGAGGGGGCCAAGCAGGCGCAGACCTTCGGCGGTCTCGGCGCGGGTCACCGCCGGGGCGGCGATGCTGTCGTCGGCCGGCGTGTCATTGATCACCAGAGCGATGATGATCGACAGCAGGCCACAGGCAAGGAGGAAGAGGCGGATCATTGCACGTCACTCACGGTCAGGCCGAACAGCAGCCAGAGCTGCATGCCGCCGCGGTAATAGTTCAGCTTCTCGGTGGGATAGCCCGCCGCCACCAGGTCGCGCACCGCGCGGCCGGATTGATCGCACCATGGGCCATTGCAGAACAGTGTGAGATCAAGCGCGCCGGTAAAATCCCAAGCGCCATTGCTCTGGGTGCCGCCAAGCGCCGTGAGGATGTCATCGCGATAGGGGTTGCTCGCCGCCAGCGCCACGTCGGGCACATTGACCGCGCCGGGGATCGAGCCGCCGGCAAAGGCGTCGGGCGTGCGATTGTCAAGCAGCAGGCCGGAGCCCGTCGCGACATGATCGTCGAGAAAGCGCAGCACCTCGACCTCGCCCACCGTGCGCACGCCGGGGGCGGCACTGATCGGCTCGATGCAGTGCGGCGGGCAGGGGCGCGAGGTGCGGGTGAACTCTCCGGTCAGGTGATTGTCGCTGTCCTGGATGCGCGAAATGACGATCGGGGTGCCGGCGCGGCTGCTGACAAGACGTGCGAGATCAGGGGTGATGCGCACATCCTGTGCGACCGCCGCCTGGCCTGCCAAAAGAAAGCCGGCGGAGAAAAGCCCCGCAATCCGCAACATTTACGTCCCCCGAGAGCGCGACTTCCATATTTTGGTTGGTATCGCTGATGTTGGCATCGCGCCCGTTATTGCGTCCAAATATAGCGAAAAATCGCCGAATCAGTCAATGATTACGTGATTCGTTTTGAACCTTTCGTGCATTCAGGAACGCGCGTTCCGAAAAGGATTCCGACATCAAGGGCTTAGCCGTTGGCCCGCAGCACCGATCCCGCCAGATAGAGCGATCCGCAGATCAGGATGCGGGCCTCCGGCGCGATTTCCACCAGAGATAAGAGCGCCGCCTCGACGCTTTCGGCGGGCTTGGCGGGCAGGTCCACGGCGCGGGCGGCAGCGACTGTCTCTTCGGGGGAGAGGGTGTTGGTCTCGCCCGGGATCGGCACGGCGGTCAGACTGTCCGCGACCTCGGCCAGGGGGCGCAGGTAGCCGGTGACATCCTTGGTGTTGAGCATGCCGCAGATCAGATGCGTCGGCCGGTCGGGCAACCGCTTGAGATGCGCCGCCAGCGCCACGCCGGCAGCGGCATTGTGGCCACCGTCGAGCCAGAGCTGCGCTTGTGGTGCCATGGCCACCAGCGGGCCCTCGGTCAGGCGCTGCATCCGTGCCGGCCAATAGGCGCGGCTGACGGCGGCCTCGCAGGCGGCGTCGTCAAAACCAAGGTGGCGCAGCGCCGCCAGCGCCGCGCCGGCGTTGTCGACCTGATGCGCGCCGGGCAGGTTGGGCAGGGGCAGGTCCAGCAGGCCGGCCTCGTCCTGAAACACCATGCCGCCGCGCTCT
Source organism: Marinovum sp. (assembly GCF_048263515.1). NCBI lineage: Bacteria > Pseudomonadati > Pseudomonadota > Alphaproteobacteria > Rhodobacterales > Roseobacteraceae > Marinovum > Marinovum sp. The sequence goes on along the minus strand of NZ_JBLXEC010000010.1, from coordinate 8,479 downwards.
TCGAAGGCATGCCAGTGCTGGCCCTGGGCGATCAGCGGCGCGCCGAGCGCAGCGGCGCGGGCCTCGATCACCTCGAGGGCCTCGTCGGTTTGCGGGCCAACCACGCAGGGCACGCCGCGTTTCAGGATCCCGGCCTTTTCAAAGGCAATCTTGGCAAGGGTATTGCCGAGGAACTGCTCGTGGTCGATCGACACCGGGGTGATCACCGTCAGCGCCGGACGCTCGACCACGTTGGTGGCATCGAGCCGCCCGCCAAGGCCGACCTCGAGCAGGGTGTAGTCCGCCGGGGTGCGCGCCATGGCAAGAAGGGCGGCGCAGGTGGTGATCTCGAAATAGGTGATGCTCTCGCCATTGTTGGCGGCGTAGCACTCATCGAGATAGGCGGTCAGCGCCTCCTCGGAAATCAGCTCGCCCGCCAGCCGGATGCGTTCGTGAAACCGCGCCAGATGTGGCGAGGTATAGGCATGCACGCGCTTGCCGGCGGCCTCGAGCCCGGCACGGATCATCGCCTGGGTCGAGCCCTTGCCGTTGGTGCCGGCGATGTGGATCACCGGCGGGAGGTCGTTCTGCGGATTGCCCAGCGCGTCGAGCAGGCGCCAGACACGGTCGAGCGTGAGGTCGATCACCTTGGGGTGCAGCGCCATCATCCTCTCGAGGATGACGTCGGATGTCTCGGCGCTCATTCCCCGGGCTGGGCCTTGGCCGGGTCCTTGGCGGCGGGCTTCTCCGCCGTTTCCGGCGTCTGCGCCAGTTGCGCCGGCTCACCCGAAGGCGCGGGCAGATCGCCCTGCACCGCCGGCGGCAGGCCCATCAGCATGCGGCAGATGGTGATCAGCTCGTCGCGCAGGTCCTTGCGCCGGGTCACCCGGTCGAGCATGCCGTGCTCCAGCAGGTATTCGGCGCGCTGAAAGCCCTCAGGCAGCTTCTCGCGGATGGTCTGTTCGATCACCCGCGGCCCGGCAAAGCAGATCAGCGCATTGGGTTCGGCAATCTGCACGTCGCCCAGCATCGCGTAAGAGGCCGTCACGCCACCGGTGGTGGGATGGGTCAGCACGACGATATAGGGCAGGTTGGCTTCCTTGAGCATCTGCACCGCCACCGTGGTGCGCGGCATCTGCATCAGCGACAGGATGCCTTCCTGCATCCGGGCGCCGCCGGCGGCCGAGAACAGGATCAGCGGGCAGCGCCGCGCCACGGCGCGTTCGGCGGCGGCAATGATCGCATTGCCGACATACATGCCCATCGAGCCGCCCATGAACGAGAAATCCTGCCCGGCGGCGACGATCGGCGTGCGGCCGATCTCACCCTCGGCGACCAGCATTGCCTCTTTCTCGCCGGTCGACTTCTGCGCCGCTTTCATCCGGTCGGGATATTTCTTCTGATCGCGGAAATGCAGCGGGTCGGCCAACGGCTCGGGCACCGAGACCTCGCGGAAAATGCCGCCGTCGAACAGCGTCTCGAAGCGATCCCGCGGGCTGATGGGCATGTGATGGCCGCAGCTGGTGCAGACATTCAGGTTTTCGCGGATCTCGCGGTGAAACAGCATGGTTCCGCATTCGCTGCATTTGGTCCAGAGGTTCTCCGGCACCTCGCGACGCGAGAAAATCGAATTGATGCGCGGACGCACGTAGTTGGTGATCCAGTTCATGTCCGACCTGTCCTTCGGGCCATATCTCGGCCATTTGCCTTCGACTTAAGCGGGATGGCGGCGAATTGCAATCATGCCCGCGCCGGTCGGTGTCGGGGCGCCAGCCATGTCGCAGGGGCCTCAGCGGGCGAGAATCTTGCCGCCCGGAATGCTTCGGGCCTTGCGGCAAAAGGGTCCCCCGGCCTAGATTGCAAAAGCTGAATGTATGGGGGATGGCCTGCCGCGGTGCGGCAGGGCGAGGGGATGTCTGGAAACATTGCGATGATGCGGCCGCGCTCGGCCACCATGGCGCTGGCCTTTGCCGGTCTGTCAGCCTGTGGCGAAGGTGTGCCGACGCTGGCGTTGATCGACCGGCCGGGCACTGGCGGCTTCTTCTCCGGGCTGACGCAGCCGCGGCCGCCCATTCTGCCTGATCCGGGTGGCAAGCCACGGTCGGAGGTGGCGCTGAGCCGCGGCGACGTGCAGCTCAAGGCGCCGCGCGGCTGGTGCATCGAACCCGAGTCGCTGCAGGACCGGGGCCAGCAGGGTTTTGCACTGCTGGTGGGTTGCCGCGCGCTGAACGAGGGCGCGGCGGGCGTGACGGTGCCGAGCGGCGTGCTGACGGTGGCGGTGTCGCGCCGCCGTGCGCCGGGCGAGGCCGACGCGGTGGATGCGCTGCGCCAGGCGGTGCCGAAAGAGGCGGTGCGCAGCGAGGACCGGGTCAACGACGTGGCGATCATGCAGCTGCGGCCCAAGGTCGCCTCGGATGCAACGCAGCTGGGCGATCCGGTCTGGCGTGCGGTCTTTGTCTACGAGCAGCGGGCGATCTCGCTGGCGGCCTATGGCCCCGAGGGCGGCAAGATCGCCGGCGGCGAGGGCGCTGCGCTGCTCTTTGCCATCGTCGACGGGATCCGCGGCAACAGCGGCGAGTAACCTCGTGCGGCCGGGCGGGCCGGGTCTTGACCCGGCGGCGGGGATCGGGCGTTTGTGGAACGGAAAGGTTTCCCGGTGACACTGCGTGCGACAGACACGCGACATCGGGGCGACCGAGGGCAGTCAGGGCAGACGGGACAGGCATCGCAATGGCACGGCAGACAGGCGGCTTTCTGGATCGGATCACCCATCGCTCGGCGCTGCGGCGCTGGCGCGCGGCGGCCGGGGCGGCGCCAAAGGCCGATCTGACCGAGCTGCGCCGCCAGCGCAGCCGCGCCCGCAAGCTGCGCCGGCAGCTCGACGAATTGCTGCATGTGGCGGAATATCGGTTGGCGCTGCCGGCCATCGGCAATGACGCCATCGCAGCCCCACATGACAGCGACTGGACCTGGCGCCCCGAGGCCTGGCGCGGCCCGCTGCCGGAGCCCGGCGTGGTGGCCGTCGACAGCGGCGCGCAGCTTGGCGGCGAGGTGACGCTGTTTCACGACTGCAAGATATCAGAACTGACCCTGCGCCAGCTGCGCAATACCCGCGAGGCGGACCTTGCGCCTTTTGGCCTGCGCATGGATGTCTTTCAGTTCGACGGCTCCTACCTGTCGCTGGCCATTGACCTGCCGCCGGCGGCGGTCGAGGGGCTGACCAAGGCCTATCTGGTGCGGGTGGAATGCGTGGTCGAGATGGAGAGCCCGCTGGAAATCTTCGCCAGGCTCAACATCAAGAGCGGGCCCAATACGGAAAAGCTGGTGCGCGAGGTGCCGCTGAGCAGCGGCGAGCGGCACGTGGAATTCGACCTCGCCTATTCCAAGCTCAACGAGAAACGCATCGACAAGGCCTGGCTCGACCTGATCTTCGAGGGGCCGCAGATGAACCAGGTGGTGCTGCGCGACCTGACCTTCAGCCGCCGGCTGCGCGCAGAGATATGAGGGGGACGCGATGTCTGAACTGACGCTGACCAGGACGGGGTTCTTCGAAGGGGTCTGGGAAGGGGTGCTCGAGGACCCTACCCCCGGTGCCGGCGACCCGGCGATCCGGGTGCTGCTGGCCGACCGGCCGATCGAGGGCGTGGACCTGAGCCAGCAGGGCGAGGCCGGGACCTGGAAGCTGCGCTTTCCGGTGCCGGCGCGGTTGTTGAGCGAGGGCAGCCATACCTTTGTCTTTGCCGATGCCAGCAATGGCGACGTTCTGGACACCTTTTCGATCCTCGCGGGCGAGGCGCTGGGGGATGACATCCGCGCCGAGGTGGACATGTTGCGGGCCGAGCTCGACATGCTGAAGCGGGCCTTTCGGCGGCATTGTCGCGAAACTGGTTGAGGTTGCTCTGAGCGTCTGCGGCCGTCGGGGGCGCTGCCCCCGGACCCCCGAGGGTATTTTCGGCAAGAGGAAGATGGGGGTGGGGTGCCCTGCGACGGGCTTTGGTGATCTGACCCCACGTTCCGCGTGACAAATCTACGTCAATCAAGTGACCTCGCCTCTCAAAGAGGAGGCCGCCGATGACACGCTACCCGAATTTGTTCCGCCCGCTTGATCTTGGCCATACCACGTTGAAGAATCGCGTGCTCATGGGGTCGATGCACACCGGTCTTGAAGAGACCCGCGACTGGAACCGGGTGGCCGAGTTCTATGCCGAGCGCGCCCGCGGCGAGGTGGGGTTGATGGTGACCGGTGGCATGGCGCCGAACCGCGAAGGCGGGGTCTTTCCCGGGGCGGCGGGGCTGTTTTCGGCCGAGGACATTGCCAACCACCGGGTGGTGACCGACCGGGTGCATGTGGCGGGGGGCAAGATCGCGATGCAGATCCTGCATGCCGGGCGCTATGCCTATGGGCCGGAATGCGTGGCGCCAAGTGCGATCAAGTCGCCGATCTCGCCCTTTCCGCCGAAGGCGCTGGACGAGGCCGGCATCGAGAAGCAGATCGCCGATATTGCCGAAGCCGCCCGCAGGGCGAAGGAGGCGGGCTATGACGGGGTCGAGGTGATGGGATCCGAGGGGTATTTCATCAACCAGTTCATCGTTACCCACACCAACAAGCGAGAGGACCGCTGGGGCGGCTCCTACGAGAACCGCATCCGCCTGCCGATCGAGGTGGTCAAACGGGTGCGCGCGGCGGTGGGCCCCGAATTCATCGTGATCTACCGGCTGTCGATGATTGACCTGGTGCCCAATGGCTCGACCCATGAAGAAGTCGTGCAACTGGCGCAGGAGATCGAGAAGGCCGGGGCCGACATCCTCAATACCGGCATCGGCTGGCACGAGGCGCGGATTCCCACGATTGCCACATCGGTGCCGCGGGCGGCCTTTGCCTGGGTGACCAAGAAGCTGATGGGCAAGGTGGGCATTCCGGTGATCACCTCGAACCGGATCAACACGCCCGAGGTGGCGGAGGACCTGCTGAGCCAGGGCTGCGCCGACATGGTCAGCATGGCGCGGCCGTTCCTCGCCGATCCGGCGTTTGTTGCCAAGGCCAGGGCCGGACAGCCCGACCTGATCGCGCCCTGCATTGCCTGCAACCAGGCCTGTCTCGACCATACCTTCGGCGGCAAGATCTCGACCTGCCTGGTCAATCCGCGCGCCTGCCACGAGACCGAGCTGGTGATTGCGCCGGCAGAGGTCTCGCGGACCGTGGCGGTGGTCGGGGCGGGGCCGGCGGGCCTGTCGGCGGCGATCACCGCGGCGGAGCGGGGGCACCAGGTGACGCTGTTCGACCAGGCCGAGGAGATCGGCGGCCAGCTCAACATGGCCAAGCGCATTCCGGGCAAGGAGGAATTCGTGCCCTTCGTCGACTGGTACAAGCGCATGCTCGAGGTCTCTGGCGTGACCGTGATGCTGGGCGCGAAGGTCGGGGCGGAGGATTTGCAGGGCTTTGACGAGGTGATTGTCGCCACCGGGGTGTCGCCACGCGATCCCGGGATCGAGGGGCAGGACGGGCCCAATGTGCTGAGCTATATCGACGTGCTCAGGGGCCGCGCCACGCCGGGGCGGCGGGTGGCCATTGTCGGGGCCGGGGGCATCGGGTTCGACGTGGCCGAGTTCCTTGTCGAGGAAGGCCAGTCGCCGACGCTCGATCTGCCCGAATGGATGCAGACCTGGGGGGTGACCGATCCGGCCGAGACCCGCGGCGGGCTGGCGCCGGAGGGGCCGCAGCCCGAGGCGCCAAAGCGCGAGGTCATTCTCTTGCAGCGCAAGAACGAACGGCCGGGCAAGCGGCTGGGCAAGACCACCGGCTGGATCCACCGAGCGACGCTGAAGATGAAGGCGGTCGATATGCGCGCCGGGGTGAACTACGAGCGGATCACCGACGAGGGGCTGTGGATCTCGAAGGGCGAGGCGCGGGACAACCCCGAGCTGCTGGCCGTGGACACCGTGGTGCTCTGTGCCGGGCAGGTGCCGGAGCGGTCGCTGGCCGATGAACTCGAGGCCCGGGGCGTCAAGGTGCATGTGATCGGCGGGGCGGACGTGGCGGCGGAACTGGATGCCAAGCGGGCGATCAACCAGGGGACGCGGCTGGCGGCGGCGCTGTGACGGCGCGGGCATTGCGAGGGCTCCGAGGGCTTGCGCTTTTGACCTGTGCACGCAGGGTGCGCCTCACGGGGGCGTGACTGCTTTCGAAGGGAACGGGTGAGCCGTGCCGGCGTTGGTCGACCTGAACCAAACGCAGGAGGCTTACTCATGTCGACGATTGAAAACGCCCGTATTCTTGTCGTGGCCACCCATGGTTTCGAGCAATCCGAGCTGGAATTCCCTCGCGACCAGCTGCGCGCCAAGGGCGCCACGGTCGAGGTCGCCACGCTGGACGGCCAGGCGATCAAGGGCTGGGAAGGCAAGGACTGGGGCCGCGAGGCCAAGGCCGACCTGAAGGTCTCTGACGCCAAGGCAGAGGATTATGACGCCATCGTGCTGCCCGGTGGCCAGATCAACCCCGATCTGCTGCGCGTCGAAAAGGATGTGCTGTCGCTGATCAAGGACTTTTACGACTCGGGCAAGGTGGTGGCCGCGATCTGTCATGCGCCCTGGCTGTTGATCGAGGCCGGACTGGTCAAGGGGCGTCAGCTGACCTCTTACCCCTCGGTGCGGACCGACGTGGAAAACGCCGGTGGCCATTGGCAGGACAAGGAAGTGGTGGCCGATATGGGCATCGTGACCTCGCGCAAGCCGGATGATCTGAAAGCCTTTGTGTCGAAGATCGTCGAGGAAATCGAAGAGGGGAAACACGACCGTCAGGCGGCGTGAGCCCTGAGGCGAAGAGGGCGGGTCTTGTCCCCGCCCTTTTTCGTCGTGACCGGCGGAACCAAGGCCGCAGGCAGCTGCGCATTGTCAGGCCTGAGGCCTGTCTCCGGCATGATGCGCACTCACGGGGCGACGATACGTTTCCGTAGGCACTTTGAATTCGGGTCTTTTGAAGACGGCAGAGATAACGTGCCTTCGAACTTAGGTCGGATCGCTGCCGCGCGCGCCGCCACTGCGCGGCTCGGGGTTTCGTCGAAGAACCGCCCGACGCCGCATTTGCGACAAACCGCTGACGCTTGCCGAACATATCATTTCGAAACAATGACTTGCGCCTGACTGGCGGGACACCCTCTTACCCCATGGATTCTCTCATAGCGTGTTTCGCCCTCCGACACAGTGCCGCAGATACCGCGATATTGTCAGCGCGTGGCCGCGGTTCTGCCTGAATTGAGCATCATTACTGTTTCTCGGGATGTCACAGAATACCGAGGAACACGCATGGATCGCCTGACAGAAATGGAAGCTTTCGCCACCGTCGTCGATCAGGGTGGTTTTACTGACGCGGCCAAGAAGATGGGGATCTCGAAATCCGCCGTCTCCAAGCATGTCTCGTCGCTCGAGGCGCGTCTGGGGGCCAGGTTGCTCAACCGCACCACACGCCGGGTCAGCCCGACCGAGATCGGCCTGGCCTATTATGACCGCGCCCGTCGCGTGCTTAACGATGCCGGCGAGGCGGATTCCCTCGTGACCTCGATGCAATCCGCGCCCTCGGGGCTGCTGAGGATTTCCGTGGCCACTGATTTCGGCGTCAATCACATGTCACCGATCCTGGGTGAGTTCCTGTCGGAATTCCCGGATATCACGGTGAATATGGTCCTGAACAATCGCTACGTCGAGCTGATCTCGGAAGGCTTCGACATGGCAGTGCGGATCGGTGAGCTCGAGGACAGCACCCTGCGTGCCCGCAAGCTGACCGAGACCACCAAGCGGATGATCGCCAGCCCGGCGTACTTCGAGAAATACGGCCGGCCGACCAAGATCGACGATCTCAACGAGCACAAGCTCCTGCATTATTCCAACCAGTCGAGCGGCAATGTCTGGCGCCTGACGGCACCGTCGGGCGAGAAGCGCCAGGTGCGCACCGCCGGCTGGCTGAGCGTGAACGATGGTCAGTCGCTGCTGAACGCGGCGGTGGCGGGGCTGGGCATCGCCTACCTACCGTCCTTCCTCTACGGCGACGCGATGGAGCGCGGGCTGGTCGAGGATGCGATCCCCGATCTGCCGGTCGAAACGCAAGGCATCTACGCGGTCTATCCGCCGGGCCGGTTCACCCAGCCCAAGGTGCGCGCCTTCATCGATTTCCTGGTCCATACCTTTGCCGACAAGGGTCCGACCGAGTGGTGAGTTTGTCTCCGTGTAACGGTTGTGCCCCCGGTCTCTGGCCGGGGGTTTTTCTTGTGGTGGGGTCTTGGCGCATCGCGCCCCGGAAGTGATCCGGGGCCTCGGGGGCAGGGGCTCTCATTGAGTGGGCAAGGCGCCCACCCGTTGCGTGAACGTCCTGCCTCAGGCATTGGCCGCGCCGAACGGTAATCCCCCCCGATCTTAAGGGGATGCGGAAGTAGAATTTTCTCGGCAGGATGAACGAGGAGATTCCGATGAAAAAGACACGATTCACCGAGGCCCAGATCATGGGCGT
>NZ_JBLXEC010000009.1:21698-153326 GCF_048263515.1 Marinovum sp. | reverse complement strand
AGGTCTTGCCCAGATCGTAGGGCTGGTTGGCATGCAGCAGCCAGTCGATGGTGACCGGTTCGTCGGCGTCCACGGTGTCGACGATCACGAAGTAGCTGCCGCGCACGAAGTAGACCTCGCGCTCGGCCCGCGTGACCTCGGGCGAGAGCGAGCGGTAGGCCGCGGTGGCATCGCCGTGGATATACATGTGATCCTCGCGCTCCTCGGCGGCGAGGATCTTGCCGGTGGCGGCCATGGCGCGGGCCTTGTCCTTGTCGGCGTATTGGCCCTTGCCATTGATCAGGATGGCGTTTTTTGAGACGGTCTGGCGCCGCCAGAGCCGGTGCATGGTCGAGTTGAAGGCGACGTAATAGCCCGACTGGATCGCCAGGTCCTCGCCATAGGCCGCCATGCAGAAGGCGTTCTGGTCGCCGTGGCTGTGGCTGATCGAGCCGAAGCGCGAGGATTTGAACACGAACTGGATGTGCTCGTCGGGATTGGCCATCTCGTGCTGGATGCCGACCCAGCCGATGCCGCGGAAGTGGCGCAGGCCCGAGGGCGGATCGGAGGCCTCGACCTGCGGGAAGTCGGTCAGATAGGTCAGCTCGTCGAAGTGCGTGTCCCACCAGCCCCAGTTGTAGAAGGCGCCCTCGGTGCCGGGGTTCAGGCGCATGAGCTCCTCGTGGTACCATTGGTAGGCGCCATTGCCGGTGACACCGGCGTATTGCCGCAGGTTGATGCCGGTCTTGATGCAGGGCAGATCGCCCTGGGTGCTGTCGTCGCCGAATGTGGCGCGGCGGGTGTTGGGCGCCTTGCAATAGAGCGGGAAGTCACCGGTGTTGCGGAAGAACGGCCGCTTGTAGAGGTCGATGCCGGCAAAGCTTTTCAGCCGGTTGGCCGCCTCGATCAGATAGGCCATGCCCATCATCCAGTAGTTGGTGCCCTCGGCCCAGCCGCCATCGGCATCGCCCCAGGGCGAATAGACCGTGGCGAGGAACTCGATGCAGTAGTTCAGCCAGTCGCGGGCCTCGCCGGTGCCGTCCTCGTCCTCGCCCAAGAGCGCGATGCAGGCCGGGATCAGGGTCAGCGAGACCGAGCGCACGGCGTGGCTGTCATAGGGAAAGAGGTGGATCTTGGCGTTGAGGATCGCATGTTCTGCAATGTCGCGGGTGCGTGCGTGCAGCGCGTCGCGGACCAGCTTGCGCTCGTCGTCCGAGAGCTCGTTGTAGAGCCAGTCGTAGCCCCAGGCCAGCGCGTTGGTGACGCGGTAGGCCCATTCGTCGGTATAGGCGCGGCTGGTCACGCCCATCGGGTCCCAGCTGGCCGCCTCCAGCAGCCAGGCCCTGGCGCGGTCAAGCATCGCCTGGTCTCGGGTCACCTGGCCGCCGATGGCGAGGTGACGGATGGCATACATCACCTCCTGCAGCTCGATGTAGGTCTTGCGCCAGACCGGCGCGGTGCGGGTGTGGTTCTCGTAGCCGGCGGGCTCGGTGGTGATCTCGCGCTCCATCCAGGGCAGGACGGATTTGGCGTAGAAGGTGCCCCAGGTGCAATGGTCGGGATCGGCCTTGACCGCTTCGCGGAAGTCCTCGAGCCGGTCGGCATCGAGCCAGAGCCGCGGGTGGCTGGTGGGCGCGCCGTCAAAGCGGGTCTCGCGCGACGGCAGCGGGGTTTCCGGCAGGTCCTCGGCCAGGGTGAAGCTGCGGGTCGAGCTCCAGGCGGTGGCGGGTTTGCCGGCGGCATCGGCCACGGCATAGGACCAGTGCCAGGTGCCGGGCTCGAGCACCGCGTCGGGGGTGAAGAAGTTCAGCGGCACCGGGCCGTGAACCCGGGTGTCCTTGGGCGCAAAGCCCGGATCGCGCGACAGCCGCAGCAGGTAGCTGGCCTCGTCCTCGATCACCGGCAGCCAGGTAAAGCGCGGCGGGTTCTCGGTGACCGGCGTGTCGGCATCTGGCGCATACTGGATCGTCAGGCGGCCGGTTCTGGGTTCGTCGAGCGTGGGAGCGGTGGCGCCGGGCATCGGGGGGTATCCTGTCGCTTTCGGGGTGTCTTTTCAGGGGGGGGCCTGCGGCCGGGAGGCGGCCGCAGGCGGGGTCGGTCAGGCTCGGATCAGCCGCCGTACTGGCGCTTGTAGGCCGAGTTCATGACCTCGAGCACGTCGTCGTAGCCCATCTTGTCGAGGGCGGACATGTAGTCGTCCCAGTCTTCCTTGACGTCGCCGGTGCCGAGGATCCAGGCCTGCTGGCGTTCCAGCATGTAGGTCTGGAGCGAGGGGTAGTACTTGTCGTAGACCGCCTGCTCTTCCTTGGTGAAGGAGACGCCCAGGAACTGCTCGACCAGCAGGTCCTCGGAGTCGTAGAGCTCGATGCCTTCGCGGGCGCTGTCGCGGGTCCACTGCCACTCATAGCGGTAGTCCTGCGGGTAGCCGCGATAGACCTGCGCGCCTTCGAGATACATCTGGCTGTTCACCGGCTGACCGGAGTCGAGCACCTCGGGCTTGTAGATCGGCTCGCCGTCGACCATGTCCCAGGTCTTGCCTTCGACACCGAAGTTGGCCAGCAGCGCGCCCTCTTCCGAGAACCAGTAGTCGAAGTACTTGATGGTCTCGACCGGATGCTCGTTGGAGAAGCTGATCGCCCAGCCATCGGGCTTCATCGGGATGCGGCGGTTTTCCTCGATCCGCTTGCCGGACACCGATTTCGGCGGCAGGAAGGGGATGAAGTTGAAGCCCTCGACCTTGTCGGCCAGCGCCACGTTGTAACCGCTGGTGGAGGCAAACCAGTCGTGGGTCATGCCGCCCAGGTTCTCGCCCAGCAGGTAGTCACGCGCAGACGAACCGCGGGTAAAGACCTCGGGGTCGATCAGGCCCTCTTCGTACCACTGCGCGATATTGGCGAGACCGTCACGATAGGCCTCCTGCGCGTAGGGGTGAACGATCTGGCCGTCCTTGATGTAGAACTGGTGATAGACATCCGCCCCGGTCGAGCGTGCATCCCAGAGCGTCAGCAGGCGCAGGACCTCTTCCCAGTCGCGCACGAAGAACGGGATCTCGTCCTTCTTGCCGTTGCCGTTGGGGTCCTGGTCGCGGAAGGCCACCAGCACGTCATAGAGCTCTTCGACATTGTCGGGCTGCTCGAGGCCCAGCGCGTCGAGCCAGTCCTGACGCACGAACCAGGCGCGGGCATATTTGCCGTCGGGCAGATAGGGAATGTAATAGACATTGCCGTCATAGGCCGAGATCGCGTCCCAGATGTCGGGATGCTCGTCGAACCAGGCCTTGATGTTCGGGGCATGTTCCTCGACCAGCTCGTTGAGGGCCACGAAGGCGCCCTGGGGGCCGTATTCGTTGACCGGCTGGCGGATGTTGGCGCCGCCGACGATGTCGGGCAGGTCACCGGTCGCCAGAAGCAGGTTCATCGCTTCCGAGTTGTCGGTGGAGTTGCGGCCCGAGGTCTTGTCGACCAGGTGGATGTTGGTCTTCTCGCGGGCCACTTCCTCGACCGGATAGATCTTGGAGGTGTCGCCGCCGGGGCCATAGCCCTGGGCGCGGGCCCAGTGCATGTGGATCGTCAGCTCGAGCGGCTTCTCGACGATCGGCAGATGGCTTTCGGCAAAGGCCGGGGCCGTGATGGCGGTTGTCGCCAGCATGGTCAGTGACAGTGACAGGTTTCGCATGGTGTCCTCCCTTTATGCGAATGTGACTGGTTTGGTCGGGGTCCCGGGGGCATGGTCCCCGGGTCCTGGCGCCCGGCCCGAAGGCCGGGGGCAATGGCTCACTCCTTGACGCCTCCCAGCAGGATGCCCTTGGAGAAGTACTTCTGCAGGAACGGGTAGATGCAGAGGATCGGGATGATCGAGCAGACGATGATCGCGGCGGTGACGGTCTCGACCGAATAGGCCGCGGTCAGCAGCGAGGTGGCAAATTCCTCGTCATCCGAGAGCTCGGAGATCACCTTGCGCAGGTAGACCTGCAGCGGGATCTTCTCTTCGTCCTGCAACAGCACCATCGCCCAGAAGAAGCCGTTCCAGCGCGAGACGATGCAGAACAGCGCCACCGTGGCAATCGCCGGCTTCGACAGCGGCATGTAGACCTTCCACAGCACCTGGAACTCGTTGGCGCCGTCCATCCGGGCGGCCTCTTCGAAGGACTGCGGAATGCCCTCGAAGAAGTTCCTGAGCAGGATGATGTTGAAGCCGTTGACCGCAAAGCCGATGATGATGCCGAAGTAGCTGTCGAGCAGGCCCAGATCGCGCATGTTCAGGAAGAACGGGATCAGACCGGCGTTGAACCACATGGTGAACGCCACCACCAGGTTCCAGAACCGCCGGCCGTAAAGCTGCGGCTTGGACAGCGCATAGGCGCCGGGGATGATGAACAGCAGGCTCATGATCGTGCCGCCGATCGTGTAGATGAACGTGTTCATGTAGGACGTCCAGAACAGCGGCTCGGAGAGCACCTGCTTGTAGGCCTCCAGCGTGAAGCCCACCGGCGTCAGGATGACGTTGCCGGCGCGGGCCTCGAAGCCGGTGCTCATCGACAGCGAGGCGATGTAGATGAACGGATAGAGCGTCGAGAGGGTGAAGAGCCCGATCAGCACCATGTTCAGGATGACGAACATCTTGTCGCCACGTGAATAGAGATTCATGTTGGTCATGGTCTTCCCCCCTTACCAGAGCGACGTGCGCGAGAAGCGCTTGGAGATCGCGTTCGCCGTCATCACCAGGACAAAGGCCACCACCGCGTTGAACAGGCCCGCAGCTGCGGCAAGGTCGTACTGGCCGCCCTGGATACCCTGGCGATAGATGTAGGTGTTGACGACATCGGCGGTCTGATAGGTCGCCGGCTGGTAGAGCAGGATGATCATCTCGAAGCTCACCTCCAGCATGTTGCCGATGCGGATGATCAGCATGATGATGATCGTCGGCAGGATCGACGGCAGGGTGATCTTCCACATCATCTGCCAGCGGCTGGCACCGTCCACCACCGCGCTTTCGTAAAGCGTCGGAGAGACCCCGGCGATGGCCGCCAGATAGACGATCGACTGGAAGCCCGCCTCCTGCCAGATGCCGGTGCCGACAAAGATCGGTCGGAACCATTCCGGCTTGGTCAGGAAGTAGATCGGTTCCACCCCGAACCAGCCGAGGAAGGTGTTGACGATCCCCGCGGAGGGGCTGAAGGCCGTGATCACGATGCCCGCGATGATCACAGACGAGACGAAGTGCGGCAGGTAGACGATGGTCTGCGCGGTCTTCTTGAAGGTCTGCTTGAGGATCTCGTTGAACATCAGGGCCAGCAGGATCGGCATCGGAAAGCCGAAGATCAGCCCGTAGAAGGAGATGATGATGGTGTTCTTCAGCGCCCGCAGGAACTGGTCGTTGCCAAACAGCGTCTGGAAGTGCTCGAGCCCGATCCAGGGGCTGTTCGCCACGCCGCGGAAGATCGAGTAATCCTTGAAGGCGATCTGCAACCCGTACATCGGCTTGTAGAGGAAGATCGCCAGCCACAGGATGGTCGGGATCAGCATGACGTAAAGCTGCCATTCGCGGCGAAGGTGGTCGCCCACCCGGACGATGCGGCTGGGCCGGCGGCGGCGCTGCGCCTCGCTGGCGTCGAACACCAGCTCCTCGGTCGCGGGGCCGGCGGCGGTGGTGAAGTTGGGATCGTTGCTCATTGCTCCAGCACCTGCCCGGGCAGCGCCTGGCCGGTCTCGGCGTCGAACACCTTGATCAGCTTGGGATCGATGGTGAAGCCCGAGATGCCGTCGAGAATGTGCATCTGCCCCACGGTGTCGGTGCGGATCACGAAGGCCTCGCCCTGCAGGCTGGCATGGATCAGCGCCTCGGAGCCCAGGGTCTCGACCAGGTCGACATCGAGCGTCACCTTGTTCGGATCATCCTGGTCGGCGACCGAGACGAACTCGGGCCGGATGCCCAGGATCACCTCGCGGCCGACGGCGTTCTGCAGGGACGGGATCGCCTGCAGCTGGATGCGCTGGCCGTCGAACTCGGCCATCGGGCCGCGGTCGCCCGCCACCAGCCGCGCCTTGACCATGTTCATCGGCGGCGAGCCCAGAAAGCCCGCGACGAAGGTGTTGGCCGGGTTGAGGAAGAGCTCCATCGGGCTGCCGATCTGCTCGATCCGGCCGTCATGCATCACGACGATGCGGTCGGCCAGCGTCATCGCCTCGACCTGGTCGTGGGTCACGTAAATGCTTGTCGCACCAAGCCGCTTGTGCAGCCGCTTGATCTCGGCGCGCATCTGGGTGCGCAGCTTGGCATCGAGGTTCGAGAGCGGCTCGTCGAACAGGAAGACCTTGGGGCGGCGCACGATGGCCCGGCCCATGGCAACCCGCTGGCGCTGACCCCCCGAGAGGTCCGCCGGACGCCGCTCGAGATAGGGCGTGAGGCCCAGAATGGTGCCGACCTCGTCGACCGAGGCCGCGATATGTTCCTTGCTTTCCTTGCGGATGCGCAACCCGAAGGCGATGTTGTCGGCAACGTTCAGGTGCGGGTACAGCGCGTAGTTCTGGAACACCATCGCCACGTCGCGGTCTTTCGGGGCCACCCGGTTCACGTGCCGCCCGTCGATCGTCAGGTCACCGTCGGAGATCTCCTCGAGACCGGCAATCATCCGCAGCGTCGTCGACTTGCCGCAGCCCGAAGGGCCCACCAGCACGACAAATTCCTTCTCGGCGACCTCGAGGTCGATGCCATGCACCACCTGTACCGCGCCATAGGCCTTGACGATGCCCTCCAAACGAACTCCCGACATGACTTCTCCTCCGTTACCGTCCCAGGGGTCAGGCCGGCGCTCGGCCAGGCCATCCGCTCTCCGCCGCCCTATCGGTTGCAAGTCATCGCGATTCGGGGCTAACTTGGTACTGGTATACTAGTAACAAATCTGGAATACTAGTATCTAGTTCAGCCGCCGCGCAGACCGCCCCGCCCCGGGGCCGCCGCGGCGCCCCCCGCCAGCCGGGACACCAGGCCGGCCCAGACCGGTGATGAGAGGAGACCCGGGATGCCACACAGCCTGCCCAGCGAAAGGCGCACCGCCGTCGACGAGATCTTCGACCACCTGCGTGACGAGATCAACGCCCTGCGCCTGCGCCCCGGCGACCGCATCTCCGAGGCCGAGATCGCCGCCCGCTTCGGCGTCTCGCGCCAGCCGGTGCGCGATGCCTTCACGAGGCTCGCCAATCTCGACCTGCTGCTCATCCGGCCGCAACGCGCCACCGAGGTGCGCCGCTTCTCGGCCCGCGAGATCGAGAAGTCGCGCTTCGTGCGCGCCTCGGTCGAGGCCGAGGTGCTGCGCCGCGCCGCCCTCAGCCCCGCCCCCGCCAAGCCCCGCCTGCTCGCCCGCGAGCTCGACCGCCAGCGCGCGGCGCTGGCGCGCGGCGACGCCACCGCCTTCTCCTCGCTCGACTACGCCTTCCACCAGACCCTCTGCGAAATCGCCGGCGTCGATTTTGCCTTCGAGGTGATCGCCGGCGAAAAGGCCAAGGTCGACCGCCTCTGCCTGCTCGGCCTCGCCAAGGAAGACCGCATGCCGCAACTCCTCGCCGACCACGAAGCCATCGCCGACGCCATCCTGAACGCCGACCCCGACACCGCCGTCGAACGCGGCATGCAACACCTCTCCCGCCTCGACACAACACTCGAACAGATCACACGCGACAACGCCGGGTATTTCGAGACCCCGGACTGACATGACAGCGGACGGTGCCGCCGCCCCTGCCCCTTGCCTTTGCGCCGCCCACCGCGTCAAAGGCTTCCTGTCCGACGACCCGTCCGGGCCGCCGCAATCCACGGACCCTGTAACCATGACGTCTTTCCCCCTCACGAGGGATGTTCCCTCGACGCGCGCGGTGTTCAACCTCGCCTGGCCGCTGACCTTCAAGGCCCTCATGCTGCACGGCATTGTCGTGATCGACGCCTGGCTGGTCTCGTCGCTCGGTGAATCGGCAGTGGCGGTGCTCGGCCTCTCGGCCTCGATCGCCGGCCTGCTGCTCGGGCTGATCGTGGCCTTTTCCAATGCCACGCAGATCCGCATTGCCCAGGCCTTTGGCTCCGGCGACAAGGTCTTTCTGAAATCGGCGCTGCTTGCCGGGCTCACCATCAACGTGGCGGTGATCCTCGTGGGCCTCGCCGTCCTCGCCTTCGCCGCCGGCCCGGCGATCGACGCCCTGGCGCATGACGCCTGGATCGCCGAGCAGGCGCGCGGCTACCTCTCGGTCTTTGCCATCGTGATCCTGGCCGAGGCGGTGGGCCAATGCCTGACCGGCTTCTTCAACGGCTGCGGTGACACCCGCCTGCCGGCGCTGAGCTATGTCATCGCCGTGCCGATCAACATCACCACCAGCGTCATCCTGATCCACGGGCATTTCGGCCTGCCGGCCTTCGGCGTGCAAGGCGCCGCGATGGGCAGCGCCCTCGCCTCGCTGGTGCAGGTGGGCTTCCTGGCGCTGGTGCTGCTCAGGACCCGCCGCGACCTGCTGCAGACGCCGGGCTGGCGCAACGGCACCTTTGCCGCCTCGCTGAAGCGGCACCTGGTCTTCGCCCTGCCGATTGCCGCCACCTTTGCCAGCGCCACCGTGGCGATGAACGTCTGCGGGCTGATCTATGCCACCCTGCCGGTGACGCAATTCGCCGCGATGACGATCATCATGCCCTGGGTGCAGGTGGCGGGCACCGTCGGCATGTGCTGGGCGCAGGCCACCGGCATCATGGTGGGCCAGATGCTGGGCAAGCGCGTGGACCCCGAGGATCTCGAGACCTTCCTCGCCGATGCCTGGCGCGTGGCGCTGCTGGCGGCGGCGCTGGTGGCCTGTTTCTATGCCGCGGTCTGCCTCGCCAGCCCCTGGATCTACGCCGACCTGGCGCCGGCAACCCAGGCGACGCTGCTCAGCTTCCTGCCGATCCTGCTGGTCCTGCCCTTCCCCAAGGGGTCGAACGCGATCTGCGGCAATACCCTGCGGGCGGGCGGCGACACGGTCTATGTCATGCATGTCTTCGTCTGGTCGCAATGGCTCTTCCGGGTGCCGGCGACGGCAATCATGGTGCTCTGGCTCGACCTGCCGGTGATCTGGGTGTTCTCGCTGTTGCTGCTGGAGGAACTGGTGAAATTCCCGCCCTTCCACCTGCGGGTGGCCAAAGGCACCTGGAAGACCGGCGCGCCGGACGACTGAAGCACCGGGCCTTCGGGCCCGGCCAACCCTTTGGGACAAACACCCCTGAAAACGCCCAAAGCCCCTGACAAGCAGGGGCTTTTTCGGTTCACCTGTCTTCCCCCGAAGGGAAAATTGGTGCGGTCGAGAAGACTCGAACTTCCACGGGAGTTACCCCACAGCGACCTCAACGCTGCGCGTCTACCAATTCCGCCACGACCGCACTTTGAACTGGTGGGCGGGGTTTAGCCAATAGCCCCGACATTGCCAAGAGCGAAAACCATCCCGCCAGCAACTTTTTTCCCACCCCCGTCACAGCCTCCCACCCTGCAACTTCCTCTTGCCGAAAATACCCTCGGGGGAGTCGCCCATGGCGACGGGGGCAGCGCCCCCAAACGGCGCTTTGCTCTTTTCCCCCGCGCGCCGCCGGTGTACCTCACCGGCATGGTGGAATGGATCATCTCAGACGGCCTGACCGATTACGACGAGGCCGTGCGTTTCATGGAGACGCGCGCCGCGGCGATTGCCGAGGGCCGCGCCGAGGAAGCCGTCTGGCTGGTCGAACATCCGCCGCTCTACACCGCCGGCACCTCGGCCCGGATCGAGGATCTGACCGATCCCGACCGTTTCCCGGTCTACGCCAGCAAGCGCGGCGGCCAGTACACCTATCACGGTCCGGGCCAGCGGGTGGCCTATGTGATGCTCGACGTCGGCCGCCGCGGCCGCGACGTGCGCCGCTTCGTGCATCAGCTCGAGACCTGGGTCATTGCCACGCTCGACGCCTTCAACGTCAAGGGCGAGATCCGCGACGGCCGGGTCGGCGTCTGGGTGACCCGTGGCGACAAGCCGCTGAGCGCGACGGGCCAACCGCAGGAAGACAAGATCGCCGCCATCGGCATCCGCCTGCGCAAATGGGTGAGCTTCCACGGCGTCTCGATCAACGTCGAGCCGGACCTCAGCCATTTCAGCGGCATCGTGCCCTGCGGCATCACCGAACACGGGGTCACCAGCCTCGTCGATCTCGGGCTGCCGGTGACCATGGACGACCTCGACGTCGCCCTGCGCGCGCAGTTCGACGTGACCTTCGGCGAGTTCGACTGAGCCTCGGCGACCGCCTCCAATCTTCCCCGCAAAGACACTCTCTTGCGCGTCGCCGCAAATTTGCCAAAGTCGCGCGGCACCTTGCCGGCACAGCAACCCCCGAGCCCCCCCCACAGACCGCCCCAATTCCGACCGGACCGCCAGCCCGTCACACCATTTCAGTACAAACCGTGACCTGTCTCACAATTCAGTCCGGTTCCATCTTTCCGGCTCCCGTGAAGTCCCTGACCCTCGCACCGGCCCCTTCCACCCAGACCTTTCTCCATTCCACCCAACCGCATTTCCCGAGGTATCCCCCTTGACCCGCCGCTTCTTTCGCTGCCCCAGCTGTGGCCACCGCCTGCGTTTCGGCGCATCGGTCTGCGGCAACTGCTACCTGCCGACGCCGCTCTACAACCGCAGGCTGGCCTTCTGGCTGGCGGCGCTGCTGATTCCCATTGTCGGCCTCGTGGTCGCGGTGAACTGACACCGCGCGGCAGAACTCCCGCCCCCGCGACACTTTTTCTTGATCTAGGTCAATCTGACCCGTTGCCGATCTCGGGCGTGCATTCTAGAACCGGACGGAGATTCCGGGCGCCGGCTATGGTGCATGCGCCCATGTTTTGTCTAGCAGGAGGCACGAGACATGGCTGACGCCGCCATTCACGGCCACGAGCATGAGGATCAGCGTGGTTTCTTTACCCGCTGGTTCATGTCCACCAATCACAAAGATATCGGGATCCTGTATCTCATCGTCTCTGCGTTTGCTGGCTTCATCTCGGTGGCTTTCACCGTTTACATGCGTCTGGAGCTCATGGAGCCCGGCGTGCAGTTCATGTGCATGGAAGGCGCCCGCCTGATTGCCTCGGATGCGGTCTGTACCCCGAACGGCCACCTCTGGAACGTGCTGATCACCGGTCACGGCATCCTGATGATGTTCTTCGTGGTCATTCCCGCGCTCTTCGGCGGCTTCGGCAACTACTTCATGCCACTGCAGATCGGCGCGCCGGACATGGCCTTCCCGCGGATGAACAACCTGTCGTTCTGGCTCTATGTGGCCGGTACCACCCTCGCCGTCTGCTCGGTCCTGTCGCCCGGCGGCAACGACCAGCTCGGTTCGGGCGTGGGCTGGGTGCTCTATCCGCCGCTCTCGACCAACGAAGGCGGCCTGTCGATGGACCTGGCGATCTTTGCGGTGCACGTCTCGGGCGCCTCGTCGATCCTCGGTGCGATCAACATGATCACCACCTTCCTGAACATGCGCGCGCCCGGCATGACGCTGTTCAAGGTGCCGCTGTTCTCCTGGGCGATCTTCGTCACGGCGTGGCTGATCCTTCTGTCGCTGCCGGTTCTGGCTGGCGCCATCACCATGCTGCTGACCGACCGCAACTTCGGGACGACCTTCTTCGACCCGTCGGGCGGCGGTGACCCGATCCTCTACCAGCACATCCTGTGGTTCTTCGGCCACCCGGAAGTCTACATCGTGATCCTGCCGGGCTTCGGCATCGTCAGCCACGTGATCGCCACCTTCTCGCGCAAGCCCGTCTTCGGTTACCTGCCGATGGTCTGGGCGATCATCGCGATCGGCGCGCTGGGCTTTGTCGTCTGGGCGCACCACATGTACACCGTCGGCATGTCGCTGACCCAGCAGTCCTACTTCATGCTGGCCACCATGGTGATCGCCGTGCCGACAGGCGTGAAGATCTTCTCGTGGATCGCAACGATGTGGGGCGGCTCGATCGAGTTCAAGGCGCCGATGCTCTTCGCCATGGGCTTCCTCTTCCTCTTCACCGTTGGCGGCGTGACCGGCATCGTGCTGTCGCAGGCAGCCGTGGACCGGGCCTATCACGACACCTATTACGTCGTGGCGCACTTCCACTACGTGATGAGCCTCGGCGCGGTGTTCTGCATCTTTGCCGGCATGTACTTCTGGTTCGCCAAGATGACCGGCCGCCAGTACAACGAGAAGCTGGCCCAGGTGCACTTCTGGATGTTCTTCATCGGTGCCAACCTGACCTTCTTCCCGCAGCACTTCCTTGGCCGCCAGGGCATGCCGCGCCGCTACATCGACTATCCGGAGGCATTCGCCACCTGGAACTTCTGGTCGTCGATCGGTGCGTTCATCTCCTTCGCCTCGTTCCTGCTGTTCTTCTACATCGTGGGCCAGGCGCTGCTGCGCGGCGCACGCGAGAACCGCAACAACTACTGGAACGAATATGCGGATACGCTGGAATGGACCCTGCCGACCCCGCCGCCGGAGCACACCTTCGAAATCCTGCCCAAGCAGGAAGACTGGGACAAGCACCCGGCGCATTGATCGCCAGACTAGACAGACCGAAAGGCCCGCGCATTGCGCGGGCCTTTTGCGTTTGCAGGGCGGTGTCGGTTCCGGGGGCGGCGTTTATGACGGGGAGGTAAAAGACTACGGGCTTGTGACACCGCGCACATACGGACCGGGCGCAACGTGTCATGCTGCAACTGCATTATTTGCAAAGGACTTTTTCCATGACACGCTTTGCCACGCTACTCGCCGCCGGCCTTCTGGCCGGCTTCGCGGCCGCCCCGGTCCTGGCCTTCGGCGCCGACATCCTGCCGCTTCTGACCTATCCTTCGGACGCCCAGCCGCAGGGTGACACCCCGACTCGCGGCGGCATCTGCCTGCTCTGCCCCGCCACCCCGGACTGAGACGTGACCCGTCTTCGTGACAGCTTTCCGGCCGGCACCTTCCGGCGCTGTGACCCCGGTCACACGCGCATACAGGAGGACGTAACAGCCTGACAAAGGGGCGCCGAAAGGCGCTCTTGCTGGCGGAAGCCCCAACTTTCGTCAGCCGGGGCCGCGGCGCGCGACCATCCCCTGGCTCGCTCCCTGTGCGCCCGGCCCCGCTCCAACCCCCTGGCCAGCCCTGACGCCCGGCGTGCCGGAGCGCCCAGCCGCGTCGGCGGGATGCGTCGATATTTCAGTCGACGTCCGGCAAGGCCAAACCTATATGTAATCCATGCCCTATCGATGGTCGCCCAGCCCTTCTCCGAACGAGGCCGAATTGCGCCTCTGGCCGCATGAATCGCTGCCTCCGAAGGGCTATGCCGCCTTCCTTCTGGCGACCTTTGCTCTCGCCACCATTCCGCTCTTCGGCCTGCTCGGCACCGCGCTGCTCTGGGGGCTGCTGCCCTTTCTGCTGCTGGCGCTTGGCGGGCTGTGGTATGCGCTCGACCGCAATCACCGCGATTGCCAGCTGCTCGAGGTGCTCAGGGTGACGCCGGACGAAATTTCCCTGACCCGGCACAACCCGCGCGGCCCCGCGCAATGCTGGGCCTGCAAGACCTACTGGGCGCGGCCGCATCTGCACCGCGAGGGCGGGCCGGTGCCGTTCTATGTCACCCTGACCGGTGGCGGCCGCGAGGTCGAGATCGGCGCCTTCCTGTCTGAGGACGAGCGCATCGCGCTCTATCAGGACCTCACCCGGCAAGTGCCGCCGGCGCGGATCTAGGCCGATGGCGCAAATCCCGGCCACCCCGAAACCTGCCCGCCTGAGACGCCTTGTCACCGCTGCCACCGCCGGGCCCAATGTGCTCTTGGCGCGTGACGACAAGCTGCAACCGTCGGAGCGTGCCGCCCTCGCCTTGCGTCCGTTCTCTGCCAAGGCGGCGCCCCAGGCCGTGGTCTTCCTGATCCCGCTGGTCGGCCGTCACCATGTCGGCAACTGGGAGAGCACCTGCGCCCGCCTCGGTGCCACTCTGGCCGGGCTGCAGCGCCAGAGCGACAGCCGCTGGCAGGCGGTGATCTGCGGCCAGGACCGGCCCGAGGACCTGCCCGACGATCCGCGCATCACCTTCCTGCCCTTCACTACGCCCGTCGAGGGCAACGACAAATGGCGCAAGCTGGCGCAGCTCTGCGATCACCTGCCGGAGCTGGGGATCGGGGCCGGCTACGCGATGACCTTTGACGCCGACGATCTGGCGCATCCCGGGCTGGTCGAAGAAATGATGCAGCGCGCGGCCCCCGGCGGCTACCTGGCGCAGACCGGCTATATCCTCGATCACCGCGCCGACACGCTGGCCTGCGCCGCGCCGCGCAGCCTGTCGCAACCCTTGCGCAAACCGTTCTGGAAGCTCTGCGGCTCCTGCGCGGCCCTGCGCTTCGATCTCGCGAACGGCGCGGCCGAGGTCGATTTCCTGCGCGAGATGAGCCAGCACGAGCACCGGATGTTCCCCTATCTGGCGCGGCTCGCCGGTCGCGCGCTGACTGCGCTCGAGGCGCCGCGGGTGCTCTATCTGCTGAACCACGGCGAAAACTTCGGCGCGCGCCGGGGGCGGGTGAGTTTCAAGACCCGCTTCGTCCAGCGCTTCCGTGTCGAGGATGATGCCGAGATCCGCCGGGACTATCGGATCGACTGACCTTGAGTTGCGTCAACTTCGGTTCAAGGCACCCAGCGCGTTAGCAGCGGCCGCAGGCCGCCGCGCATCATGCCAGAGGCATGCCTTCGGCATGACGGGCCGCCCCCACGGCACGGCGATTTGGCTGCCAAAAGCGCGCCGATCTGAGGTCTTCCGGACTTGGCTGAGATAAAGTAATGCCGACCCAATGGAGGATCGCCGCACCTCGGCCCGACGCTCCACGGCTTGCGACAAAGCTACAAGGCCCAACGACCTGAGCAAGGCACCCAGCGCGTTAACAGCGGCTGCAAGCCGCCGCGCGTCGCCGGGCCGCCTCCACGGCACGGCGATTTGGCTGGCACAAGCGCGCCGATCTGATCTTATCCGGATTTGGCTGGGATAAAGCGCTGCCGAACCAACGGAGGATCGCCGCACCGCGGCCCGACGCTCCACGGCTTGCGCTAAAGCTACAAGGCCCAACGACCGGAGCAAGGCACCCTGCGCGCTAACAGCGGCGGCAAGCCATAGGCATGCCTCCGGCATGAAGGGTCGCCTTCACGGCCCGGCGATGCGCGTCAGCCCCAGCCGTTCAGCCCTGAGACAACCGCGTCTTGACCAGAGGCCCGACCGCGCCGAAATCCATCTGGCCGGTGTAGCGCGCCTTCAGCGCCCCCATCACCTTGCCCATGTCGCGGATGGACGACGCGCCGACCTCGGCCACTGCCGCGTCCACCGCCGCGGCCACTTCCTTGTCGTCGAGCTTGCGCGGCAGGAATTCCTCGATCACCTCGATCTCTGCCAGCTCGCGCTCGGCCAGGTCCAGCCGGCCGCCCTCTTCGTAGGTGCGCGCGCTTTCCTGGCGCTGCTTGACCATCTTGCCGAGGATGGCAAGCACGTCGCGCTCGCCCAGGGTCTCTTCCTCGCCGCTGCCGCGCAGGGCGATCTCGCGGTCCTTGATGGCGGCACTGATCAGCCGCAATGTCGACAGGCGCCGGGCATCCTTGTCCCGCATTGCCTGTTTGAGCGCTGACGTGATCTCTGCGCGTAAACTCATGTCGTCCCATCCCCATGGGTTAATCCCAGCCTCGAACCATACGCCAAGCCTCGCGCAGAGGCAATGCCAGCCGCAGCCAGATAACCCGCTGTAAACAAACGATATTTGAATTTCCCGACAGGTCCATCTAGGGCCTTGACCCCATGCCGGTCCGGGCATAGGTTCGCGCAAATTTGCCCCATATACCGCCACAGGGAGTCGCCCGATGACCGCACGCGCCGATCAGACGCCCACCGCCTGCCTCGCTCTTGCCGATGGCACGGTCTTTTATGGCACGGGTTTTGGCGCCACCGGAACCCGCGTCGCCGAACTGTGCTTCAACACCGCCATGACCGGCTACCAGGAGATCATGACCGATCCCTCTTATGCCGGACAGGTCGTCACCTTCACCTTCCCGCATATCGGCAATGTCGGTGTGAACCCCGAGGATGACGAAACCGCCGATCCGGTGGCCGAGGGCATGGTGGTCAAGTGGATGCCCACCGAGCCGTCGAACTGGCGCGCGGTGCAGGAGCTGTCGGACTGGCTGGCCGCCCGGGGCCGGATCGCCATCGGCGGCATCGACACCCGCCGGCTGACCCGGGCGATCCGCCAGCAGGGCGCGCCGCATGTGGCGCTGGCACATGATCCCGAGGGCAACTTCGACATCGAGGCGCTGGTCGCCAAGGCGCGCGCCTTCAAGGGGCTGATGGGGCTCGACCTTGCCAAGGACGTGACCTGCGCGCAGAGCTACCGCTGGGACGAGATGCGCTGGGCCTGGCCCGAGGGCTATGCCCCGCAGACCGCACCCAAGCACAAGGTCGTTGCCGTCGATTATGGCGCGAAACGCAACATCCTGCGTTGCCTGGCCTCGGCCGGCTGCGACGTCACCGTGCTGCCCGCCACCGCCACGGCGGAAGAGGTCATGGCCCACAATCCCGACGGCATCTTCCTGTCGAACGGCCCGGGCGACCCGGCGGCCACCGGTGAATATGCCGTGCCGATGATCAAGCAGCTGCTGGACGAGACCGACCTGCCGATGTTCGGCATCTGCCTCGGTCACCAGATGCTGGCGCTGGCGCTTGGCGGCCGCACCATCAAGATGAACCACGGCCACCACGGCGCCAACCACCCGGTCAAGGACATGGTCACCGGCAAGGTCGAGATCACCTCGATGAACCACGGCTTTGCCGTCGACGCTGCCACCCTGCCCGACAACGTGGTGCAGACCCATGTCTCGCTGTTCGACGGCTCGAACTGCGGCATCGCGCTGAACGCCGGCGATCGCAAGGTCTATTCGGTGCAGCACCACCCCGAGGCCAGCCCCGGCCCGCAGGACAGCTTCTACCTGTTCGAGCAATTCGCCGAGGCGATGGCGGCGCGCGCCTGAACCGCCGTCAGGCCGGACATTCCAGACAGGGGTTAACCGCGCTTCGGCGTGGTTAACTCTTTGTTAGGGCTTCGTTTACCGAACATTAATCTAAAATTCGTCATTCTTGGCCAGCAGCTACGAGGCCAGGATCATGAGTCCCCCACAACTGCAATTGCGCGGTCGTCAGA
This sequence comes from Marinovum sp., assembly GCF_048263515.1. Lineage (NCBI taxonomy): Bacteria > Pseudomonadati > Pseudomonadota > Alphaproteobacteria > Rhodobacterales > Roseobacteraceae > Marinovum > Marinovum sp. The sequence continues at coordinate 136,131 of NZ_JBLXEC010000009.1, read as the reverse complement.
CCGCCCGTCTCAGTCGTCACTACCAATTGCCGCTGGGACGTATCCTGGTCGACATGGGGGTGATCACGGCCGCGGATTTCCTGCGCGTCCTGGCGATCCACAATCAGTGCAAGGCGCCGATCCATCAGGTGTTGCTGGCCGAGGGCTTTGCCACAGCTGAAGAGGTCCTGCGCGCCCAGGCGGCGCGATGGGCGGCGCTGTCGCTGGTGCTGGAGGAGGCACCGCCAGATGCCGACTGCGCCCTGGCGCTCGATCCCCTGACCTGCCTGGAACACGGGGTCATGCCCTGGACGCGGCTGGGCGACACGTTGGTGCTTGCCACCTGCCACCCCGACCGCTTCGAGGCGCTGCGCGCGCTCTTGCCAGACGAGGTCGGCCCGGTGGTCATGGGCATCGCCACCGAGGCCGACATCCACGCCGCCATCGCCCGTTGCCACGGGCCGCTGCTCTCGGACCTGGCCGAGACCGGCCTGCCGGAGGAGGACAGCTGCCGCAACCTGCGCCGCGTCTCGACACCGCGCCACCTGCGGCTGGTGGCGCTGGCCGCGCTTGGCGGCGTTGGTGTGATGCTGGCCCTGCCGCTGTTCTTCTACGCCTTCGCGGCGACCTGGGCGGTGCTCACCCTCGCCGCGCTTGTGCTCTTGAAGCTCGGCGCCTTCATTGCCCGGCTGCGCGCGCCCCTGCCCCGCACCACGCCGCCGCCGGAAGACGCCCGCCGCCCGCCGCCCAAGGTCTCGATCCTGGTGCCGCTCTTCCGCGAAACCTCGATCGCGGCGCGGCTGGTCACCCGGCTGTCGCGGCTGACCTATCCGAAATCCCGGCTCGACGTGGTGCTGCTGCTCGAGGCCGAAGACCTCCTGACCCGCAAGGCGCTGTCGCGCGCCGATCTGCCGCCCTGGATGCGCATCCTGGTGGTGCCGCCGGGTGAGCTCACCACCAAGCCGCGGGCGCTGAACTATGGTCTGCGGTTCTGCGACGGCGACATCATCGGCATCTACGACGCCGAGGACAATCCCGCCCCCGACCAGATTGGCCTGGTGGCCGCGCATTTCGAAGAGGCCCCGCCAGAGGTCGCCTGCCTGCAGGGCATCCTCGATTACTACAATCCCTATTCCAACTGGCTGTCGCGCTGTTTCACCATCGAATATGCCACTTGGTTCCGCATCGTCCTGCCCGGCATGTCGCGCATGGGCTTTCCCATTCCGCTGGGCGGCACCACGCTGTTCTGTCGCCGCAAGGTGTTGGAAGCGGTCGGCGGCTGGGATGCCCATAACGTCACCGAGGATGCCGATCTGGGCATCCGCCTCGCCCGCCGCGGCTTTCGCATCGAGATGATCGACTCTGTCACGCTGGAAGAGGCCAATTGCCGTCCCTGGCCCTGGATCCGCCAGCGTTCACGCTGGCTCAAGGGCTACATGGCGACCTACCTCGTCCACATGCGCCGGCCCGGCGCGCTGCTGCGCGATCTGGGCTGGAAACGGTTTCTCGGCTTTCAGGTGCTGTTTCTCGGCGCGATCAGCCAGTTCCTCCTGGCGCCGGTGCTCTGGACCTTCTGGATCGCGGTCTTCGGCCTGCCGCATCCGCTGGTCGACTGGATGGGCCCGGGGCCCGAGGCCTTCGTGCTGTCATTCTTCCTGCTGGCGGAATGCACCGGACTGGTAATCGGTGCCACGGCGGTGGCCAGCCCGCAGCACCGCGGGCTGATCCCCTGGGTGCCGACGCTGCTGTTCTATTTCCCGATGGGCAGCATCGCGCTCTACAAGGGGCTGATCGAGCTCATGCTGAAGCCGTTCTACTGGGACAAGACCGACCACGGCCATTCCAACTCCGAGCCGCTGATCGATCACGAAGAAGCGCCGGCGCCCTAGTTTTCGTTGCGCGAGTCGAGCTTGAGCCGGGTGACGAAGGCCACCGAGATATGCGATTTCAGCGCCTCGTAGGCCGCCGCCTCGTCGCGCGCCTCGATGGCGCGGACGATGGCCTCATGCTCGGCCAGCGCCTTTTCGCCCCGACCCTCGGCCGCCAGCGAGGTTGTGGCCATCAGCGCCATCGACCGGTGCACCAGGTCGAGTTGCTGCACAAGGAAGCGGTTGTGAGAGGCCAGGTGAATCTGCTTGTGAAACCGCCGGTTGGCACGCGACAGCGCTGAGGGGTTGTCGACCAGCGCCCGGTCTTCCTTGACCATGTCACGCAGCACCCGGACCTCTTCCGCGGTGGCATGACGCGCCGCCAGCCGCGCGGCCAGCCCTTCCAGCTCGGTGCGCACCACGTAGAGCTCGGCCATCTGGTTGTGATCGAGCGAGGCCACGATCAGCGAACGGCCGTCACGCGACAGCAGGGATTGCGTTTCCAGACGTTGCAGCGCCTCGCGGATCGGCGTGCGGCTCATGCCCAGACGTTCGGCCAGATCGCTCTCAACCAGCCGATCACCGGGGCGGAAGGTGCCCACGTCAATCGCTTCGAGGATCATCGTATAGGCGTCTTTCTGCGGCGTCGTCTTCTGGCTCACGCATGTCTCCTTTGTCCCGGGCGCGACCTTAGCCAGCCCGGCCCGGCCCGGCAATACGGCCATTGCGCGCGCTGCCGCGGGCGCGTAGCGTCCGGGCCATGGCAAAAGACCTCTTCTCGCATGTGGCCCATTGGGTCTTCGACCTCGACAATACGCTCTATCCGCCCGAAAGCCGGCTGTTTGCCCAGATCGAGCCGCGGATGACGGCCTATGTGATGCAGGCGCTCGGCGTGACCGAGGCCGAAGCCAGCCACCTGCGGGTGCACTACTGGAAGACCTACGGCACCACGCTGGCCGGGCTGATGCGCGAACATGACGTCGACCCGACGCCCTATCTCGAGGATGTGCACCAGATCGATTTCTCGGTGCTGACCCCCGATCCGGAGCTCGCCGCGCGGATCCGCGCCCTGCCGGGGCGTCGCATCGTCTACACCAACGGCACATCGCCTTACGCCGAAGAGGTGCTGGCGGCGCGCGGGCTCTCGGGGCTGTTCGATGCGGTCTATGGCGTTGAACATGCCGAGTTCCGTCCCAAGCCCGAGCGGGAAGCCTTCGAGACGATCTTTGCCCGAGACGGCACCGATCCCGCCCGCGCCGCGATGTTCGAGGACGATCCCCGCAACCTCGCCGCGCCGCATGCTATGGGAATGCGCACCGTGCATGTCGCGCCCGAACGGCTCGAGGCCGATCACATCCACCACCACACCAACGACCTCAGCGGTTTCCTCGGCACGCTCACGTAGGGTGGGTTTCCAACCCACCGCTCCGGTCAATACCACCATGCCGCACCCTGCCCCATGGCAACCGCCGCCCCGGGCGCTATAACCTCGCCAAGCAAGACGACAGAGGCGCGCCATGGATCACGACATTCTCATCGCCGGCGGCGGCATCGCCGGGCTGACTGCGGCGGCGGCCTATGGCACCGCTGGTTTCTCGGTGCTCTGCGTCGATCCCGCCCCGCCCGTCACCAGCCGCGAGGCCGAGGGTGCCGACCTGCGCAGCACCGCTTTCCTGCAACCGGCACGCAGCTTCCTCGGAGAGGCCGGCCTCTGGGACCGTCTCGCCCCCCATGCTACGCCATTGCAGACCATGCGGATCATCGACGCCGGCGGCGCCACGTCAGAGGCCCGGCTCAGCCGCGATTTCGAGGCGGCGGATCTCTCGCCCGACCTGCCCTTTGGCTGGAACCTGCCGAACTGGCTGCTGCGGCGCGAGATGGCCGCGCGGCTGGACGAGATGGAGACCGTCACCTTCCGCACCGGTGTCGCCGTCGAGACGCTCTTCACCCGCACCAGCTCTGCCAGCGTCACCCTGTCTGACGGCAGCAAGGTAACCTGCCGGCTGGTGATCGCCGCCGATGGTCGCGACAGCGCGCTGCGGCAGGCCGCGGGCATAGATGTCGCCTGCACCCGCTTCGGCCAGAAGGCTCTGGCCTTTGCCGTCACCCACCCGATCCCGCATGGCAATGTCTCGACCGAGATCCACCGCACCGGCGGCCCCTTCACCCTGGTGCCGCTGCCCGATCACGAAGGCCGGCCCTCGTCGGCGGTGGTCTGGATGGAGGAAGGCCCGAGGGCCGCCGCGCTGCACGCCATGGACGTGCCCGACTTCGAGGCGGCAATGACCGAGCGTTCGGCGCATCAGTTCGGTCCGCTGAGCCTGGCGTCGCGGCGCTCGATCTGGCCGATCATTGCTCAGCACGCCCGGGAACTGTCCTCGGAGCGGCTGGCGCTGGTGGCCGAGGCCGCGCATGTGGTGCCGCCGATCGGCGCGCAGGGGCTCAACATGTCGCTGACCGATCTGAAGGTGCTGCGCGACCTTGCCAGTGCCGCGCCCGAGAGCCTTGGCGATGCCGCCATGCTCGAAGGCTATCACCGCGCCCGGATCATCGACATCCGCGCCCGCGTTGCCGGGATCACCGCGCTCAACCGAGTGTCGATGATGTCGACGCCGATGCTGCGCGACCTGCGCGCCGCAGGCCTCGGCGCTTTGCACGGGGCGGCGCCACTGCGCCGGGCGCTGATGCAGCTGGGGCTCGGCCAGGGCCGCTAGACTTTACTGCGGCGTATTGCTGTCGAGCGGCGGCAATTGATACCCGGCTTCCGGCTCGGCTTCGAGCACGCCCTCGGTAGCCTTGAGCCTTTCCAGGTTCTCGCTGTCAGCGGTGCCAAAAATCACCCCGATCGCCGGGATGCTGTTCTCGATCCGCAGGCCCGCCGCCGTCAGCGCGCGGCAGACCTCGTCGGGCTTGTCGCGATGCGCATCGTCGAGCACGATCTTCAGGGTGACATCGGACATGGCCAATTCCTTTGCGAGGGGCCTCCCTGATATAGGAGGCCGCCGCTCCCTATGCCACCGGCACCTTTTCGCAATCGCCAACCGGCGCGCCCTGCGGCGCCTGGCCCAGTCCGGTGCCGACGTCAGTGGCCAGCCCCGAGACCGTCTTTGCGCTGTCGGTCAGCGCCGTCCACAGCGCCTGGCCGCGCAGGCTCGCGTCGCTCTCTGCCAACAGGGCAGCAAGTCCCGCCACATGCGGACAGGCCATGCTGGTGCCGCTCAGCGCGTTGTAGAGTTGCGGCCGTGGCACCGAAGAGAGCACGGCGACCCCAGGGGCCGCGATGTCGATCTCGCCACCCCCGGCGTTGATCTCGCCGCAGGAGAAATTGGCGACTTTCAGCTCTTCGTCGAGCGCCGCCACCGCCATGATCGACCGGGAATTGGCCGGCGCGCCCACCGGCGCGATGAAGCCGAACTGCCGGGCCGAGCTGTTGCCCGCGGCCGCCACGATCAGCGAGCCGGAGTCGAGCGCCAGCTGCCCCACCCGCTCATAGGCGGCCGAGGGCTCTTCGCCCGGACGCACCGAGCGGCCCAGCGACATCGAGATCACCTGGCAGCCCTGCTGGATCGCCCAGACCATGCCGTTAAGGATGTCACGCTCGCGCCCCGAGCCGGAATCGTTGAGCACCTTGCCGACATGCAGCAGCGCCTCAGACGCCACGCCGTAGCGCGGCACCCCGGCGGTCGCCATCCGCCCGGCGGCGGTGCCGGCGCAATGGGTGCCGTGGCCCTGGACGTCCTGCGCGGTCTGACCGGTGACAAAGCTCTGCTGTACCACGTCGCGGCCGATGAAATCCGGGTGGTCGAAGTCGAGCCCGGTGTCGAGCACCGCCAGCTTGATGCCCTCGCCGGTAAAGCGCGAGGTCTCGGCCCCGGTAGCCGCCACGCCCCAGGTGCGCTCGGTGTTGTCCTGAAAGGCCTGGATGGCGAACATCCAGAACTCCGGCCGCGCCTCGAGCACCGATTGCTCGTTCGACAGAAGATCGCCCGAGCGCTGGGCATCGACGTTCTCGGAGATCACGGCAATGCCGACGTCCTCGAGCAGAAGCGCCGGGGCGTCTTCGCGGACCTCGGCCGATCGGCCGGCGCGGGTGGACAGCGACTGTATGCCTTCACCGGCGCTGTTGGTCAGCGCGCGGCGTTGTTCGGCCACGTCGGAGTCGGGGTGAAAGGTGACGATGGTGCCGCCGGTAGGTTGCGGGCGGAGAAGTTCCTGAAGGATCTGTGACATGGGTTCAACCGATTTTGTTGGAAAAGGGACGGGTCTTGAAGCTGGGAAAATATGGTGCAACTCACCTGCACCGATACCCGCAATGGTAGCATAACTAGAGAATTTTTCAACCTATGCAGCCAGCGCCCCCTGCCGGCGGCCGCAATGAAAAAACGCCCGGCAGCCTGTCGACTGCCGGGCGCGTCTCGCCTGGTCTCAGCGCTCTTGCGCGAAGATCAGTTCTTTTCCTTGTCGACCATCTTGCCGGCGGAAATCCACGGCATCATGCCGCGCAGCTTCTCGCCGACCTGCTCGATCTGGTGCTCGTCGTTGAGACGACGGGTGCCTTTGAAGTACGGCTGACCCGCTTGATTTTCCTGCATGAAGTCACGCACGAAGGCACCGGTCTGGATGTCGCGCAGAACCGCTTTCATCCGGGCCTTGGTCTCGTCGTAGGGCAGGATGCGCGGGCCGGAGACATATTCACCGTATTCCGCGGTGTTCGAGATCGAGTAGTTCATGTTGGCAATGCCGCCTTCGTAGATCAGGTCCACGATCAGCTTCACCTCGTGCAGGCACTCGAAATAGGCCATTTCCGGTGCATAGCCGGCTTCGACCAGGGTCTCGAAGCCCATGCGAATCAGCTCGACGAGGCCACCGCAGAGAACCGCCTGCTCACCGAAAAGGTCGGTTTCGCATTCCTCGCGGAAGTTGGTCTCGATGATGCCCGAGCGGCCGCCACCGATGGCGGAGCAGTAGGACAGACCGATTTCCAGCGCCTTGCCGGTGGCGTCCTGGTGAACGGCCACGAGGCAGGGCACGCCGCCGCCCTTGGTGTATTCGCCGCGCACGGTGTGGCCGGGGCCCTTGGGCGCCATCATGATGACGTCGACGCCGGGCTTGGGCTCGATCAGGCCGAAGTGCACGTTCAGACCGTGGGCAAAGGCAATCGCCGCGCCTTCTTTCAGGTTGTCGTGAACGTATTTCTTGTAGGTCTCGGCCTGCAGTTCGTCGGGCATGGTGAACATGATCACGTCACACCAGGCCGCGGCTTCCGCGATGCCCATGACCTGAAGGCCTTCGCCTTCGGCCTTCTTGGCCGAGGCCGAGCCTTCGCGCAGGGCGACGACGATGTTCTTGGCGCCAGAGTCGCGCAGGTTCAGCGCGTGGGCGTGGCCTTGCGAGCCGTAGCCCAGGATGGCGACTTTCTTGTCCTTGATCAGGTTCACATCGCAATCGCGATCGTAGTAGACGCGCATATCGGTCTTCCTTCTTGGTGGTGTGCGTTTGGGGGCAACCTACGCGAGGGCTGGCGTGAATGCGCGTTCAAAACCGCGATGATTTCACCGATTGGCGATTTAACTATTCGTACGATTGCAGTATCTCGATGAAATCATGCTCGACGATACAGACAGACGCATCCTTCGCCAGATGCAGGCCGCACCGGACCTGCCGCTTTCCGATCTCGCGCAGCGCGCCGATCTGACCCCCGCCACCCTGTCGCGGCGGCTCGAGCGGATGCGCGAGGCCGGCATCGTCAAAGGCAAGCGCGCCGAGGTCCATTGGCCGAGCCTCGGCTACGCCGTCGAGGTGTCGCTCCGGCTGACTCTCGACAAGACCCAGTCGCGCGCCTTCGAGGATTTCCTCGCCGCCGCGCGTGAGGTGCCCGAGGTGATCGAGATTCAGACCTTCCTCGGCCAGGTCGACGTGCGCCTTGCCGTCATCGCCCGCGACATCCCGCATTACCAGCAGATTTACCGCGAGCGTCTGCTCACCCTGCCCCATATCGCCGATGTCGAGGCGCTGATGCATGTCAGCCGGATCAAGGACGACGAGGCGCTGCCGGTATGACACCCTCTACCCCATCGACCAGAGAGGCGCGCAGGCGCCATGCCCGACCTCGGGAGGGCCTCAAGGCCCGCGACGCCCTGCGTTCCCTGACGCATCATCGCCGCGCGTGCTGCCGGCGGATTGACGAATGCCCTCCCGGGGGGGAGGTCGGGCATGGCGCCTGCGCGCCGGGTGCGCGGTTTGGTTGCGGTTGCGCGAGCCATCAACGCGCGAGGCAGGCGATACAGTGATCGACATCGACGACACCGACCGCGCCATCCTGCGCGCCCTGACCCGCGACGCCAGCCTTTCGGCCGGCCAGCTCGGCCGCCGTCTCGGCCTGTCGCAACCTGCCACCTGGCGGCGCATCAAGCGGCTGCGCGAGGGCGGCGTGATCTCCGGCACACGGCTGGTGCTCGACCGCGAGAAGCTGGGCTTCGGCGTCACCGTCTTTCTCGGGGTGAAACTGGCCACCAAGGGCCGCATCAGCCTTGAGGATTTCGAGCGCGCGGTCTGCGCCATCCCAGAGGTGCAGACCGTCGAGCACATTCTAGGCCTTTACGACTATCGCCTGCGGGTGGTGGCGCGGGATCTGTCGGATTTCGAGCGGGTGCTGCGCCGCCGGATCATGACCCTGCCCGGCGCCGGGCAGGTCGAGGCCAACGTGCTGCTGTCGGAAGAGCGCCTGCCGGGACCGCTCGGCTGACGCGATTGCCTTTTCACCGCCGCCGCGCTAGCCCTGAGGAAAATCCATCACAAGGGAGGCCCGCATGGCCCTGCGCGACGATATCGATCCCCAAGGTCTCGACGAGTTCTCGGTGGTCTTCACCGACCGCTCGCTCAACCACATGTCGGCCACCTTTCAGCAGGTGATGCGCGACATCAGCGAGACGCTGAAGACCGTCTACGGCGCCCAGGCCGCGGTGGTGGTGCCGGGCGGCGGCACCTTTGGCATGGAGGCCGTGGCGCGGCAGTTCGCCCAGGACGCCAAGTGTCTGGTGGTGCGCAACGGCTGGTTCTCCTTTCGCTGGAGCCAGATCTTCGAGATGGGAGGTTTCACCGGCTCCGAGACCGTGATGAAGGCGCGGCGCAGCGGCAACGACCCGCAAAGCCCCTTTGCCCCGGCCCCGATCGAAGAGGTCACCGCCCGCATCCGCGAGGAAAAGCCCGATCTGGTGATCGCGCCGCATGTGGAAACCTCCTCGGGCATCATCCTGCCGGACTCTTATCTGCGCGCCCTGACCGAGGCCGCCCATGAGGTCGGCGCGCTGATGGTGCTCGACTGCATCGCCTCGGGCTGCATCTGGGTCGACATGGCGGCCAGTGGCGTCGACGTGCTGATCTCGGCACCGCAGAAAGGCTGGTCGTCCACGCCCTGCGCCGGTCTGGTGATGCTGTCCGACCGCGCGCTGGCGCGGATGGAAGAGACGACGTCGAACAGCTTTGCCGCCGATCTGAAGAAATGGCACCAGATCATGACGGCCTATGAAAACGGCGGCCATGCCTATCACGCCACCATGCCCACCGACGGGCTGCGGATGTTCCGCGACACCATGCTGGAGAGCCGCGACTACGGTTTCGACCGGCTGAAGATGGCGCAATGGGCGCTGGGCACCAAGGTGCGGTCACTGCTGGCGTCGAAAGGGATCGCCTCGGTCGCGGCCGAGGGCTACGAGGCGCCCGGCGTGGTGGTGAGCTACACCGACAACCCCGAGGTGCAATCCGGCCGCGCCTTCGCCGCCCAGGGCACGCAGATCGCCGCCGGCGTGCCGCTGCAATGCGACGAGGGTGAAGGCTTCTCGACCTTCCGACTGGGGCTCTTCGGGTTGGACAAGCTCTATGACGTCGACGCCACCGTCGCGCGGCTCGACGCCGTTCTGGGCGAGGTTCTGTAGAGGCTGACCGGGAGGCCCCGGGTCGAGCCCAAGGCGCGAGGTGCTTATGCGCCTCGGCGGCCTAAAAGCCCGACGCCGTCCCGGACCCCGATCCGGGACCTCAACGGTCGCGGCAGGCGCACACTCTTAAGCGCCGAGCAGGAGGCCCCGGGTCAAGCCCGGGGCGCGAGGCTGTCAAGCGCCGCGGCGGTCTAAAAGCCCAACGCCGTCCCGGACCCCGATCCGGGACCTCAGCCTCAGCCTCGGCCTCGGCCTCAGCCCCCCCTCAGACCACCTCTTCCACCGCGCCGACCACCCGGTCAACCACGGCGGCGAGCATCGCCGGGTCCTCGCATTCCGCCATCACCCGGATCAGCGGCTCGGTGCCGGACTTGCGGATCAGCAGCCGGCCCTTGCCGTTCAGTTCGATCTCGGCCGAGGCGATCGCGGCCTTCACGCCCTCGGTCTCCAGCGGCAGTTGGCCTGCGCCGAAGCGGACGTTTCTCAGCATCTGCGGCACCGGGTCGAAGTTGTTGGCAAGCTCGCTGGCGCGGCGGCCGGTGCGGGTCATCGCGGCAAGAAACTGCAGGCCGGCCATCAGGCCGTCGCCGGTGGTGGCGTAATCGGTCATCACGATATGGCCCGACTGCTCGCCACCGAGGTTCCAGCCGCCGGCGCGCATCGCCTCGACCACGTAGCGGTCGCCGACGCCGGTACGTTCGAGCCGCAGACCCTTGGCCTGCAGGAACCGCTCGAGCCCGAGGTTCGACATCACCGTGGCCACCAGCGTGCCACCCCGCAGCCGGTCTTCCTCGGCCCATTGCGCCGCCATCAGCGCCATGATCTGATCGCCGTCGGCCACCTTGCCCTTTTCGTCGATGATGATCACCCGGTCGGCGTCACCGTCAAGGCAGATGCCGACGTCGGCGCCCTCGGCCAGCACCCGCGCCGCGGCGGCCTGCGGCTTGGTCGAACCGCAGTTGGCGTTGATGTTGAAGCCGTCGGGCTCGACACCGATGGCGATCACCTCGGCGCCCAACTCCCAGAGCACCTCCGGCGCGGCGCGATAGGCCGCGCCATTGGCGCAGTCGATCACCACCTTCATGCCGTCAAGCCGCATGTCGGTCGGAAAGGTGCTCTTGACCCGCTCCTGATAGCGGAAGCGGCCGTCGTCGATGCGCTTGGCCTTGCCGATGTTGTGGGCCTTGGCGGGCTCGACGCCCTCTTCGACCAGCCGCTCGATTTCCGCCTCGGCCTCGTCAGAGAGCTTGAAGCCATCGGGGCCGAAGAACTTGATGCCGTTGTCCTCGGCCGGGTTGTGCGAGGCCGAGATCATGATGCCCACGTCGGCCCGCATCGAGGGCGTCAGCAGACCCACCGCCGGCGTCGGCACCGGGCCCAGCAGCAGCACGCTCATGCCGGTCGAGGTCAGCCCGGCGGTCAGCGCGGTCTCGAACATGTAGCCCGAGCGGCGGGTGTCCTTGCCAATCACCACCCGGTGCACACCCTGATGACCCCGACGGAAATACCGCCCGGCGGCGGCGCCAAGCCGCAGCGCCATGTCCGCCGTCATCGGATCGTCGTTTGCCGTGCCGCGAATTCCGTCAGTGCCAAACAGACTGCGTGTCATCTTCTAGAGCCCATCCTCGATCGCCAGCCAGAGCCGCAAGGCCTGTCTGGTTTCAGCCACATCATGAATTCTGAGGATCTGTGCGCCCTGCGCAACCCCGGCAAGGGCCACCGCCACCGAGCCCGGCATGCGGTCGCGGGCATTCGGCGCCTGGCCGATATCGCGGATCAGCCCCTTGCGCGAGACGCCCAGCAGCAAAGGCACGCCCAGTCCGTGAAACAGGCTCAACCCGGCCAGCAGCGCGAGGTTGTGGGTGTTGGTCTTGCCGAAGCCGATGCCGGGATCGGCGACGATCCTGTCGCGCAGGATGCCGGTGGCCTCGGCCAGGGCGATCTGCTCTGCCAGGAAATCATAGACCTCGAGCAGAACGTTGTCGTAGCGCGGGTCGTCCTGCATGGTCTGCGGCGTGCCCTTGGTGTGCATGATGCAGACCGGCAGGCCCGCCTCGGCACAGAACGGCGCAAGGCCCGCGTCGAAGGTGAAGCCAGAGACATCGTTGACCAGCGCCGCGCCGGCGCTTGCCGCCGCCTCGGCCACTGCCCGTTTGCGGGTGTCGATCGAGATCGGCAGGTCGACGGCATCCTTCAAGGCGGCAATCACCGGCGCCACCCGGTCGATCTCGGTGCCCTCTGGCACGTCGACCGCGCCGGGGCGGGTGCTTTCACCGCCGATGTCGATGATGTCGGCGCCGGCCTCGGCCATCTGCCGGCCATGGGCCAGAGCGGCCTCGATGCCGTCGTGGCGGCCGCCGTCGGAGAAGCTGTCAGGCGTGACGTTGAGGATGCCCATCAGCCGCGGACGGTCCATGCCCAGACCGGCAATCGGCGGGCGCGGCGCGCTCAGCGCCTGCAGCACGTCTTCGGGCAGGTCGCCTGCCGCCACGAAGCCCTGGCTGCCCTTGCGGGTCAGCCGCTCGGCCAGAACAAACCAGCCGGGGCCGCCGGCCAGAGGCACGGCCCCCTCCGGGCGAGGCCCGCCGCGCTGCAACAGCGGGCGGAAATATACGTCACGCGACACGGTCATGCCCTGTCCTTGGTCCAATCCTGCCGGTCATGCAAGCAGTGCAGATGCCGCATCGACGGCCCGGGCGCCGGGTCCAGCGGTTTCGGGCAGGTCTTCGCCGATGACGAGCAATTCCAGGGCATCGAGCTGCTCGGCCAGCCAGGCCGCCAGCGCCACGCTGTCGCGTGGCTGGGTCTTCGGGCCTTCGACGGCGTCGAGCACGATCTTCGAGGGCGCCCAGAGGCTTATCTGGTCGTGCTTCATGCCCCAATCGAGTTCGGTCCAACTGGTCACCACCACGCAGCGCGGATCGCGCGCCGCCAGCACCCAGCCGTTCTGCTCGATCGCCAGAAGGTCGACGCGGCGCTGCGCCAGCGGATGAGCGGCCTGCGGACGCGGACCATCGGGAAGTCCGACGCAGAGCACCGCCGGCGCCGCCTGCCCCGCCAGCCAGTCGAGCCAGCCCGGCAGGTTGGGCGACAAAATTGCGGCATTCGAAAGGTAGACCACGCGAGGATGCGGATGCTCCTCGGTGAGGGCCGCCACATGCTCGGGATCGACGTCGCCGCGGCTGCGCACGATCTCGACGCCAAGCGCGCCGGGGCCACGGTCGAGCTTTTCGATCCGCACGAAGACCCGCATTGCCTGCGGCTCCAGAAGGATGCGCTCGGCCACCCGCTCGGCCAGGGTCTCGAGCAGGTTCAGTCGTTCCTCGGCCAGTTCGTGGGCGATGGCCTCGGTCACCTTGTCATAGCTGAGGATGCGGTCGACGTCGTCGTCGACCCGGTCGCCGGCACGGGCGACCTCGACCACGACATTGAAACAGACCCGCTGGGTCAGCCCGCGCTCGGACTGAAAGGCGCCGATCTCGACCTCGACGATGTGATCGCGCAGAGATATCCGGTCGCGCGGCGCCTCGCCCTCGGTGGCGGCGGCGCGTTCCGACGGATGCGCGAATGCGAGATGGATGTCCTGACTCATCTTGAAGTTCCGGCTTTGGGTCTGCCGCCCGTCTCTAGCAGCTATCCTGCCGCGCTGGCAGACCCAAAACCGGCGGTTTCGCCCCGACGGGCGAACAGTCCCTGCAGTTATTTCTGCGAAAGACGGGTGTTTTCGCGGTAGAAGCGATGCACACCGATGGTGGTGGTATGGGCAAAGACCCGTGCCCAGTTCGGATTGACGGCGGTGGTATGATAGTAGGTCGCGCCATCGGTCAGCTTGGCCGGCATGCCGCTCAGCATGGCCTTGGCGATCTTGGCAACCCGGGCATAGGCCTTGGGATTGCTGACCTTCTCGGCATGGCCGTCGCAGGTATAGGTGAACTGGCAGGCATATTTCCGACCGGTGCCCTGGTTGATCACGCCACAGACCGTATCGGGGAACTTATTGCTCTCGACGCGGTTGAGAATGACCTCGGCAACGGCAACCTGGCCCTTGATGCTCTCGCCGCGCGCTTCGAAGTAGAGCGCTTCGGCCAGGCAGGAGAACTGCTCGCCACCTTTGCCGTTCGGCAGGCTCTTGAGCCAGGCCTCGTCGTAGGTGACAGTGCCGGCCTTGGCCGACTGGTTGGCGCCGAGCGCCCATTTGAGTGTGCCCTTGGGCACGGATTTGAGCCCCTGACGCTCCAGCTGGATCAGGCTACCGACCTCGTTCGGACGCAGTTCGGCACCGGCGTCGTGACCTGGGAGCCCCAGTACCACGGCCGCTAAAGCAGCAATTATCAGTCTCATACATTCCCTCACACGCGAAAGCCCGGACACGTCCCGGGCTGCTTGCAACTCGGGTTGTATAGACAAGAAGTGAATTTTCTTCTAGCGGCAGGCTGCCGCAGGGCAAAATTCCGCCGCAGTGCAACATCCGACAGGCGCGCACACACAAGACTGACCCTAGGGAAAAGGGCCTTCCGCTATATCTTGCCGCCCAACGCAAGCTGCGCTGCAGCAAGCCGCGCGACCGGAACGCGGAAGGGTGAACAGGAAACATAGGTGAATCCCATGTCCCGACAGATGGCAATCGATTCGGGGTTGCCGCCATGTTCGCCGCAGATCGACAGAACAACGTCTGGCCGCGCCTTGCGGCCGCGCTCGGCGCCGATCTGCAGAAGCTCGGCAACGCCGTCGGGATCGAGCACATGGAACGGGTCTTCGGCAAAGACCCCCTGCTTGACGTAATCCGACATGAAGCGCCCGGCATCGTCGCGCGACAGGCCATAGGTCATCTGTGTCAGGTCGTTTGTGCCGAAGCTGAGGAAATCGGTGTGACCGGCGATTTCCTCGGCGCGCAGCGCGGCGCGCGGCGTCTCGACCATCACCCCCAGCCGGTAGTCGAAGTCGCGCCCGGTCTCGTTGCGCACCGCAGCGGCCACGGCATCGACCCGTGTCTTGACGATCTCGACCTCGCGCCGGGCCGAGACCAGCGGGATCATGATTTCCGGCACCACCGGCGCCCCCTCGCGGCTGGCGGCAAGCGTCGCCTCGAAGATCGCACGGGCCTGCATGTCGTAGATCTCCGGCAGGGTGATCCCCAGCCGTACCCCGCGCATGCCCAGCATCGGGTTGTATTCGCTCAGGCTTTCCACCCGCCGCTCGACGTCGGACACCGGCAGGTCCAGCGCCTCGGCCAGCGCCCGCATGCCGGGCTTGTCAGACGGCAGGAACTCGTGCAGCGGCGGATCGAACAGCCGGATACAGACCGGCAGCCCCTGCATGATGCGGAAAAGCTCTATGAAGTCAGCGCGTTGCATCGGCAGCAACAGCTCGAGCGCGGCGCGGCGGTCCTCTGACGACTTGGCAAAGATCATCTCGCGCATGACGATCATCCGGTCGGTCTCAAAAAACATGTGCTCGGTGCGGCACAGCCCGATACCGTCGGCCTTGAAGTTGCGCGCGGTCTGAGCGTCCATCGACGTGTCGGCATTGGCGCGCACGTCGATGTCGCGTACCGCGTCGGCCCAGTCCATCAGCGTGGTAAAGCTCTCGTCCAGCGCCGCTTCGAGCATCGGCGGGCTGCCGGCCAGCACCTCGCCGGTGGCGCCGTCTATGGTGATGATGTCGCCTTCGCTCAGCACGCGGCCATCACTGGCCACCAGCCGCTTCTTGCGGACGTGAAAGGCCAGGCTGGCGGCGCCGACGATGCAGGGAATGCCCATGCCCCGGCCGATCACCGCGGCATGACTGGTCATGCCGCCGCGCTCGGTCAGCACGCCGACCGCCGCCTGCATGCCACGGATATCCTCGGGAGAGGTCTCGCGGCGCACCAGGATGCAGGGCTCGTCGCGCGCAGCGCTGGCTTGCGCGGCGGTGGCGGTAAAGACGATCTTGCCGGTGGCAGCCCCCGGGCTGGCAGCGACGCCATGGCCCAGGATGTCGCGCGGTGCATCGGGATCGATCTGACGGTGCAACAGCTCGCTCAGCGCCCGCGGCTCGACCCGCATCAGGGCCTCTTCGCGCGGAATGATCTTGTCCTGCGCCAGCGCCACGGCGATCCGCACCGCCGCCCGGTTCGAGCGGCGCACCCGCACGCCATCGAGCACATAGACCCGCCCGCCCTGAATGGTGAATTCGATCTGCATCTCGGCGCGCAGCTTGCGGCGCATGCGCTCGGCTATGCCGACGATCTCGGCAAAGGCCTCCGGCGCCACCTCTTCCAGCGAAGGCCCACGGTCGTCGCGCGCCAGAAACAACGCCTCGGCGGCACCAGAGAGCGCGTCGCGGCCCTGGCTCTGGCTCAGGTAGCGCCCGGTGATCTGACGCAGCCCGGTCTGGCTGTTGACCAGTTGCAGCACGCCGGATCCTGTCTCGCCATCGCGCGCCTCGGGGTGGCCGATGCCAAGCGCCATTTCCTGCACCACGAGGCCCAGCCCGGCATCCGCCGGCGCGCCCTTGGCCTGGCGTAACAGCCGCGCCGTCGTGCCTTCCCAGGCGCGGGCCATCGAGCGCAAGACCTGCGCCAGTTGCACCGCCGGGTCCTGGGGAAAGGGTTCCTCGGCCTCGTCCTCATAGGCGCGCAGCGCCTCTGACAGCGCCTGCGGCCCTTCGGAGGTGATCTCTTCGAACACATCCGGGTCGAGCCGCGCGACGTGCAGCGCGTAAGCCTCGACAAACCTTGCATAAAGCGCCGATGCGGCGTGGCGGCCCAGGGTATCGCACATCTCGACATAGCGGGCGTCGTTCATGCCGATGTTGAGGATCGCCCCCGGCCCGCCCCAGTCCGGGTCCTGGCTCGACGGCCGCACGCAAAGCAGCGCGCCCTCGGGGAAGGACGCAAGGATCGCCTTCATGTCGGGCATATGGCCGCTGGCGATGCCATGCACCGTATCGAAGGACAGCGCCACGGTCGGCGGCACCGGCATGTCGAGCCGCACCAGCCGCTGCAGACATTTCGCCCGCCCGCCGTGGGTATGGGCTTTCATCTGGGCCGTCGGCGTGATCGGCGTGATATCGGGATTGTCCTGAAGCAAGCGCGTGTCCTTTGCGTTGCACTGCAGCATAAGCGCCACCACGCATCGCACAAGCGTTAAACGTTGCTTTTCGGTGTACCTTTCACCACCCTAGGGCGTGAGCTGTCCCGCCACCGCCATGTCAGGCGCGCTGATGGTGGGCAGAGCTGCCCACCCTACGCGTCAGCCCTCGATGCTCCGCAGGTCGGCGACCGAGAGGCAGGCGGTGCGAATGCTCGACAACAGGTTCAGCCGGTTGCGACGCAGCACCGCGTTGTCGGAATTGACCTGCACCGCTTCGAAGAAGCCGTCGACCGCGCCGCGCAGCCCCGCCAGCGCCAGCATCGCCGCTTCGAAATCCTGCGCCTCGAGCGCTGTCTTGATCTTCGGCTCGGCGGCCTCCAGCGCGGAAAACAACGCCTTTTCCTCGGCTTCCTCGGCAAACTTGATGTCGCCGCCAAAGCTGTACTCGACCCCGTCCTTCTCTTCGGCCTGGGTCAGGATGTTGTTGGCGCGCTTGAAGCCCTGCAGCAGGTTCGCGCCATCCTCGGTGCCGAGGAAGCCCTGCAGCGCCTGCGCCCGTTTGACCAGCAGCGCCAGATCGTCGCTGCCCGGCATGGCGATGCAGGCGTCGATCACGTCGTGACGGATGCCCTGGTCTTTCAGGAAGACCTTGAGGCGGTCGTGGAAGAAGGAGAGGAGGTCATCGCCATAGGCCGCGTCGAAATGGGTCGACATCGGCAGTGTCAGATTGTTGTTCAAAATCAATCGGATCACCCCCAAAGCTGCCCGCCGCAGGGCGAATGGGTCCTTCGAGCCGGTGGGCTTTTCGTCGATCGCCCAGAAGCCGGTCAGCGTGTCGAGCTTGTCGGCCAGCGCCACGGTGACCGAGACCGGATCGGTCGGCACGTCGTCGGACGGGCCCAGCGGCGAGTAATGGTCGCGGCAGGCGTCGGCCACGGGCTGCGACAGCCCCGCTTCCATCGCGTAGTAGCGGCCCATGATCCCCTGCAATTCCGGGAATTCGTAGACCATCTCTGACGACAGGTCGGCCTTGGCCACCTTGGCCGCCAGTTCCGCCTCGTCGGCATCGGCGCCCACCACCGGCGCGATCTTCCGCGCCATGGCAGCTATGCGGGCGATGCGTTCGGCCTGGGAACCCAGCTTGTTGTGGAAGGTGACCTGAGCCAGCGGCGCCGCCATGCCCTCGAGACCCGCATCAGCAACTGCGCGCAAGTCGTTCTCCCAGAAGAACTTTGCATCCGACAGCCGGGCCGAGAGCACCTTCTGGTTGCCGGCGAGGATGGTGGCGCCGTTGTCGGCGGTCTCGCGGTTGGCGACGGTGACGAATTTTTCGATCCGGCCGGTCTTGGGGTTCTTCACCGAAAAGAACTTCTGGTGTTCCTTCATCGAGGTCTGCAACACCTCTGCCGGCAGCCCGAGGAAATCGGCGCCGATCTCGCCCATCAGCACCACCGGCCATTCCACCAGGCCGGCAACCTCGGCCAGCAGACCGCGATCCTCGACCACTTCCAGACCTTGGGAGAAGGCCGCGTTGGTGGCGTCGTTCCAGATATGATCGGCACGCTCGGCAGCGTCCAGCACCACATGCGCGCGCTTCAACTTTGCGGCGTAATCCTCGAAAGAGGTTACGGAAATCTCGTCAGGCGCCATGAAGCGGTGGCCGCGGGTGGTGGCGCCGGCACGGATGCCGTCGATCTCGAAGGGCACCACTTGGGCGCCGGCCTCATCGGTCAGCAGGCAGATCACCGAATGCAGCGGCCGCACCCAGCGCAAGGTTCCAGCGCCCCAGCGCATTGATTTGGGCCAGGGGAAGTTGCGGATCACGTCTTCCAGCACCTCGGCCACGATCTCACCCGCGGGCCGCCCCGGTTTGGTGATCGTGGCGAAATAGACCGCGCCTTTCGGCGTCTCGCGCTCTTCCAGCGCGTCGCGGCTGATGCCGGCCCCGCGCAGGAAGCCGTCGATTGCCTTGTCGGGCGCGCCCACCTTGGGGCCCTTGCGCTCTTCGCGCACCGTGGGGCTTTCGGTCAGAAGACCCTCGACCGTCAGCGCCAGCCGGCGCGGCGTGGAAAAGGCGGCGGCAGAGGCATAGGTCAGCCCGGCCTCGACCAGCCCCTCGGTCATCCGCTTTTTCAGGTCGTCGCAGGCGCGCGCCTGCATCCGCGCGGGAATTTCTTCGGAAAAGAGTTCGATAAGCAGGTCGGGCATGGGGTCACCGGGTGTTCTGTATCAACGCCCCGGTGCTTAAAGCCCCTGCCCCTGCACGGCAAGCCGATAGCGGCGAAAACCCTAGGCCATCTTCTGTTTGGCCTTGGCCTTGGCGGCCTGCGCCATGGTCTTGACGTCGCTGTCATAGTCGACGCCCGACACCACACGGTAGCGCGCCTCGACGAAGTTCTCGACACCGAAACCGATGATGCCAAGCGCGATGAAGCCCAGCAGGAAGCGACCGCCGGTCAGGCCCCGGATGTATTCCAGCGCACCGCCGATGCCCTTGGCGTTCGAGGGGTCGGAATTCAGCGCAGCGAAGAACAGGAAGACGCCGACGATCATCAGCACGATGCCGTAGCTCACGAAGCCCCAGCGCAGCAGCGGCTGCAGCTTGCGGGTCTTTTCGTTGCTCTCGATATAGCGTTTGTACTTCTTCTGCCAGCCCTTGAGGATGTAGTGCACCCCGGCCCCGAAAATCGCCAGAGCGGCGATGCCGACGATCCACTTGCCGCCGGGCATCTGCAGCACCTTGGCCGTCCAGTTCGAGGCACCAGAGCCTTCGCCACCGCCGGAGCTTCCGCCGATCCCCAGCGCCAGCGCCGCGATACCGGCGCCAAGCGCCATGTGGATGAGGCCGGTCACCACCAAGGCAAAGCGTTTCGCCATGCCCTCTTCGTCATCGCCGCGGCGCTCGAGATCGAACCAGGCGGCGATCAGCCGCCAGACGCCGTAGCAGACAAAGCCCAGCGCCACGAGCCAGAGCAGCACCTGACCGAAAGGCGCGCTGCGCAGGGTCTCGACGGCGCCCTTGGTGCCCTCGGTGGCCCCGCCCGACACGGCGGCCGAAAGCGTCAGCCCGCCAAGGATGAGATAGACGAGCCCGCGCGCCGAATAACCGGCGCGCATGACGGGGATGACCCAATCGGGTGCATTGCTTCGTGACATCGGCGTACCTCCTGTTGGGAGGTCAGCGCGCGAACGTCTACAATTGTTCCCTAGTTGGCGGAATTCTCGCGTGGGGGGCATTCCTCGCCCACCACGGTGCCGTCATAGGCCTTGTCGCCGCAGTCGTTCAGCTCGTGCCAGACATAGCCGCGGCCATCGTCGGTGACGGCAACCACCCGGTCGACACCATAGGCCACGTTCTTCTGGCTGAGAAAGGTCAACGCGCTGCCGGCCTGCAGCTCTTCGCCGATCGCCTCGGCGTCGAAGCAATCGAACCAGCCGGGCGCATTGCGCGGCTCGGCGGCCTCGTACAGCTCGTAGGTTTCGGTCAGCATGGCGAGGCTGTGGATGGTGGTGAAACAGGCGCGGTAGCGGATCGGCGAGCTGTCGGCGTCGATCGCCTCGAAATCCTCATACACAATGGGCTCCGGGCTGCCAGAGGTCAGCGAAACCAGTTGCACGTCATTCTGGCCGGTGGGAGCCACAGGCGAGTAAAAGGCGTAGATCTGCATGTAATAGAGCAGCGCACCAGCAACCAGGGCCACCATCACGATCACTCCTGCAATTATCTTGCCGCTCACTCCGCGGCCTCCACCACGTGACCGCCGGCCTCGGTCTGGACAAAGGCATCGGCGCAGGCCTTGGCCAGCGTCCGCACCCGGCCGATATAGGCCTGCCGTTCGGTGACCGAGATCACCCCGCGCGCGTCGAGCAGGTTGAAGATATGCGACGCCTTAATGCATTGGTCATAGGCCGGATGCGCCATGACGATGCGCTTGCCGGTCTTGGGGTCCTGATGCGGCTGGGCCAGGATGCGGGCGCATTCGGCCTCGGCCTCTTCGAAGTGGCGCAGCAACACCTCGGTGTCGGCCACGTCGAAGTTCCAGCGGGAGTATTCCTGCTCGGTCTGGCGGAAGACATCGCCATAAGCCAGCGCGATCGGCGCGTCGGGGTCGTTGTAGGGCATTTCCATCACGTGATCGACGCCCAGCACATACATCGCCAGCCGCTCGAGCCCGTAGGTCAGCTCGCCCGAGACCGGGTGGCAGTCGTGCCCGCCGACCTGCTGGAAATAGGTGAACTGGCTGACTTCCATGCCGTCGCACCAGACTTCCCATCCCAGACCCCAGGCGCCCAGCGTCGGGCTTTCCCAGTCGTCCTCGACAAAACGGATGTCATGCAACGTCATGTCGATGCCGATGGCCTCGAGCGAACCGAGGTACAGCTCCTGCAGGTCGGGCGGGCTGGGTTTGATCAGCACCTGGTACTGGTAATAGTGCTGCAGCCGGTTCGGGTTCTCGCCGTAGCGCCCATCGGTCGGGCGGCGCGAGGGCTGGACATAGGCCGCGGCCCAGGACTTCGATCCCAGCGCGCGCAGCGTGGTGGCCGGGTGAAAGGTGCCGGCGCCGACCTCCATGTCATAGGGTTGCAGCACGGCGCAGCCCTTGTCGGCCCAATAGGCCTGAAGACGCAGGATGATCTCCTGGAAAGAGCGCGGTTTGGCGGTGGTGTCGCGTTTCATGTCATGGCCCTTGCAAGCTTTGCGCCTGCTTAGGCGGATGCGGCGCGAGGGTCAATCAACCGGCCCCTGTCGGCAGCAATTAGTGCACTGTGGCAGCGCGGCAAGGTGGGTCTGACTATCCCGTGACAAAAGCGGAAATCCGCCATTTTCGGCTCGCAAGCCCGGCCCCATGAGCTACACTGTGCCGACACGAGCAATATGCAGGCCAGGACGACCACATCATATGACACGTTTGTTTTTCGCATCACTTTTCGCGCTGGTATTCTGCCTGCGCGCCGTCTCGGCTCAGGAGGACCGTGCCTGGATCCGGGTCGAGGCGCTGCCAAGCCTTCTCGAAGCCGAGGATCGCGTGCGCGACTACGCCGAGTTCCTGCCCAATGTGAACGGCTTTGCCATCGGCTCTGGCTGGTACGCGGTGGTTCTGGGCCCCTATGACACCCGCAATGCCGCCACCGGCGAGCTGCGCGTGCTGCGCGGCCAGGGCCGGATCCCGCGCGACAGTTTCGTGGTGACCACCAGCTCGCTGCAGCGGCAGTTCTGGCCGGTGGGCGCAGATGCCCAGTCGCCGACCCCGGCGGTCGAGACCTCTGACCTGCCCGAGAGCGACGAGACCGAGCAGGCCGAAGAGACCGCCCAGGACACCGTCGTCGACGAGACCCCGCAGGCCGAGCCCGAAGAGACAGTGGCCGAGGCCCGGCGCTCGGAAGCGCAGATGACCGGCCAGGAGAAACGCGATCTGCAGGTCGCCCTGCAATGGGCCGGCTTCTACAACGCCGCCATCGACGGCGCCTATGGTGCCGGCACCCGTCGCGCCATGGCCGCCTGGCAGGAGGCCAACGGCTTCGAGGCCACCGGCGTCATGACCACCCGCCAGCGCGCGCTGGCGCTGCAGAACTACAATGCGGTGCTCGACGGCATGGACCTGCAACTGGTGACCGACGACCGCGCCGGCATCGAGATGAGGGTGCCGCTGGGCGTGGTGAAGTTCGAGGCGCATGAATCGCCCTTTGCCCGCTATGTGCCCAGCGGCGATCTGCCGGCACAGGTGCTGCTGATCTCGCAGGAGGGCGACCAGCGCCGGCTCTTCGGCCTTTATGACATCCTCCAGACGCTGGAAGTGGTGCCGCTGGACGGCCCGCGCGAGCGCCGCAACAGCGGCTTTACCATCACCGGCACCAACAAGGACATCGTCTCGCATACCGAGGTGAGCCTGCGCGACGGCGAGATCAAGGGCTTCATGCTGGTCTGGCCCGCCGGTGACGAAGAGCGTCGCACCCGGGTGCTGCAGGAGATGTCCGACAGCTTCACCCGCATTCCCGGTGTGCTGCCTTCCGGCGTGGGGGTCGGTGACACCCAGTCCGTCGACCTGCTGTCAGGCCTGCAGATCCGCACGCCGCGGCTGTCGCGCACCGGGTTCTTTGTCTCGGACAACGGCACGGTCCTGACCACCACCGAGGCGGTCGACGGCTGCACCCGCATCACCCTCGACGGCAAGACCGAGGCGCGGGTCGCCAGCAGCGACGCGGCGCTGGGCATGGCGCTGCTGACGCCGGAAACCACGCTTGCCCCGCTGGAAGTGGCCGAGCTGGCCACCAGTGCGCCGCGACTGCAATCCGAGATCGCCGTCGCCGGGTTTTCCTATGAAGGCGTGCTGGGCGCGCCCTCGATGACCTTTGGCAAGCTGGTCGACCTGCGCGGTCTCGACGGCAACGAGGCGCGCGACCGGGTGTCGCTCAAGGCCCTTCCCGGCGATGCCGGCGGGCCGGTGATGGACCGCTCCGGCGCGGTGATCGGCATGTTGCTGCCGCGCGATGGCGAGGGGCGGACCCTACCGGAAGAGGTGAGCTTCTCGGTCGATGCCGGCGCTTTGCAGGCGGCGATGCGCAAGGCCGGTGTCTCGGTGCGCACGGCGCGCGGCGGGCCGGAGATGGCGCCCGAGGACCTGACCAACAAGGCGCGTGGCATGGCGGTGCTGGTCAGCTGCTGGGAGTGAGTGTGGGGCTTATGGCCCCTGTCTGAGGGGGTTTCGGGGGCGCTGCCCCCGGACCCCCGAGGGTATTTTCGGCAAGAGGAAGATGCGGGATCGGGCTCTTTTCGGGGCCCGATTTTTTTATGGCAGGGGGTGGCAGGCCAGCGCCCTGGTGAAGCTGGTGCGGTCTTGGTGGGGGCCGAGGGGGGTGGCGGTGAGGGTCTGGCCCGAGAGGCGGACGGAGACCACCTGGCGCCAGGTGGCGTCGGCGAGAATGATCTCGGGGCCCTGGCCACAGTCGCGCAGGCCGCCGGCGATGTCGCGCTCGCCGATGCGGTGGTTGGTCACGCCTTGCAGCGAGGCTACTTCGGTGAGGGTCTCGTCCTCGGTGAAGCGCCAGACGCGGAGGACCTTGGCCAGATGTGGCCGGTCGACATAGGCGATCTCCATGCGGCCATCACCGTCGAGATCGGCAGCGCCCAGCGGGGCCAGCCAGCGAAACCGTGTGCCGATGAAGGGCGTGCTGGCGATGCGTTGCAGGGTGTCGTCGGTGAGCGCCCAGACCGCGAGCCGGGCGCCCTTGTCGCGGTGGCTTTCGACCACGATGATCTCGGCAGGCCCCTGCCCGTCGAGTTGCGCCAGCCGCGGGGCGACGTCTTCGAAGACCAGCGTCTCGGGCAGCTGCGCGGTCAGCTGCCGCGGGCCGCAGGTGACGCTGAGCGCGCCCCATTCCAGGTCGTCGCCCAGCACGCCATGGGGATAGCGGTCGGTCGGGGCGCCGTAGCTGGCCTGCAAATCGTCACATCCCGCCGCCCGGTCCTGCGCCGCGGCAGCCCCGGCGAGACACAGGCCCGCCGCCAGCCAGACGCCGCGGGCGGAGGCCCGGCACAGGCGCAGCGGCGGGCGCGGCGCTTTCATCAGATCTGCTTTTCGGGCATCTGGACGACCAGGCCGTCGAGCGCGTCGGAGACCTTGATCTGGCAGGTCAGCCGCGACCGCTCGGGATCGGGCTCATAGGCGAAATCCAGCATGTCCTCTTCCATCGCATCCTTCTCGGGCAGCTTGTCGAGCCAGGCCGTGTCGACATAGACGTGGCAGGTCGAACAGGCGCAGGCGCCGCCGCAATCGGCCTCGATGCCGGGGATGTTGTTGTCGCGCGCGCCTTCCATCACGGTCAGCCCGTTGGCCACCTCGACCTCGTGCTTGGTGCCGTTGTGCTCGACATAGGTGATCTTTGCCATTCCTGAACCTCTTTGGAATCTCGACTTGGTGTTAGCAAAGCCTCTTATGGTGTTTCATCCCCTTTTGCGACCCCGGCTCTTGCAACTTGCGGTGAGAAGAAAATGTTCTATATTCGTTCTCATGCAAATCCTTCGCTCCTCCTCTCTCTCCCAGGCCCGTGACAGCTGGCCGCGCCCGCCTTCGGCCTTGCAGGCGTCGCGGCTGGACGAGCCGCCGCAGGGCGCGCGCGTCACCGTGGCTGGGCTGGTGATCCTGCGGCAGCGGCCGGGCACTGCCAAGGGGGTGATCTTCATCACGCTCGAGGACGAGACCGGGGTGGTCAATGTCATCGTCTGGCGCAAGCTCTACGAGCGGTTTCGCCGTGCGGTCATCGCCGGGCGGATGCTGCGCGTCACCGGGCGGCTGCAGCGCGAGGCCGGCGTCACCCATGTGATCGCCGAGGAGGTCGAGGATATCTCGGCCATGCTCGACAGTCTTCTCGATGTCACAGATGCCGACGAAGTTTCCGCCCCCCTTCCCGGCCCGGATCAAAGACGCTAGTCTCGCCGCCGAAACGCTCCGTCAGAGAGCCAGAGGCAGACGCAGATGATCCACCGCACCGCATTCCTCAGGGCCTGCGCCGCGCCGCTTGGCGTGGGGCTCTGTCTTGCGCTCACGGCCTGCGCCCCGGTGCCGGAGACCCCGACCCGTTTCGCATTCACCGCGCTGGAACAGGCCCGGGTGCCCGCCCCCGCCGGCGCCCGCCCCGGCAGCTGCTGGGCGCGCGACGTGACCCCGGCGGTGATCGAGACCCGCACCGCCCAGGTGCTGGAACAGCCCGCCATCCTCAACACCGACGGCTCGCTGCTGGCGCCGGCGATCTATTCCACCGAAATCCGCCAGGAGATCGTCACCCCGCGCAAGGAATATGTCTTCGAGACGCTCTGCGCCGAGGAGATCACGCCCGAGTTCATCGCCTCGTTGCAGCGCGCGCTGCAGGCGCGCGGGCGCTACGACGGGCCGATCTCTGGCGCGATCAACCCCGAGACCGAGGCGGCGCTGCGGCTCTATCAGCGCGCCCAAGGTGTCGAGACCGCGCTACTGACCATCGCCACCGCCCGCGATCTGGGGCTGGCGGCCGTCGAGCGGAACTGACCGCCGGCAGTGTTCCGCCGCGTCACGAGAATAAAGATAGACAGACCCACCGCAGCCTGTCACAAGGGCCGGGCTACGTTACCTCAGTCGATCCTCTGCTTTCCCTTCACGGACCTCAGCGAACTCGATACCGGCCGACCGCGCCACGCTGTTGCACTTCCGCGAACAGGTTGAAAACACTAGGAGACACACGATGGCCAATGGCACCGTGAAATGGTTCAACTCTACCAAAGGCTTCGGCTTCATTGCACCCGAATCGGGCGGCAAGGACGTCTTTGTCCACATTTCCGCCGTCGAGCGCGCAGGCCTGACCTCGCTGAACGACGACCAGAAAGTGACCTTCGACATCGAATCCGGCCGTGACGGTCGTGAGTCGGCGTCGAACCTTCAGCTCGCCTGAACCACGGGTTCACCGGAGTTCGGAACGGGGCGCCTTCGGGCGCCCTTTTTCTTTGCGTGATGCCCTGCTTTCTTTGCGCGATGCCCTGCGGTCGGCCCCTGTCGGATACGAAAAAGGGCGCCCCGCAGGACGCCCTTTCCCAAATCGAGAAGTGCCGAAGGCCTATTCGTCGAGGCCCAGCGCCACGAAGCGCGGGTCACCGGCGCGGCGCACCAGCAACAGCAGCGACTTGCGGCCGGCTTCGCGGGCGGCGTCGATCTGCTCTTCCAGCGCGGCGATGTCGGTCACCTTCTGCTGGCCGGCCTCGGTGATCACGTCACCGGCGCGCAGGCCCTTCTCATAGGCTTCGGACACCTCGTCCACATCGGTGACCACCAAGCCCTCGGCGCTGGCCGGCAGCTCGAGCTGTTCGCGCAGCGTGTCGTCGAGCGGCGAGATCGTCAGCCCGAGGATCATCACCTCGGCAGGCGCATCGGTGGTGTCATCCATCGGCTGCGAGGCCGGCACGGCGGCGCCTTCAGCCTCTTCGCGACGGCCGAGCGTCACCTTGAGCGTCTGGGTCTTGCCATCGCGGTTGACCACCACAAGCACGGCCTTGCCGACGGTGGTATTGCCGACCTGGCGCACCAGCGAGCGGGTGTCGGTCACGTCGCGGCCGTCGAACTTGACGATGACGTCACCAGCTTCCATGCCGGCGTCGCGGGCCGGGCCTTCGGGCACATCGGTGACCAGCGCGCCCGAGGTCGAGGCAAGCCCCATCGCCTCGGCCACGTCGTCGGTCACGTCCTGAATGCGCACGCCCAGCCAGCCGCGGCGGGTTTCGCCGAATTCCTTGAGCTGGTCGACAACCTTGGTCACCACGTTCGATGCCATCGAGAACCCGATGCCGATCGAGCCGCCGTTGGGCGACAGGATCGCGGTGTTCACGCCGATCACCTGTCCATCCAGGTTGAACAGCGGACCGCCAGAGTTGCCACGGTTGATCGCGGCGTCGGTCTGGATGTAGTCGTCATAGGTGCCCGACAGCGCCCGGTTACGGGCCGAGACGATCCCGGCCGAGACCGAGAACCCCTGCCCCAGCGGGTTGCCCATTGCGATGACCCAGTCGCCGACGCGGGCGGTGTCGCTGTCACCGAAGCTGACGAAGGGCAGCGCCGTCTCGGCCTCGACCTTGAGCAGCGCGATGTCGGTCTTGGGATCGGTGCCGATCACCTCTGCCGGCAGCTCCTGGCCGCCGAAGAACTCGATCAGAATCTCGTCGGCGCCTTCGATGACGTGGTTGTTGGTGACCACGAAACCGTCTTCGGAAATCACAAAGCCCGAACCCAGCGCCGAGGACCGGCGCGGCCGGTCACCCTGACCGCCACGGTCCTGGAATTCGCGGAAGAAATCCTCGAAGGGCGAGCCTTCGGGCACGATGCCCTGCGGGCCGGTGCGGCCGGCCACGGTGGTCGAGGTGGTGATGTTGACCACGGCGGGGCTGATCCGCTCGGCCAGGTCGGCAAAGCTGTCGGGCGTGCGCGCGGCCACGGCCAGCGCCTGGGTCAGCACGAACATCACCGTCAGGCCGATCATCCACGCCATGCGCAGGCGCAGCGGATGCATCCCGGCCTCTGCCGTCGTGGAAATTGCGTTGAACTGGGGTCTCAAGTCAAAAACTCCTCCTGTTTGACCGCGGGGCGGCGGCCCTTTGCCCGAATAACTCTTTCCAATCTAGGTACTCAAAAGCCACAGGCAAAGGAACTCTCGCGCCATCAACGCGCTGTGACTTGATCGTGAAGAGCCTAGCATATCCGCCGCCGGCGAAAAGATCACATCCTCGGCAGAAGCGCGTGGGAGTGCGGGCGGTTCACGCGCCCAGCGTCTTGCCGATCCAGACCAGCACGACGCCAAGGCCCAGCGCCATCAGACCGACGTTGCGACGCTGCGCCTCCGGCAGCGTGCGCAGGGTCTCAAGCAGATGCTCCACAAGCGAAGGGGCCAGCGCATAGGCCAGCCCCTCCACGATCAATACCAGCCCGAGGGCCAGGAACGCGGTCTCGATCATTGAGTCGCGGTCTCGTCCACAGGCTCTTCTGCGGGTTCCTCGGCCGGCTCTTCCACCTGGGCTTCGGGCGCTTCCGGGGCTGCAGGCGCCTCGGCTTCGGGCGCTTGTGCCTCGGCCTCTGCCTCTGCGTCACGGGCGGCACTGGCCGCGGCAAGCGCGGTGTCGGCCTGGGCGCCGGTGTCCGATTTCAGGTAGTTGAAGAAATCGCTGTCGGGCGACAGGACCATGGTCGAGTTGCCGCTTTGCAGCGCGCGCTGGTAGGCGGCGAGCGACCGGTAGAACTCAAAGAATTCAGGGTCTTCGCCAAAGGCCGCGGCAAAGATGCCGGTCCGGCGCGCATCGGCCTCGCCTCGGATGATCTCGGCCTGGCGGGCGGCGTCCGAGGTCAGTTCGACCACGGTCCGATCCGCCTGGGCGCGCACCCGTTGCGCGGCCTCGTTACCGCGGGCGCGTTCGTCGGTCGCTTCCCTCTCCCGCTCGGCGCGCATCCGTTCAAACGTGGCGTCGAGGTTTTCCGCCGGCAGGTCGGTGCGCTTGAGCCGCACGTCGATCAACTCGAGCCCCAGCGCGCTGGCGTCCTTCAAGGCACCATTGCGAATCCGCAGCATCAGCGCCGCCCGATCAGACGACAGGATGTCGTTGGAGGACACCGAACCGAGGATTTCCCGGGTCTGCGACCGCAGGATCGAATCGAGCCGGCGCCCGGCCACCTCGATGGCGATGTCGCCACCGGCACCGGTGGCTTCGCGGAACTTGTTCACATCGGCGATGCGATAGCGCGCAAAGGCGTCGACCACGAGACGACGATCATCAAGCGGCGTCACCTCGAGAGGGTCGACATCGCGCGACAGGATGCGGTCGTCATAGCGCACAACGTCCTGAATGAGC
This sequence comes from Marinovum sp., assembly GCF_048263515.1. NCBI lineage: Bacteria > Pseudomonadati > Pseudomonadota > Alphaproteobacteria > Rhodobacterales > Roseobacteraceae > Marinovum > Marinovum sp. The sequence continues at coordinate 106,919 of NZ_JBLXEC010000009.1, read as the reverse complement.
GGCAGCTTGAAGCTGAGGCCCGGCTCTTCCTTGACCGCGACGACGCGGCCGAATTGCAGCACCAGCGCCTTTTCACGTTCGTCGACGATGAAGACCGACGACAGCGCCACCACGACGGCGATAACGACGACGGGCAGCAGATAGGTGGTTTTCCGCATCAGTTGGACCCTCCGTTGGTGGTGTTGCGACGCAGCTCGTTGAGCGGCAGGTAAGGCACGACGCCCTGACCGTTGCCGTTGTTTTCATCGAGGATGATCTTGTCGACGCGGCCCAGAACCTCTTCCATGGTCTCGAGGTAGAGACGGCGACGGGTCACTTCCGGTGCCTTCTGGTATTCCGACAACACGGCCGAGAAGCGGCTGGCTTCACCTTCCGCCTCGTTGACCACCTTGGCGCGATAGCCTTCGGCCTCTTCCAGAAGCTGCGCGGCTTCACCGCGGGCCTCGGCGAGCACCCGGTTGGCATAGGCGTCGGCGACGTTCTGCAAGCTGGCACGCTCCTGCTCGGCGGCCTGGACGTCGCGGAAGGCCGCGATCACCGAGGCCGGCGGGTCGGCCTTGTCAAAGTTCACCCGGACGATGTTGACGCCACTGTCGTAGCTGTCGAGCGTCGACTGGATCAGTTCCTGCAGGCGCGAGGCAATGACGCCCCGGTCCCGGTTGAGGATCGGCGCGAGGTCGGATTGCGCGATGATCTCGCGCATCGCCGATTCAGACACCGCGCGAATGGTCTGTTGCGGTTCGCGCAGGTTGAACAGGAATTGCGCCGGGTCGTTGATGTTCCAGACCACCTGGAAATCAATGTCGACGATGTTCTCGTCGCCGGTCAGCATCAGGCCGGCTTCGCCACCGCGGCCGCCAACGCCGATATCCTCGGTCTGTTCGCGGGTCACCGGGATGACCTCGGCGGTGACAAACGGCCAGGGCGCAAAGTTCAGACCGGGGCCGCCGGTGCTGGAATAATCGCCCAGAAACAGCTCGACCGATTGTTCCTCGGGCTTGACGGTATAGAAGCTCGCCATCCCCCAGAGGATCACCGCGCCGAGAATGCCGAGACCGATGGTGCCCCGGGTGAACATCGGGCCATTGCCCCTGCCCCCGCCGGTGCCGCCGCCGTTGGGCCGGATGGTGCCACCGCGCCCGCCCATGAGCACGCGCAGCTGCTCCTGGCCCTTTTTCATCAACTCGTCGATCTCGGGGATCTGCGGGGTCTCGCCCTCACCGGGGCGACGTCCGCCGCCCTTGTTGCCGCCAGAACCGCGCCCGTCGCCACCCGAGCCGCCGGAGCCACCGCCCCAGGGTCCGCCAGAATTGCCTGCCATGTCCGCTCTTCCCTTCAGGTTCGCTTCATACCTCGTCCACTCCCTTAAGTCGGGGAGCGGCGCTCTGTTTTCAACCCGTGCGCACCGGTGTACGCATGGTCACCATCTCTTCGGACATGGTCGGGTGTACCGCCACGGTCCGATCGAAATCCTCTTTCGTCGCGCCCATCTTGACCGCGATGCCCGCCAGCTGGATCATCTCGCCGGCCTGCGGCGCCACGATGTGGCAGCCCAGTACCTTGCGGGTTTTCTGGCTGACCACCAGCTTCATCATCACCCGATCGCTCTTGCCGATAAAGGCAGTCTGCATCGGCCGGAACGAGGTGCAATAGACCTCGATCGGCTCGCGCTCGCGCGCAACCTCTTCCGACAGGCCGACGGTGCCCATCTCGGGCTGGGTGAAGATCGCGCTGGGGATCAGCTCGTGATCGACCGGCGTCGGGTTGCCCTTGAACACCGTCTCGACAAAGGCCATGCCCTCTCGGATCGCCACCGGGGTCAGGTTGGCCCGGTTGGTCACGTCGCCGATGGCATAGACCGAAGGCACCGCCGTCTGGCTGTATTCATCGACCTCGATCTCGCCGTGACGGCCAAGCTTGACGCCGATCTCTTCCAGACCGAGATCCCTGGAATTCGGCGCCCGGCCGGTGGCGAACATCACCTGATCGACGGTGTATTCCTGGCCGTTGGTGGCCTTGACCCAGATGCCGCCCTCGACCTTCTTCATCTCGAGCACATTGGTGCCGAGGTGCAGGTCGACGCCGTTCTGGATCATCTCTTCCGAGACCAGCCCGCGCGCTTCTTCGTCAAAGCCGCGCAGGATCTGCGCGCCGCGATAGAACTGCGTGGTCTTCACGCCCAAGCCATTCATGATGCAGGCAAATTCGCAGGCGATATAGCCGCCGCCGACGATCAGCATGCTCTTGGGCAGGGTCTCGAGGTGGAAAATCTCGTTCGAGGTGATCGCCAGCTCGGCACCCGGGATATCCGGACGCACCGGCCAGCCGCCGGTGGCCACGAGGATGTGCTTGGCGGTCTTCTGCTCGCCGGTCGAAAGCTCGACGGTATGCGGATCGACGATCTTGGCGCGGGCATCAAAGGTCTCGACACCGTTGTTCGACAGGATCTTGCGATAGACCCCTTCCAGCCGGTCAAGCTCGGACTCCATGGTGCCGCGGAACTTGGGCCAGTCGAAGCCGCCCGCCATCATCGTCCAGCCATAGTCCTGGGCTTCCTTGGCGGCGACGCCGTAGCCCGAGGCAAAGACCATCAGCTTTTTCGGGACGCAGCCACGCTGCACGCAGGTTCCGCCGTAGCGGTCTTCTTCGGCCAGTCCCACCTTGGCGCCGGTTTCGCCAGCCGCAACCCGCGCGGCGCGAACGCCACCGGAGCCGCCACCGATGACAAACAGGTCGTAGTCAAAATCCATGAAGGGTCCCTTAATCGCGTTTCCAATCGCCGAGGTCGGCGAACATGTTCTCGTTTTCGACAAAATCGAGCCGCTCGTTCTCGGTTTCGCCGGTGTTGATGTCGCGCAGCTCGATGCGACCGTCGCCAAAACCGACGATCACGGTATCGCAGATATCCACGAACAGCCCGTTTTCAACGACCCCGGGGATCTGGTTGAGCACCAGCGACAATTGCCGCGGGTCGCCGATCCGGCCGAGATGCAGGTCGAGGATGTGGTTGCCCTCGTCGGTGACATAGGGCGCATCGCCGGTCATTCGCAGGGTCGAATTGCGCCCCATCACGTCCATCGAGACCAGCATTTCCTCGATCAGCGCCTGTGTCGTGGGCCAGCCAAAGGGGATCACCTCGACCGGCAGAGGGAAGGCGCCCAGATGTTCGACCCGCTTGGCGGCATCGGCGATCACCACCATCTGGTCGCTGGCGGTCGCGACGATCTTTTCCTGCAACAGCGCGCCGCCGCCGCCCTTGATCAGGTTGAAATCCCCATCGAATTCATCGGCGCCGTCGATGGTGACATCCAGCCAGCGCGCCTCGTCGAGGCTGATGACGGTGATGCCGACCTCGCGGGCCAGCTCGGCGGTGCGGGTCGAGGTCGGCACGCCGCGAAAGCGCAGCCCCTCCTCGCGCACCCGCTCTCCCAGGCACCGCACCAGCCAGGCGGCGGTCGAGCCGGTTCCCAGCCCCACCCGCATGCCGTCCTCGACGATATCTGACGCGCGTTTGGCGGCGACGAACTTGGCCTTGTCGATCGGCGACAATTCTCCGGACATGATCAGCGACTCCCTCAAGCTTCGCGGAGTTATAGGAAATCGCCGGTGGGGTTGCGAGACCGTTTCGGCAGGCATTTCCCCGGATTCGTGCAGTTTTGCGTGAGGTTTGCGCCCTTCGGGCAAGTCAGCGCGACCGGAACGCCGGCAAAGACGTCGTTTTCCGGCCTTGGAATTTGCAGCAGGGCCTGTACCACTCGCCGCAAGAGCCAGCCAAATCGGCCTGAGGAGAGTGCCACGATGTTTCTGTCGGTCTTCGAGATGTTCAAGGTGGGCATCGGCCCGTCGTCCTCGCATACCATGGGGCCGATGGTGGCCGCCGCCCGCTTTCTCGACGCGATGCGCGCCTCTCCGTTCGAATTCAAGGGGTTGAGCGCCACACTTCACGGCTCTCTGGCATTTACCGGCGTCGGCCATGCCACCGACCGCGCCACCATCCTCGGGCTCGCGGGCTTCACCCCGGAAAGCTATGAGGCCGAGCGCGCCGATGCCGAGTTGGCGCGCATTCAGGCCGAGAAAACCATTTTACCCGAGGGGCTTGGCACGCTGGCCTTTGATCCGAAGGCCGATCTGGTCTTTGACTTCGGCCCCAACCTGCCGGGACATGCCAATGGCATGGTGCTGCGCGCCAAGGATGCCCAGGGCGACGTGATCCTGTCGGAGACCTATTACTCCATCGGCGGCGGTTTCGTGGTGACCGAGGCCGAGCTGGCCGAGGGCCGCGACAAGGACGATGGCCCGCCAGTGCCCTTCCCCTTCAAGTCCGCCGCGGAAATGCTTGAAATGGCGAAGATTTCAGGCAAGACCATCGCCGAGATGAAACGCGCCAACGAGATCTCGCGCGGGGGGCACGACCGGCTGGAAAAGGGCATCGACCGGATCTGGCAGGTGATGAACGACTGCATCGACCGCGGGCTGACCAGCGGCGGCATTCTTCCCGGCGGTCTGAACGTGCGGCGGCGGGCGCAGAACATCCATGAGGCGCTGCTGGCCGAGCGCGGCCGAAACCTCTCGGCGCCGCATACGATCAACGACTGGATGAGCGCCTATGCCATGGCGGTGAACGAGGAGAATGCCGCCGGAAACCAGGTGGTTACCGCGCCGACGAATGGCGCGGCCGGCGTCGTGCCGGCAGTGATCCGCTACTGGCTGGACCATGTGCCGGGTGCCTATCGCGCCGGGGTGCCGGACTTCCTGCTGACCGCCTCGGCGATTGGCGGGCTGGTGAAATACAACGCCTCGATCTCCGGTGCCGAGGCCGGCTGCCAAGCCGAGGTCGGCTCGGCCGCCGCCATGGCCGCTGCCGGGCTGTGCGCGGTGATGAAGGGCACGCCGGAACAGATTGAGAATGCGGCAGAAATCGCGTTGGAGCATCACCTCGGCATGACCTGTGACCCGGTCAAGGGACTGGTCCAGGTGCCCTGCATCGAACGTAACGGCCTCGGCGCGATCAAGGCGGTCTCGGCCGCCAGCCTGGCGCTGCGCGGCGACGGTCATCACTTCGTGCCGCTCGACGCGGTGATCGAGACGATGCGACAGACCGGCGCCGACATGCATGAAAAGTACAAGGAAACCTCCTTGGGCGGACTTGCAGTCAACGTGCCAAACTGCTGATCTAGCGCCATTATCCAACAAAAAAGGCCGGAGCAGATGCTCCGGCCTTTTGTCTGGTATCTGCAAGCCTTATCCGACGGCGCGATCCTTGGGACGGTAGCCGATGCTGTCGGAAACAGCGAAGCGGCCGCCCTGCACCTTCTCGATCTTGCCGTCGCGCAGCAGCTGGCCGAAGCTGCGCAGACGGTCCTCGCGGCTGGTGTCGCTGGCTTCGACCTGGCGCACCTTGGTCATCAGCTGCGGGCGCGAGAACTCGTCGCGGCCCTCGACAAAGGACATGTAGGCGGCGGCGGCTTCGAGCAGTTCGGGCAGACGATGGGCGCCCACCTCTTCGGCGAAGTCCGCAAACCCGCCGGCGCTGTCATCCGCCTCCTGTTCGACCGGCATCGAGACGCGGCGCGGGCGGACCGTCTGTGCGACGGCAGCGGCGGCGGGCTCTTCCCGGGTCGGCAGATCGACGCGCTGTTCGGCCACCAGTTTGAGCGGGGCGACACGCTTGAGCTCGGTCTCGGGCTCGGCCGCGGTGGCACGGCGCGGGCGGACCGCAGCGGCCAAGTCATCGCGATAGGCACCGCGGGGGTCGTGACCCTCGTCGCTACCCATCCCCTTGGAGCGGTCGGCGCGGGTGGCGGCAACGGCGGCGCGAAGATGCGCGATGGCGTTGCGGCGCGAGCGGCCTTCGGGCTCCTGCAGCTGCTCATCGGTGGCGGCCAGCAGCCGCGAGACATCACCCTCTTCCTCGGCAAAGCTGTCGCGACGGTCGCGGCGGGCCATGGCGCGCACCGCGCGCTGGGTGTCCTCGACCACGTCGGAAATCTCGAGCGCGGTTTCCTCGGAGATCGGGGTCTCTTCGGGTTCTGCGGGCTCGGCTGCTTCGACTTTCGGCGTCTCCAGCTCGGCTTCCACCTCGGCCAGTTCGCGCATCAGCTCGGCCTCGTCGTCCTGCGACAGGGTGCTGGGCGGGGTGTCGACGGCGCGGCGCTTGACCTTGATCACGCGCACCGGGCGGCGCGGAGCCACACGGCGCGGCGCGACCGGGGCGGTCTCGCCGGGCGCCTCGGCTTGTGCTTCGGGCGCGTCGTCGGCCTCGGCTTGCACTTCGGCAGCTTCGGCTTCTTCCTCGGACGCTTCGGCAGCTTCAACCTGCTCCTCTTCGGCGGCCTCTTCTTCCACCACCGGGGTCTCTTCGGTCGCTTCCACGGCCTCTTCGAGCATTTCAGGCTTCTGCGGCGCCAGGTCTTCGATGCCGTCGAGGCTGATCTCGACCGGCGCCTCTTCCATCGCCGGGGTCTCGATCAGAGTGTCTTCGGCGTCGCCGGAGGTGAGCGTCGACATGATGTTGCCGATCACCGGGTCGCTGTCGCTTCCGGCGGCGATGTCAGGGGTTTCGACGGCTTCGACCTCGGGGGCCTCGGCTGTCTCTTCCTCGATCTCGGCCTCTTCCACCACCGGCGCTTCGGCCTTGGGCTTCGAGGCGGCCGAGGAGACGACCGCACGGATGCGGGCCAGCTTGTCGGCGATCGATTCGGGCATGCGGTCGGGCTTGGCGGCCTCGACAGCGGAATCGTCGACCTCCACCTTGGCCGGGGCCGCGATCTCTGCTGCGGGGGCTTCCTCTTCGGCGGCCTCCTCAGCGGGGGCTTCGGCCTCTTCGGCCGCGGCTTCCTCTGCGTCGTAGAGGTCCAGCGCGGCGGCCATGGTCTCGAGCTCTTCGTCGAGATCGGCATCGCTCACCGTGTCCGAGACGGCGGGGGCCGGTTCGGGCTGTGCTTCGGGGGTCTCTTCGACCTGCGCTGCGACCTCAGCCTGGGGCTCGGCCTCGGGCTCGGGCGCTTCCGGCTCCGCTTGCTGGACCGGCTCTTGCTGCACGGGCTCGGGCGCCGTCTCGGCCTCGGCCACGGCGGCCAGCGAGGGGCGCAGCACGATGCCGTCATCCTCGAAGCGGGCCTCCACGCGGCGGGAGATTTCCTTTTCCGCGATCCGCGCCAGCATTTCGGCGTCGGGCGTTGGCGGCTCGGCTCCGAAATACCGGTCATCCGCCGCGAGGTCGCGGAAGTATTCCGCAATTGCCTTCATGGTCTCGAAGGATTCGTCGAACCCTTCCAACGTGCACGAGAATGTGCCGTAAGAGACGGTCAGGATTTTATTTGTCTGTACCATCGGATGCTCGCCTTCCAAATACCTGCAAGGTCATGTTTATCATGATGGTCCCGGCCAAAGCGGCCCGAATCTGTGCAAGTGAGCGTATCATTTCGTGACTAGATTGTGACCTTTCTCCCGGAATACGGCTAAAAAGCCATGAATGACCCCCTGATTTCCGCATCAGAGCCGATCCTGCTGGCTGGCGGCGGCGAATTTCGCCACGCCGACTTGGTACTGGCGCAAACCTGGGCACGGCGCGCGGTGGCGGCGGATGGCGGCGCGACGGTTCTGCTGCGCCATGGGGTGGTGCCGGAGGCGGTGATCGGCGATTTCGACTCGCTGCCAGAGGCGACGCGGGCGGCGCTGCGCCCCGGCATCCTGCATCACATCGCCGAGCAGGACAGCACCGATTTCGACAAATGCCTGCGCAATATCAAGGCGCCGCTGATCCTGGGCCTGGGGTTTCTGGGCGCGCGGGTGGATCACCAGCTTTCGGTGTTCAACCGGCTGGCGGCGCGGCCGGACCGGCCCTGCATCCTGATCGGGCGCGAGGACGTGGTGTTTCATGCGCCGCCCCGGCTGACGCTGGAACTGGCGGTGGGCACACGGGTCTCGCTCTTTCCGATGCAGCTGGTCACCGGGCAGAGCACCGGGCTGCGCTGGCCGATCGGCGGGCTGGACTTTGCGCCGGGGGGCCGGGTCGGCACCTCGAACGAGTCCTCGGAGCCCCGGGTCGATCTGGCGATGGACGGGCCCGGCATGCTGGTGATCCTGCCGCGCGACTGTCTGGCTGCGGCGGTCAGGGCTGTTCAAGCACAGGGGCCCGCGCCATCGACCGTTCGCGGAGGATGATGTAGAGCCCCGCCGCCATGGTCACGCAGATGCCGAGGAACGCCAGCTCGTTGGGCAGATCGGCAAAGATCAGCCAGCCGAAGAACACCGCCACAGGGATCTCGAGGTATTGCATCGGCGCGACGGTGGCCGAGGGCGCGTAGCGCAGGCTCCAGGTCATCAAGAGGTGCGCCGCGGTGCCGGTGATGCCCACGGCGGCGAGCAGCAGCACCTCGGTCTGGTCGAGCGTAACGTAGGTCAGGCCGGCGCCGCCGCCATGCACCAGCAGCGACAAGGGGATCAGCACCGCGGTGGCCATGGCGCCGTTGATTGCCTGCATCGAGATCGGATCGGTTTCGCGCGCGATCTGACGGGTGACCAGCATGAAGAGCGCAAAGATCACCGCCACCAGAAGCGGCAGCAGCGCCGGCCAGCCGACATCGGCAAAGGTCGGCTGCACCACCATAAGCGTGCCGACAAAGCCCACGGCACAGGCCCAGGCGCGGCGGGCGCCGATCTCTTCGCCCAGGACGTAGTGACCGAGCAACAGCATCAGGAAGGGCATGACATAGGCAATCGCCATGGCCTCGGCCAGCGGCAGATAGCGCAGCGAGGCAAAGACCGCGGCAATGCCCGCCATGTGCAGGAAGGCGCGCAGCCAGGCCAGTCGGAAGACCCGCCGCGACATGTGCCAGGAGCGGCCGGTGGCGACAACAAGACCGGCCAGCACCACCGCCTGGATCACGAAGCGGATGGTGAGAATCTCCAGCAGCGGCACCGTCTCGCCCAGCAGCTTGACGATGGCATCACCGAGCGGCGCCAGCACGCAGAAGCCCAGCATCAGGAGAATGCCGAGGAAAGGATTGTCCTGAGACTCGGGGGATGTCTTGCGCGTCATGATTGCAAGCTTGGCCGATGCTTCCCGCCGGGGCAATGATGCCCGGCGGGAAAATGCGCCTTTCGGCCAAGTAATTGCGCGCGTTTGTCCCGGCTCAGGCGCCGGGACCATTGCTGTCGTCACCCTCGGCGTCAGGGTCGGCCTGCCCCACGCCGCGGAAGACGTAGCGGAAGGGCAGCGCCCAGAGGAAGCCGAGACCGACGTAGACCAGCAGCTCGACCAGGATCGAGGGGCGGTCGAGCAGGTTCACGATGCTGACCGCCGCCACGATATAGAGCGGCAGGCCGATGAGCAGGATCACCAGCGTCCAGCGCCGCCGGGCCTTGTAGCTGAGACCTTTGCCAACCGCCATGACGATCTCAGTCCGCGAAGGGATCGGTGACGAGGATGGTGTCGTCCCGTTCCGGCGAGGTCGAGAGCAGCGCCACCGGGCATTGGATCAGCTCTTCGACCCGGCGCACGTATTTGATGGCGTTGGCCGGAAGGTCCGCCCAGCTGCGCGCGCCCTCGGTACTTTCGGACCAGCCGGGCATCTCCTCGTAGATCGGCGTGCAGCGCGCCTGCTGGTCGGCGGCGGTGGGCAGATAATCCAGCACTTCGCCGTCGAGATCGTAGCCGGTGCAGATCTTCAGCGTCTCGAAGCCGTCGAGCACGTCGAGCTTGGTGAGCGAGATACCGGTCACGCCCGAGGTGGCACAGGTCTGGCGCACCAGCGCGGCGTCGAACCAGCCACAACGGCGCTTGCGGCCGGTGGTGGTGCCGAACTCGTGGCCACGCTCGCCCAGACGCTGTCCGTCGGCGTCGTCGAGCTCGGTCGGGAACGGGCCTTCGCCAACGCGGGTGGTGTAGGCCTTGACGATGCCCAGCACGTAATCGATCGAACCAGGGCCGATGCCGACGCCGGTGGCCGCCTGCCCGGCGATCACGTTCGACGAGGTGACAAAGGGATAGGTGCCGAAATCGATGTCCAGAAGCGCGCCCTGGGCGCCTTCGAAGAGGATGCGTTTGCCGGCCTTGCGCTTCTCGTTCATCACCTTCCACACCGGGGCGGCATATTCGAGGATCTTCGGCGCGACCTCTTTCAGCAGGGCGATCAGACCGTCGCGGTCGATTGCCTCGATGCCCAGACCCTTGCGCAGCGGGTCATGGTGCTGCAGCGCCCGGTCGACGCGAGCTTCCAGCGTGGCGGGATCCGCCAGATCGGCGACGCGGATGGCGCGGCGGCCGACCTTGTCCTCATAGCAGGGCCCGATGCCGCGACCGGTGGTGCCGATCTTGGTGCCCTTCGAGGCCGCCTCTTCCCGCGCCCGGTCCAACTCGCCGTGATACGGCAGGATCAGCGGCGTGTTCTCGGCGATCATCAGCGTCTCGGGGGTGATCTCGACGCCCTGGGCACGGATCGTCTCGATCTCCTGCAAGAGGTGCCACGGATCGAGCACGACACCGTTGCCGATCACCGAGAGCTTGCCGCCGCGCACCACGCCCGAGGGCAGCGCATGCAGCTTGTAGACCTTGCCGTCGATGACAAGGGTGTGGCCCGCGTTGTGGCCACCCTGAAAGCGCGCGATCACATCGGCGCGTTCGCTGAGCCAGTCAACGATCTTGCCCTTACCTTCGTCGCCCCATTGTGCGCCGACCACGACAACATTGGCCATGTCACATCCCTTCGTTACGGTGCCAAACCCGCGCCGATATAGCGGCTGCCGCGCGGGGGCGAAACCGCGAAATGCATCCGCAGCCCGGCTTGGTGCGCTGCGCCCCTGCCCCGGCCGCTGGACAAGTCCCGCCAATCGGCTAGATGTGGTCCGGGTTTTTCTCAAAGAGGCCGTCATGGGTTTTCTCGTTCGCTGGGCCTTCGCCCTGGTGCTGGTCGCCGCCACCTTCAATCCCACCGAGATGAACTATCTCGGCTGGGCCCTGCGCAACTGGGACAGCCAGCTGCCGCTGGTGATCCTGCTGGGGCTGTTGCTGCTGGTGGGCTGGATCATCTACCTGCGCGCCACCCTGCGCTCGATCGGGGCCTTCGGCATGCTGCTGATCGCCACCATCGTCGCGGCTTTGCTCTGGGTGCTTTACGATGTCGGCGTGCTGACACTGGACAACCAGGCGCTCAACACCTGGCTGGGGATCCTGGCGCTCTCGGCGGTGCTGGGGATCGGGCTGAGCTGGTCGATCGTGCGGCGCAAGCTGTCTGGCCAGGCGGATGTGGACGACGTCGACGCCTGAGGGATCGCTGGTGCGTCTGGCTGGTGGCGGGAGATCGGGGGCGCTGCCCCCGTCCGGCAGGGCCGGACTCCCCCGAGGGTATTTTCGGCAAAAGGAAGAGGGGGGCGGGGTGCCTTGAGGTGTCTGCCGTGGGGTTTGGTGGTCGGATTGGCCGAAATCCAGTGATATGTTGGTGAGAGACGTCGGGGTCTGGCGCCGTCGTGCGAAGGCCGGCGCGCTCTTGCCGGGTTGCGGGTTGCGCGTGGGGATCTTTCCGCCTACATAGCCCGGCAACACGATACCCCGCGAGGCCCCATGGAAAACGTCGTCCTGATCATCCACCTGCTGTTGGCGCTGGCGCTGATTGGCGTTGTGCTCATGCAACGCTCGGAAGGCGGCGGCCTTGGCATGGGTGGCGGCGGCGGTGCCGTGGCCGGCCGGTCGGCGGCCACTGCCCTGGGCAAGGTCACCTGGATCCTTGCCGCGGCCTTCATCGTTACCTCGATCACCCTGACCATCATCGCGGCCCAGAACTCCGCCGGCAGCTCGGTCATCGACCGGCTGGTGCCCGCAGCCGAGACCGACGGCGATGCCGCGACCCCGGCCCTGCCCGGTGACGAACTTCTGCCGCCGTCGCAGGACGACACCGCGCCGCTGGTGCCCCGGGCCGACTGAGGCCCGGCCGGGCCTGCCCGGCACTCCACAATCCATTGAGATGCCTCGGCTGACCGCAACAGTATCTTGCGGTCGGCTTGTCAAATCCACGCGAATCCTGTAACGATGGACTCCCGTGGTACCGCGAGAATTTGGCCCCTGGCCGCGCGGTTCAATCGACGTTCGACTACGGGAGTTTCCTTCAGCATGGCGCGCTTTATCTTCATCACCGGCGGTGTTGTGTCTTCGCTTGGCAAGGGGCTGGCCTCGGCCGCGCTTGGTGCCCTGTTGCAGGCCCGCGGGTTCTCGGTGCGGCTGCGCAAGCTGGACCCCTATCTGAACGTCGATCCCGGCACCATGAGCCCCTTCGAGCACGGCGAAGTCTTTGTCACCGACGATGGCGCCGAGACCGATCTCGACCTCGGGCACTACGAGCGCTTTACCGGTGTGGCGGCGCGCAAGACGGATTCGGTATCCTCGGGCCGGATCTATTCCAACGTGCTGGAGAAGGAACGCCGCGGCGACTACCTCGGCAAGACCATCCAGGTGATCCCGCACGTCACCAACGAGATCAAGGATTTCATCTCGATCGGCGAGGACGAGGTCGATTTCATGCTCTGCGAGATCGGCGGCACCGTCGGCGACATCGAGGGCCTGCCCTTCTTCGAGGCGATCCGGCAGTTTTCCCAGGACAAGCCGCGCGGCCAGTGCATCTTCATGCACCTGACGCTGCTGCCCTATATCGCCGCCTCCGGCGAGCTGAAGACCAAGCCGACGCAGCACTCGGTCAAGGAACTGCGGTCGATCGGCATCGCGCCCGACATCCTGGTCTGCCGCTCCGAAGGGCCGATCCCGGCCAAGGAGCGCGAGAAGCTGGCGCTGTTCTGCAACGTGCGCCCCGAGGCGGTGATTGCCGCGCAGGACCTCTCGACGATCTATGACGCACCGCTGACCTATCATCGCGAGGGGCTGGACCAGGCGGTTCTGGATGCCTTCCAGATCTCCCCTGCCCCCAAGCCCGAGCTGAGCAAGTGGGAAGACGTCTCGGACCGCATCCACAACGCCGAGGGCGAAGTGCGCGTGGCGATCGTCGGCAAGTACACCCAGCTCGAAGATGCCTACAAATCCATCGCCGAGGCGCTGACCCATGGCGGCATTGCCAATCGGGTGCGGGTCAAGGTCGAATGGGTGGATGCGGAGCTCTTCGACCGCGAGGATCCGGCGATCCACCTGCAGGGCTTTCACGCCATCCTGGTGCCCGGCGGCTTCGGCGAGCGCGGCACCGAGGGCAAGATCAAGGCGGCGCAGTTCGCCCGCGAGCACAAGGTGCCCTATCTCGGCATCTGCCTCGGCATGCAGATGGCGGTGATCGAGGCGGCGCGGAATGTTGCCGGTGTCTCCGGCGCGGGCTCGGAAGAATTCGACCACGAGGCCGGCAAGCGGCGGTTCGAGCCGGTGGTCTATCACCTCAAGGAATGGGTGCAGGGCAATGCCAAGGTGCATCGCTCGGCCACCGACGACAAGGGCGGCACCATGCGGCTGGGCGCCTATGACGCAGCGCTGAAGGAAGGCTCGCGGGTGGCACAGGTCTATGGCACCCAGGAGATCGACGAGCGGCATCGTCACCGCTACGAGGTCGACATCAAGTACCGCGACCAGCTGGAGAAGCACGGGCTGGTGTTCTCGGGGATGTCGCCTGACGGGCGGCTGCCGGAGATCGTCGAATGGCAGGATCATCCCTGGTTCATCGGGGTGCAGTTCCACCCTGAGCTGAAGTCGAAGCCCTTCGAGCCGCATCCTCTGTTCAAGGACTTCGTGCGGGCTGCTAAGGATGTGTCGAGGTTGGTTTAAGACGGTCGGCTATCTTGGCGGGCCGTATGAGCCTCGATCGGCCCCTGCAAAGCTCATGCCTTACGCCATATTTTGACTTTGCCCGCGTCATTCGCGTGATCAACGCAACATAACCGCTCCCCGTGAACTTCCCCCGCAGTCTGATGAAGCGCCACGCTGACTTCCTGAATGCACATCGGCGTGGGTTTGTCTCTGCACGCATCCCTTAGCCCGAGACCTGAAGGGTGCTGCGGAAACAGCCATGACACAGAAACATGCCTCGGGTCCTATCGTCTCGCTCTGAAGGGTCTCAGATCACACCGCTCAATCTATTGGAGATCTTTCGATGCGTACTTCACGCAAAAGGTGCAATCCACCTCGGTAAAGTCGCGAAATTCTTGCTCTTATACACACATGTGTTACATTTCCGTTAAGCATCGCGCATGCGTTTTTTTGTTATTTCGCGCAACTTCAATTATTCATTCACAAAAAGGGGGATTATTGTGTTCAACAAGATCAAATTTGCTTTGGTCGGCGCTGGTGTTGCGTTGGCCTTGATGACGGGGTCGGCCAATGCGGCACCTATATCATCATCCGATTTCGTGCTGGGACCGACAACACCCGGGAAATGGGGATCTTCGGTAATGGGCACCGGGGCAAGCGTGACCTACAGCTTCATGAGCGCGGGCATTCCTACGGACGCGACGTCCACGACCGATCTCGACAGCCTGATGGGGCCCGGCACATTTAGCCTCTTCAAAACTATTGTCGAAAGCGCCTTTGCCGCCTGGTCCGCTGTGGCCGATCTGACGTTTTCCGAAGTTCCCGATGACGGTGCCCCCTTTAACACGACCCTGGGCTCTGGTGACATCCGAATTGGCGCGCATGCATTTGACGGCCCTGGTGGCACTTTGGCCCACGGTTTCTTTCCACCAGTGAACGGTGCTGTGTCAGCCGCGGGCGACATCCACTTCGACTCAGCTGAAATTTGGAAAGACGGTTTTGTCGGTCCTGGCTTCGACGTATTCCAGGTCATGACGCACGAATTGGGCCATGCATTGGGTCTTGCACACACAGCTGTTCCGGGTTCGCTGATGAATGAGTTCTACACTGAAGCGTTCAGCGGCCCGCAAGCTGACGACATTGCGGGGATGCAGTTCATCTACGGTGCACCAACGACGACACCGATCCCGGTTCCCGCAGCGTTGCCGCTTATGGGCTCCGCCTTTGCGGTGATGGGACTGTTTGGCTGGCGGCGTCGGCGCAACGCAGCCTGAGCGATCAAGACAATCTGATTTCTGATTCGGCCCGCCTTGTGCAAACATCGCGGGCCGAACCCTTTTCGCACCTTTTTGAAGGCACAATCATGTCATCATATTTGACACGTCGCACCATACTTACTGCGATGACCGCTCTTGCGGTCTTTTCCCACGGAGCACAGGCGATGTTTGCTGAACTCACCGATGTACAGTTAATTGAAACCTCGGAGATTATCGTTGTCGGCACCTTGGTCGAACAGTTAGAACTCCAATCCCCTTCTGGCCAATTGGAAGTCGGTCGGATCGAAGTCGAAACTGAACTAAAGAACGTTCAGAACACCCAGTCGGTCCTGCTTTTGCTGCCGCAGTCCATCATGCCGGTCGCGAGTGACACAATTACCTATGCAGTCGGAACAAAAGGCCTCTGGTTTCTGCGCCCACTGCCGAACATCGGAATGGACGTGCACGCTGCAGATCATCCCCAACGGTTCGTTCCGATGTCACAAGCCAAGGCGACCACCGACATGGTACGAAATCTTATAGGTAGATAGAACAGCTTCGGAACCACAAGTTTTCTTGAGCATTTCGACAGACGTGGTCGCTCCATGGTAGTTCGAGGCTTTCCCGAAAACTACCATGGCAACTGGCGACAATCTGCATTTTTCCCGCAGTACTTTTCCAGCCTACAACGAAATGCGGAACCGCGCGAAGCCGGTGTCCGACATCCCGGCCTCCTCGATCGTCACACCCGGTACGCTGTCGGCATAGGACGCCCCCGCCGGACCGGTCTCGAAGATCACCGTGGTGCCCTCCATCGGCGCGAAGGACCAGTTGCCGTCGGCGCGCGGGCTGACGGTGCCTTTCTCGACGATGTAGCGCACGATCACGTCGCGGTTGGTGTCGGGCCCCTCGAAAATCGTGGTCTCGGGCGAGGCGCCCGGGAAAGACCCGCCGCCACCGGCGCGATAGTTGTTGGACGCGATGATGAACTCCTGGCCTGGATCGATCGGCTCGCCATTGTAGGCCAGGTTCACGATCCGGCTGGCCTCGGGGTTGATCAACTCGCCCTTGGGGCCGAACTTCGACGGCTGGCTCAGGTCGATCTGATAGGTCACCCCGTCCATGACGTCGAAATTGTAGCTCGGGAACTCGGGGTTCAGCAGCACCGCATCCTCGGCCCCGGGCTCGATCTGGTTGAACATCCCGGCCGACCGCTCGAGCCAGTCCTTGACCTCGGCCCCGGTCACCTTCACCGCGCGCACGGTGTTGGGATAGAGATAGAGGTCGGCGACGTTCTTGATCGCCACATCCCCCACCGCGACATCGGTGTAATACTCGGGGCCACCACGGCCACCGGCCTTGAACGGCGCCGCGGCCGAGAGGATCGGCAGGCCCTCGTACTCGGTGCCCTGCATCATCTGCTCGATATACCAGGTCTGGGCGTTGGACACGATCTGCACCGAGGGATCATCGGCCACCAGCGCGAAATAGCTGTGCAGCGGCGCGTCGGTCTTGCCGACGGCGCGGCGGACATAGGCCAGCGTCTCCTGATGCTCCTGCTCGGCGGCCGCCAGCACTTCGTCGACGCTGTCCACCGTAGGCGTGATCGAACGATCCTCGCCCCGGGTGTAGATCGGCCGCGCCTCGGAGGTATGCGACAGCACCCGCCAGCCGTTGCCGTCACGCTCGATCATCAGATCGATCAGCCCCATGTGCGAGCCCCAGAAGCCGCCCATGACGGCGGGCTTGCCCATGATCGTGCCCTTTTCGACATCGAGACCGGCGAAATCGGCATAGGTCGAGGACGGGAAGACAAGGTGGCTGTGGCCGGTGAGGATGGCGTCGATGCCCTCGACCGCGGCCAAGGGCACCGAGGCGTTCTCCATGCCTTCGGCATGATCCGCCGCACCGATGCCGGAGTGCGAGAGCGCCACCACCAGATCGCAGCCCGCTTCGCGCATCTGCGGCACATAGGCCCTGGCGGTCTCGACGATGTCGCGCGCCTGGACGTTGCCCTCCAGATGGCGGCGGTCCCAGTTCATCACCTGCGGCGGAACAAAGCCGATCAGGCCGACCTTGATCGGATGTTCCTCGCCCGCTCCGTCTGTGACCTTGTGGTCGAGGATCACGTAGGGCGGCAGCAGGGTCTCGTCTTCGGTCGGGCTGGCGCCCATGGACTTGGCGATATTGGCGCAGACCACCGGGAAGTTCGCCCCGGCCAGCGATTTCTCGAGGAAGGACAGACCGTAGTTGAATTCGTGGTTGCCCAGCGTCGAGGCATCAAAGCCCAGCGCATTCATCGCGGCGATCACCGGATGCATGTCGCCTTCCTTCATGCCGCGCTCATAGGCGATGTAATCGCCCATCGGGTTGCCCTGCAGGAAATCGCCGTTGTCGATCAGCAGCGCATTGGTCGCTTCAGCGCGGACATTGTTGATCAGCGCGGCGGTGCGGGCCAGGCCCACGGTGTCGATCGGCTTGTCGGCGTAATAATCATAGGGAAAGACGTGGACGTGCAGGTCGGTGGTTTCCATGATCCGCAGATGCGCCTGATTGGCAGCGGCGCGAAGCGAGAACGGGTGCAGCGCGACCAGGCCGGCGGTGCCGGCAAGAAAGCCGCGGCGGGACAGTGTGAAAGCCATGAAGATACTCCCTGAGACGTGTTTTTGGATTGTTATGCCGAGAGCCTAGCACCATGGCCTGATTCCGCAAAAGAACCATGACAGGCTTCCGTCGGGTCGGGCGGAGGACCGCGCTTGCGCGGCCCGGGGACTGCGCCTAACCTGCCGTCATGACCGCGACATTCTCCTGTTCCTGTGGCGCCACCGAATGGCATGTGACCGCGCCCCGCCGGGGCACGCGGCTGGTGTGTTATTGCGCCGATTGTCAGAGCTTTGCCCGCCACTTGGGCGCCGATATCCTGACCGAGGCCGGCGGTACCGACCTGTTGCAGGCCGCGCCGTCGCAGGTGACTTTCGTGCGCGGTGCCGAGAATCTGGCGCTGCTCAAGCTCTCGCCCAAGGGGCTCTGCCGCTGGCACACGTCGTGCTGCAACACGCCGGTGGCCAATACGCTGAAATCGGCCAAACTGCCGTTTGCCTCGCTGATGTGCGCAGCGCATCAGGGCGAGGACAAGGCTCTGGGTCCGGTGCGGGCGCATGTGAACACCGTCTGGGCCAAGGGGGCCGGCAAGCCCGCCAAGGACAAGGGGCTGGGCCGGATGGTCATTGCCTTTGCCCAGCGGCTGCTGGCCGAGCGGGTTTCCGGGCGCTGGCAGCAGACGCCGTTCTTTGCCCCGCCGGACTGGGCGCCGGTGGCCGAACCGCATGTGATCAGCAAGACCGAGCGGCTCAGGGCACGGCCCTGAGGGCGTTTGATGAGCCGCGCTTGACAGACTGAGGGTCCCGCGTCAGGGTTTTCGTAACGGGGGGACAGGCGATGGCAAAAGGCTACTGGGTGGTACAGGTCGACGTGGCCGATCCCGAGGCTTACGCCGTCTATCGCTCCAGTGTCGGCCCGTCGCTCGAGGCGTTCGGTGGCAGGTTCATCGTCCGCGCCGGCGCTCAGGAGACGCCCGAGGGTCGCGCGAGACCCCGCACTGTCATCATCGAATTTCCCTCATATCAGGCCGCGCGCGACTGTTACGACAGCCCGGCCTATCAAGAGGTCCGGGCGCTGCGTCTTGCCGCCTCAGAGGCGGATTTCACTCTGGTAGAAGGCTGTGACCCCTAACCCATGACCCATATCATCGACCGTCTCACCCGGTATTTCAGCGGCGACAAACCGCGCGACCAGCCGCTGCCAGAGCTTGACGCCGCCCATGCGCTTGGCGCGCTGCTGGTGCGGGTGGCCAAGGCCGATCACGCCTATCTGTTCGAGGAACTCGAGCAGATCGACCGCATCCTCGCCCATCGCAACGGGCTCAACCCTGTGGCGGCGGCCAAGATGCGGGCGGAATGCGAAAGGCTCGAGGCGGCGGTGCCGGAGACGCCGGATTTCGTGGCCAAGCTGCAGGAGGCCGTCGACTACGAGGACCGTCGCAAGATCGCCGAGGCGCTCTGGGCGGTGGTGATCTCCGACGGCGTGCGCGAAGAGCACGAGGTGGCGCTGGTCGAGGTGATCGAGGACATGCTGGGCGTGTCGGAAGACCACAGCCAGGAAGCCAGGGCGGCGGCGGAGAGCATTCGCTGAGGGGTGGCGGTGTGGCCGTTTGAGGTGAGCCGCGCATCGCCGGGCCGCGGTGCGGCGATCGTCGGTGGGTTCGGCGGTGTTTTATGGTGGCCAAATCCGCAAAAGACCTGATCGGCGCGCTCACGCCAACCCAATCGCCGTGCCGGTGGGCGGCCCGTCATGCCGAAGGCATGCCTCTGGCATGACACGCGGCGGCTTGCGGCCGCTGTCAACGCGCTCGGTGCTTCAATCGCAAACGGCTGAGGTGAGCCGTGCAGCGACGGGCCGCGGTGCGGCGATCAACCTTCAGTTCGGCAGCGCTTTATCCCAGCCACTTCCGCAAAAGATCGGATCGACGCGCCTACGCCAACCAAATCGCCGTGCCGGGGGGCGGCCCGGCGATGCGCGGCGGCTTGCAGCCGCTGTTAACGCGCTGGGGCTTCAAACATGCGTCGTCGACGTGAGCCGCGCAGCGAGGGGCCGCGGTACGGCGACCCTCGCTCAGTTCAGCAGCGCTTTATCCCGGCCAAATCCGCAAAAGATCGGATCGGGGCGCTCACGCCAGCCAAATCGCCGTGCCGAGGGGCGGCCCGCCACGCCGAAGGCATGCCTCCGGCATGATGCGCGGCGGCTTGCAGCCGCTGTCAACGCGCTTGGTGCATCCATCACCGGCCCCATATCCCCTTTGCCCTCCCCGATCTTCCGCCTATATCTCCCGAATGTTCGCTGATTTCCTCAAACGGCTGACCCAGCCCGAGCCCGCCCAATTGCCAGACGAAGACGCCCGCCTCGCGCTTACCGCGCTTCTGGTCCGGGTGGCGCGGTCTGACGAAAGCTATGACGCCGACGAACGCGCCCTGATCGACAGGATCGCGGCCGAGCGCTATGGCCTCTCGCCCTTCGAGGCCAGCGCCCTGCGCGGCCACGCCGAACAGCTGGAATCCGAGGCCCCCGACACCGTCCGCTTTACCCGCGCGATCAAGGATTCGGTGCCCTTCGAGGCGCGCATCGGCGTGATCGAGGCGCTCTGGCAGGTGGTGCTGGCCGATGGCGAACGCGACGAGGCCGAGGATGCGCTTCTGCGGATGGTGGCACCGCTCCTGGGCATCAGCGATGTCGACAGCGCCATGGCCCGGCAGCGCGTCGCCAAGGACTGAAGAGCCCCCTCGCCGTCAAATTCAGCCCTGCCGTGACGGCACCTCCGCCGGTTTCGGCGCAGATCCGCCGTTTTGCAAGTTGCATGACGGGCGATTTTCCGCCCTATTACGGGGAACCTTCACTCACAGAATGCCCATCGTGACAGACCAGACCCCCGTCATCGAGATCCGCGACCTTCACAAGAGCTACGGCCAGCTCGAGGTGCTCAAGGGCGTGTCGATCACGGCGCACCGGGGCGAGGTGATCTCGCTGATCGGCTCTTCGGGCTCGGGCAAATCGACCCTGCTGCGCTGCGCCAACCTGCTGGAAGACAGCCAGCAGGGCGAGATCCTGTTCAAGGGCGAACCGGTGCGCTGGAAGGGCCAGGGACTGGCCCGCCGGCCCAGCGATCCGAAACAGGTGCTGCGCATCCGCACCAACCTCAGCATGGTGTTCCAGCAGTTCAACCTCTGGGCCCATATGACCATCCTGCAGAACGTGATGGAGGCGCCGGTGACGGTGCTGGGCTGCGACCGTGCCGAGGTGGAGGCGCGCGCGCGGCGCTATCTCGACAAGGTGGGCATCGGTGACAAATGCGACGCCTACCCGGCGCAGCTGTCGGGCGGCCAGCAGCAGCGCGCGGCGATTGCCCGCGGGCTCTGCATGGAGCCCGAGGCGCTGCTCTTCGACGAACCCACCAGCGCGCTCGATCCCGAGCTCGAACAGGAGGTCGTCAAGGTCATCAAGGACCTGGCCAGCGAGGGCCGGACCATGCTGATCGTGACCCATGACATGAAGATGGCCCATGACGTGAGCGACCACGTGGTCTTTCTCCACCAGGGCCTGATCGAAGAAGAAGGCGCGCCGGAGACACTCTTCGGCGCACCCAAATCCGAGCGGTTGCGGGGATTTCTGTCCTCGACACAAGCCGCCTGAACCTACCAACCAAGGGAGCATCACTCATGAAACTTTTCCTGACCGGAACCGCCGCCCTGGCGCTGACCGCCAGCATGGCCTTTGCCGCCAGCCATTCCGAAACCGTCCGCCTGGGCACCGAGGGCGCCTACCCTCCGTTCAACTTCCTCAATGACGCGGGCGAGGTCGACGGGTTCGAGCGCGAGGTCGGCGACGAGCTCTGCAAACGTGCCGAGATGACCTGTGAATGGGTCACCAACGAGTGGGATTCGATCATCCCCAACCTCGTCTCGGGCAACTACGACGCGATCATCGCCGGCATGTCGATCACCGAGGAACGCGCCGAGGTGATCGATTTCACCCAGAACTACACCCAGCCTGATCCCTCGGGCTATCTCGGCATGGCCGGCGCGTCGGTCGATCCCGCAGGCGCGGTGATCGCCGCCCAGGCCGGTACCATCCAGGCCGCGCATGTGGCCGAGATGGGCGCGACCCTGCTGGAATTTGCCAACCCCGAGGAAACCATCGGCGCGGTGCGTGACGGCGAGGCCGACGCGGTGCTGGCCGACAAGTCCTTCCTCGCACCTTATGCCGAGGAAAACGCCGAGCTCGACTGGGTGGCCGAAGACGTGCTGCTGGGTGGCGGCATCGGCATGGGCTTCCGCAAGAGCGACACCGAGCTGCGCGACAAGTTCGACGCGGCGATCCAGTCGATGAAGGACGACGGCTCGCTCAATGCGCTGATCGAGAAATGGGAGGTCGGCGAGACCTTCTGATCCGCTGACACTCCGCTTGTCGCCCCGCGCCCTGCGCCCGGGGCGGCGAGCTTGTTAAACCCGGACGGGCCCGCCGGCCCGTCCACCTCGCGGGAGAGGCGTCATTTTCAGCTATTGTGCAGAACCGGAGTTGCTTGAGGGCCTCCGCTGGCTGTCGTGCTACCTGACGACGGGCAAGCACATGGCCTTTTATGGCTCCTTCGGCACGGTGCTGCTGCTTCTGGCGATCACCGCGCCGGTGGCGCTGGGCTTCGGCTTTCTGGGCGCGATGTCGGCGCGCAGCCATATCTTTCCGCTGAACTGGATCGGCCGCACCTATATCGCCATCGTGCGCGGTGTGCCGGATATCGCGTTTTTCCTGTTTTTCGTCATTGCGCTCGACCAGGGCTTCGAATGGCTGCGCCACCAGGTGCTCTGCCCCGGCTGGGACCAGCCGATCCGTCAGGGCAATGATTTCGTGGTCTGCGACGCGGCCAAGCTGCCGCTTGGCACCGCACCGCAGTGGATTCACGAGACCTATGGGTTTCTGCTGGCGGTGCTGACCTTTGCCATCGTCTTTGGCGCATTCGCCGCCAATGTGCTGTTTGGCGCCATGCGTGCGGTGCCGCGGGCACAGATCGAGACGGCGGAGGCCTATGGCATGACCCGCCGCCAGAGCTTCTGGCGCATCCTCGTGCCGCAGATGTGGGTCTATGCCCTGCCCGGCCTGTCGAACCTCTGGATGGTGCTGATCAAGGCGACGCCGCTGCTGTTCCTGCTGGGCGTCGAGGACATCGTCTATTGGGCGCGAGAGCTGGGCGGCACCAAGAACCCGCGGTTCACCGAGTATCCGCATGGCGACTGGCGGATGTGGTATTTCCTGGCGCTGCTGGTGTTCTACCTGGGCTTCACCAAGGTGTCGGAGGTGGTGCTGGACCGGGTGATGAAGCGGCTGACCCATGGACAGGCCACGTCCGGTGGCGAAGCGCAGAGAAAGGCCGCGGCATGAGCTGGGCTGGCGGTATCATGGGGGCCCTGCCCCCGTCGCCTCTGGCGACTCCCCCGAGGGTATTTTCGGCAAGAGGAAGCTGCAGGGGGTGTGCGGCATGAGTTGCTGGGAGACCATTGCCGATTATGCGCTGCGCTCGGTGGGTGTGGGCGAGCGGCTGTTGCCGCGGTCGGATTTCACCCTGTGCCAGCAGGTGGTGCTGATCGGTTCGGGGATGATCTGGAACGTCTATTTCGGGGTGCTGGCGCTTTTTGCCGGGTTCTTCCTGGCCACGGCGGTGGCGTTGGGCAAGGCGGCGCAGAGCCCGGTGCTGCGCAAGCCGGCGGAGTGGTTCATCTTTCTGTTCCGGGGCTCGCCGCTCTTCATCCAGTTCTTCTTTGCCTATTTCCTGTTCCTGTCTCTGAAACAGGTGGCGCCCTTCTTCACGCCGCTGACCTCGGCCTGGGCCGGGGCGCTGGTGGTGCTGTTTCTCAATACCGCGGCCTATTCCGGCGAGATCTTCTATGGTGCGCTCTTGTCGATCCCCAAGGGCGATACCGAGGCGGCGGATGCCTACGGGTTTTCCGGCTGGACACGGTTTCGGCGGATCATCTGGCCAACCATGCTGCGGCTGGCCTGGCCGGCTTATACCAACGAGGCGATCTTTCTGTTTCACGCCACCACGCTGGTCTATTTCTCGGGGTTTCCGGCGTTCCAGCAGCGGGGAGATGCGCTCTATTATGCCAATTACTTCGCTGACAAGACCTTCAACCCCTTTGTGCCCTACCCGATCCTGGCGGGCTATTTCATCCTGCTGACGCTGGCGCTGATCACCCTCTTCGGGCTGATCAACCGGTGGCTCAACCGGCATCTGCCGCAGGAGCGGCGGGAGAAGATGAAGCTGCGGTTGACCCTGATGCGCTGAGCCGTCCCGGGCGCCGAGCGGGAGCTTCTGGGCAGGCGGTGAGGCCCCGGATCAGGTCCGGGGCGGCGTTGGCTGTACTTGGGGGCGGAGGGCTCCTTTGGCTTGCGTCCGGCGACATTTCCCGCTTGCCAAACCGGGGGGCGGGTCGCTATCCATAATTTGATCAAATTATTCAACCAAGGTGCCCCATGTCCGGCAATGCAATGAAATCCTGGCTGCGCAAGAACCCCCAGGTGCGCACGATCCGTGTCGCCGCCGCCGACCTCAATGGTCAGCCGCGCGGCAAGCGGGTGCCGGTGCGTTTCGCCGACAAGGTGGTGGAGAGCGGCACGCGCTTTCCGGTCTCGGTGCTTAATCTCGACATCTGGGGCGAGGATATCGACGACAGCCCGCTGGTGTTCGAAAGCGGCGATCGCGATGGCGTGCTGCTGCCCACCGAGCGCGGCTTTCTGCCGATGCCCTGGCTCGAGGCACCCACGGCCCTGCTGCCGATCTGGATGTTCCGCGAGGATGGCTCACCCTACGAGGGCGACCCGCGCCATGCGCTGAAGCGCGTGCTCGATCGCTACAAGGCCAAGGGGCTGACGCCCGTCGTCGCGGTGGAGCTGGAATTCTACCTGATCGATGACAGCGGCCGGTCGCTGCAGGTGCCGGTGAGCGAACGCTCCGGCAAGCGGCGCAAGGCGGCGGAAACCATGTCGATCCGCGCGCTCGACAGTTTCGACCAGTTCTTTACCGATCTCTACGATGCCTGCGAAGAGATGGACATTCCCGCCGATACCGCGATTTCGGAGGCCGGTCTCGGGCAGTTCGAGATCAATCTGATGCATTCCGACGACGCGCTGCGCGCCGCCGATGATGCCTGGCTGTTCAAATGGCTGGTCAAGGGTCTGGCGCGGCGGCACGGCTTTGCCGCGTCCTTCATGGCCAAGCCTTATGACGATTACGCGGGCTCGGGGCTGCACACGCATTTCTCGGTGCTGGACGAGAACGGCGACAATATTTTTGACGACGGCGGCGACAAGGGCACCGACGTGCTGCGCCATGCCATCGGCGGCTGTCTCGATGCCATGGCCGACAGCGCGCTGGTCTTTGCGCCGCATCACAATTCCTATGACCGGCTGGTGCCCGAGGCGCATGCCCCGACCGGCATCTGCTGGGCCTACGAGAACCGCACGGCGGCGGTGCGCGTACCTTCTGGCGATCACCGGGCCCGGCGGATCGAGCACCGGGTGGCGGGGGGTGACGTGAACCCCTACCTGATGCTGGCGGTCATCCTCGGCGCGGCGATGAACGGCATGGAGGATGCGATCGAACCCGCTGATCCGATTACCGGCAATGCCTATGCGCTTGACCTGCCGCGGATTCCGGCCACATGGGTTGGGGCGATGGATGCCTTCGAGGGCAGCGAGCACATCCGCCGGATCTTTGCCCCCGAGATCATCCGCAACTTCCTGCTGACCAAGCGGCAGGAGGCCCATTACATGGAAGAATTGAGTGAAACGGAGCGAGTCGAGATCTACCTCGACACGGTCTAAGCATACAGGTGACCTATGAAGATCGGCATCCTCACCACCGGGCACAGGCCCGAGGCGCTGCCTGACCACAAGACTTACCCCGACATGTTCCGCGATCTGCTGGACGGACAGGGATTTGACTTTGACAGCTATGCCGTCGTCGATGGCGTCTTTCCGGACAGCGTAAAGGACGCCGACGGCTGGCTGATCACCGGGTCGAAGCACGGTGCCTACGAGGACCTGCCCTGGATCGCGCCGCTCGAGGCGCTGATCCGCGAGGCCTATGCGGCGGACATCCCGATGGTGGGCATCTGCTTCGGCCACCAGATCATTGCCCAGGCCCTGGGCGGCCGGGTCGAGAAATACATCGGTGGCTGGTCGGTGGGCCGGGTGAAATATGACTTCGGCGGCGAGACCTTGCCGCTGCACGCCTGGCACCAGGACCAGGTGACCGAACGGCCCGAGGCGGCCGAGGTGATCGCCAGCACCGATTTCTGCGCCAATGCCGGGCTGGTCTATGGCCGCAAGGCGTTTTCCGTGCAGCCGCATCCGGAGTTCACCGCCGAGTTCATCACCGGGTTGATGGAGGCCCGTGGCGAGGTGCTGCCGCCCGAACAGCTCGAGGCGGCGCGCGCCTCTGTCGGGGCGCCGGTGGCCAATGACACGCTGGCCCGGATGATCGGCCAGTTCTTTCGCGACAGGAGCTTCGCATGACCGACTGGATCACCCAGACCCCCGCGGCGGCGCAGGCCTATCTCGAGGGGCGCAGGCTCGATGAAGTGGAATGCGTGATCTCGGACCTGCCGGGCATCGCCCGTGGCAAGGCGGTGCCGGCCAGCAAGTTCGCGCGGCAATCGCATTTCTTCCTGCCCGACTCGATCTTCTATCAGACGATCACCGGCGGCTGGGGCGAGGCGGCGGGCGCCGATGGCTTCATCGAGCGCGACATGATCCTCAGGCCCGACATGTCGACCGCCACCGCCGCGCCCTGGACCGGTGACTGGACGCTGCAGGTGATCCACGACGCCTTTGACCGTGAGGGCGTGCCGATCCCGGCCTCGCCCCGCAACGTGCTGAAACGGGTGATGGACCTCTATCACGCGCGCGGCTGGAAGCCGGTGGTGGCGCCGGAGATGGAGTTCTTTCTCGTCGCCCGCAACATCGACCCGGCCAAGAGCATCGAGCCGATGATGGGCCGCTCGGGCCGGCCCGCCGCCGCGCGGCAGGCCTATTCGATGACCGCGGTGGACGAATTCGGCCCGGTGATCGACGACATCTACGATTTTGCCGAGGCCCAGGGCTTCGAGATCGACGGCATCACCCAGGAGGGCGGCGCCGGTCAGTTGGAGATCAACCTGCGCCACGGCAACCCGGTCAAGCTGGCCGACGAGGTGTTCTACTTCAAGCGGCTGATCCGCGAGGCGGCGCTGCGGCACGACTGCTTTGCCACCTTCATGGCCAAGCCGATCGCCGACGAGCCGGGCAGCGCGATGCATATCCACCACTCGGTGCTCGACCTCGAGAACGGGCGCAACATCTTTTCCGACGATGAGGGCGGCGAGACCGAGGCCTTCGCGCATTTCATCGGCGGCTTGCAGCGCTATCTGCCCTCGGCCATCGCGGTGATGGCGCCCTACGTGAATTCCTATCGCCGCTACGTGCGCGACCATGCGGCGCCGATCAACCTGGAATGGGCGCGCGACAACCGCACCACCGGCATCCGCATCCCGATCTCGTCGCCGAAAGCCCGTCGGGTGGAGAACCGCATCGGCGGCATGGACTGCAACCCCTATCTCGGCATCGCGGCCTCGCTCGCCTGTGGCTATCTCGGGCTGGTCAACCAGGTCACGCCGGGGGCGCAGTTTTCCGGTGACGCCTATGAGGGCGAGCCTGACGTGCCGCAGGTTCTGGGCTCGGCGCTGGACCTGTTTGACGAGGCGGTGGAGCTGCACGAGGTGCTGGGGCCGGAATTTGCCAGGGTCTACGGCATCGTCAAGCGGACGGAATACGAGGAATTCCTGCAGGTGATCTCTCCCTGGGAGCGTGAGCACCTGTTGCTGAACGTGTGAGGGTTGGGGGGCTCTGCCCCCCGTCGCCATGGGCGACTCCCCCCGAGGGTATTTGTGAACAGAAGAAGCAGGGGGGTGGGTTCATGAACCTGCTGTTTTCCAATGATCGGGCTGGGGAATACCCCGCAAGCTGGTATGCGGCGACGACCGAGTTTCTGCCGCGGTTCGCGCCGTTGCGCGGTGAGGTCACGGCCGATGTCTGTATCGTCGGCGCGGGCTATACCGGGTTGTCGGCGGCGCTGGAGCTGGCCGGGGCCGGCCGGCGCGTGGTGGTGCTGGAGGCGCACCGGGTGGGCTTTGGCGCCTCGGGGCGCAATGGCGGGCAGCTGGGATCGGGGCAGAGGGTCGACCAGCAGGGGCTGGAGGCGCTGGTCGGGCGCGCGGATGCGGCGAAATACTGGCAGCTGGGCGAAGATGCCAAGGGGTTGGTCAAGCGGCTGGTGGCTGAGCACGGGATCGACTGTCACCTGAAGCCGGGGGTGGCCTGGACCGGTTCGACCCGGGCGCAGGTGGCGGATTTGCAGGGCTACGTGGCTTTCCTGCAGGAGCGCTATGGCTATGCCCATGCCGAGGCGCTGGACGAAGCGGCCTGCCGGGCGCTTTGCCCGTCGCCGGAGTACAAGGGCGGGATGATCGACCGGGACGCGGCGCATCTGCATCCGCTGCGGCTGGCGGTGGGGCTGGCAAAGGCGGCCTCCGAGGCAGGTGCGGTGATCCATGAGGGGTCTTATGTGCACCATGTCGAACCGGGGCTGGTGCGGACCGGTGAGGGCCGGGTCAAGGCCGATCACGTGATCCTGGCAGGCAACGGCTATCTCGGCACGCTTGATCGCAAGGTGCGGGCCAGGGTGATGCCGATCAACAATTTCATCGTCGCCACCGAGCCGCTGGGCGCGCGTGCGGCGCAGGTGCTGACCGAGGATGTGGCGGTGGCCGACAGCCGTTTCGTGGTGAACTACTTCCGGCTGAGCCATGACAAGCGGCTGCTGTTCGGCGGGGGCGAGAGCTATGGCTATCGCTTCCCCAAGGATATTGCCGCCAAGGTGCGGCGGCCGATGCTGGAGGTCTTTCCGCAGCTCAAGGACGTGAAGATCGACTATGCCTGGGGCGGCACCCTGGCGATCACCATGAAGCGGCTGCCGTACCTGGCGCAGGTGGCGCCCGGCGTGCTCTCGGCCTCGGGCTATTCCGGGCATGGCGTGGGCACGGCGACCCATGCGGGCTGGCTGATGGCGCGGGCGATCATGGGCGAACAGGAGGGGTTCGAGACCATGTCCGCCCTGCCCGCCCCGGCCTTTCCCGGCGGCGGCATGATGCGCACGCCGCTGCTGACGCTGGCGATGTCCTGGTTTGCCCTGCGCGACCGGCTGGGCTTCTGACGTCACAATCCGCCGCCGATCCGGACCCGTTACGGAAATTTCACTTTTTTGCCCGATTGCTCTGTTTTACTTTTCTGGAAACCCGGATTAAGGAAAACGAAAATGAGCGCAGTGCAGGCCCCCAACGTTCATGACGCCGAGCCGATCCCCGAGGCCGCGCGGGCCGAGATCGACCGGTTGCTGCAAAGCGGCGACCTCTTCCGCTACACCGCGCCCGAGAACGCCCCAGTTTCGCTGCTCGAGGCCGAGTTTGCCGAGATGATGGGGGTGAACTTTGCCCTGGCGGTGTCGTCCTGCTCGGCGGCGCTGTTTCTCTCGCTCAAGGCGCTGGGCCTGCCGCGGGATGCGCGGGTGCTGATCCCGGCCTTCACCTTTGCCGCCGTGCCCTCGGCCGTGGTGCATGCGGACTGCCGGCCGGTGCTCTGCGAGGTGGGCGACGACTACCGGGTGAACCTCGACGATTTCGCGGCCAAGCTGGGGAGTGTCGAGGCGGTGATCATCAGCCATATGCGCGGCCATACCTCCGACATGGATGCGATCATGGCGCTCTGCCATGCGCGCGGCATTCCGGTGGTCGAGGACGCGGCGCATTCGCTGGGCACCACCTGGAATGGGCAGAAGATCGGCACCTTCGGGCGGATCGGCTGTTTCAGCTTTCAGAGCTACAAGATGATCAACGCCGGCGAAGGCGGCATCCTTGTGACCGACGATGCCGAACTGGTGGCCCGGGCGATCATCATGTCGGGCGCCTACGAGCACAACTGGAAGAAACACCCGGTGCTGCGCGATGTCTTTCCGGGGCTGCAGAACACCCTGCCGCTTTACAATCAACGCATGTCGAACCTCTCGGCGGCGGTGATCCGGCCGCAGCTGCCCTGTCTGGAACAGCGGGTGCGTGATGGCCGGGCGAACCACGATCATGTCGCCGCGCGGCTCAATACCAGCCCCTGGATGCGGGTGCCCGACCCTCTTCTGCCGGAGGAGCGCGCGCCGGATTCGATCCAGTTCAACCTCGAAGGCATGCGCGAGGACGAGCGGCGCAGCTTTGCCGAGGCGGCTGAGGCGATGGGCGTCAAGGTGCAGATCTTCGGGCTGTCGGCCGACAATGCGCGCGCCTTCTGGAACTGGAAGTTCGTGCCGGACCTGCCCGAGGATTTGCCGGCGACGCGGGCGATGCTGATGCGGGCCTGCGACGTGCGGCTGCCGGCGCGGCTGACCCGGGCGGAATGCGACTTCATCGCCGAGGCGCTGATTGCCGCCGCCGAGACGGTGATGGGCGAGACCCGGGCCTACGGCACCTGAGCCCCGGAAACGCAAAAGCCCCGCGGATGCCGCGGGGCCTGTGGTGTCCTGAGCCTTTGCTCGGGTTCTACTTGTCCAGCTTCGACAGCTTGGTCTGCAGCTCGGCAAGCTGCTTCTTGATGGCGTCGAGGTCTTCCTCGCCCTTCTCCTCGGTGCCGCCCTCGCGTTCGGGGCCCGACCATTGCGGGGTGATCCCGCCGGACATCGCCTTCATGAAGGCGTCCTGCTGGGCCTTCATCGCCTCGAAGCCAGGCATCTTGGCCATCGGGCTCATTTCCAGCATGCGGTTCTGGCCCTCGCGCAGCATCTCGAAGGACGCGGTCAGGAATTGCGGCACGACGCTTTGCGCTTGCGTGGTATAACTGCGCACCAGATCGGTGAGTACGCCCAGCGGCAAAACGTTCTCGCCGCGGCTTTCGTGTTCGGCGACGATCTGCAGCAGGTATTGACGGGTGAGGTCATCGCCGGATTTCAGATCCACGATCTGCACGTCACGGCCATCGCGGATGAAACCGGAGATATCTTCGAGCGTCACGTAGTCGCTGGTTTCGGTGTTGTAGAGCCTGCGGCTCGCATACCGCTTGATCAGAAGGGGTTTCGGTTTGTCCGCCACTTGGGCCGTCCTCCCGTGAGTTTCAGCGCTGCAGAAAAGCCTAGGCCAGTGTTTGCGAAAAGAAAAGCGTTGTGACGCCGCAAGCGCGAAAAACCTGCTGCTGCGCCGCAATGGCCGGGATCAGGCCGGATTAGCCAGGGTTTCGACCTCGACCGCCTCGTTGAGATAAAGCGCGCTGGCGCAGGCTTCGTCGACCTCGATCGAGGATTTGACGTATTGGTGCTCGAGGTCGGCCTCGGTGCCGATCCAGGTAAATGCACCGCCGCAGGCCTGGCCATTGATCCGCCCGATCCGCACCGGCGCGCCGATGGTCACGCCGGAGGATTGCTGCGCCACCAGCTGGTCGACGCGCACGAAGACCTCGACCGATTTCTTTTCGGGGGCGTAGATCTGCGCGGCCGAGGCCCCGGCCGAGACGCAATCGCCGACATTGGGCTCGAAGCCCAGGAGAACCCCGGCATAAGGCGCGCGCAATTCCAGCGCCGCATAGGCCACGTCCTGGGATTTGAGGTCGAGTTTGCCGATGTCGAGCGCGATCTCGGCGCGTTTCTTGGCCGAGATGGCGCTGGCCAGGGTTTCGCGCGCCTGGTCGGCGGCGAAATCGGCGTTCATCTTGCGGCTCTCGACGCCTTCCATGGTGCTTTCGTTGATCAGGCCGCGGCGGAACATCTGCTCGTTACGGGCAAACTCCTTGCCGACAAAGGCCAGCTCCTGGGCGCGGCGGGCGACGTTGGCCTCGGCGGCGTCGATGGCCAGCTGTTTCTCGGCCACCGCGGCCTCTAGATCGGCCACGCGCGCCTTGGCGGTTTCGAGCGCCAGTTCGGCATCCTGCGCGTCGAGCTTCACCAGCACCTGGCCGCTCTCGGCGACGCCGATGCGCCGCGCGCTGTCAGAGACCTCGACGATGCAGCCGCCGGCCTCGTAGGACAGGCCGGTGATCTCGCGCGCCACCACGGTGCCGGCAAAGGTGAAGGGCTGGAATTGGGGCGTCTCGGCCTGTTGCGCGCTGGCGCCGGCAGAGAGCAGGACAAGCGACAAGGCCCCTGCCCCGACCTGCGATCTTCCGAAAATTCCCATGGTGCGCCCTCCCGCCTGGTGTCGCGGCGATGGTGCGCAATGCGAAGGGCTCTGGCAAGGGTGGCGCAGGTCTGGCCGATCACCTTTTCGAAAAGAGACCGGCAGACAAAAAAAGACGGGCCCCGAAGGACCCGTCTTTGATGATGTCGTCGCGCATCAGGGGGGAGGAGACAACGCTGACGAAATCTCAACCAGCTTACTTCGCGGTTGCGGTCGCTTTCTTGGTCGCGGCGGTCGCGTCCGAAGTGGCTTTTTTCACGGCAGCCGAAGCTTCTTCCGAGAATTCCTTGCCGGCAGCCATCATCAGTTCAACGGTTTCCATTTGAACTTTCTTGGCGATTTCGGCGAAGGCAGCCACGTTTTCAGCAGCAACTTCAGCTTGAGCCGACGCGAAGTCGGTCATGGCTTTGGCGTAGTCGGCCGGCTCGGATTTGGCTTTGGACAGCTCGGCCAGTTTGGCGAGGGTGTCTTTGGTCCATTTCGAGGAGATCTCGGTCGACTTCGAAGCGGCTTCCAGAGCGACGTTCGAGAGTTTCTCGTTCAGGGTCGCCTGGGTCTTGAAGGCATCTTCCAGAGCGGAAGTGTCGACGGGGAATGCGCCCATCATGTCTTTCAGGAGGGCGGTGACGTCTTGTGCTTTTGCAGCGGCCATAATGATGATCCTTTGTTTCTGCGCAGTACGGGCCCACCCCGTTTTCTGCGTCTGCAAGGAATATAGCCGCTGCACCGCAGCATTTCAACAGTTTTATGCTGCGGTGCAGAAAAAAGCATAACCTTACGTAAATTCAGAGGCTTGCCTTCACCCGGACATAGTCTCCGGGGGCGTCACCAAGGGGCGGATGGTCGGAATCACCCGGTTCGCGTGCATCGACTTTCTTGCCCGCACGCGACTTGAGCCAGGATTCCCAGCGCGGCCACCAGGACCCCTGGTGGAATTCCGCGCCCTCCATCCAGGCCTCGGGGCTGTCGGGCAGCTCTTCGTTGACGTAGTGGCCGTACTTGTCCTTGGTGGGCGGATTGACGATGCCGGCGATGTGGCCCGACTGCCCGACGATGAAGGTGCGCGAGCGGCTGCCGGTCATCAGGAAGCCGCGGTAGCAATCCTTCCAGGGCGCGATGTGATCGGTCTCGGTGGCGATGGCACAGATCGGCACGGTCACGTCCTTGATCGACAGGGTCTCGCCCATCAGCTCGAAGTTGCCCTCGATCAGCTCGTTGCGCTGGCAGAGCCCGCGCAGGTACTGCATCACCATCTTGCCCGGCAGGCCCGACCCGTCGCCGTTCCAGTAGAGAAGGTCAAAGGCCGGCGGCGTGTCGCCCATCATGTAGCTGCGGATCGCCGGCTGATAGATCAGGTCGTTCGAGCGCAGGAACGACATCGTCCGCCCCATGATGAAGGAGCGCAGGATGCCGTGCTGGTCGACCTCGGCCTCGATCCCGTCGACGAAATCGTCCTGCAGGAAGGGGGTGAATTCGCCCTGATCCGAGAAATCGGTCAGCGTGGTGAAGAAGGTCGCCGACTTGATCGACTTGTCGCCGCGCTTCTTGAGCAGCGCCAGAACCAGGTTCAGCGTGGTGCCGGCGATGCAATAGCCGATGGCGTTGACCTGCTTGACCTTGCAGATCTTCTTGGTCTCTTCGATCGCGGTCAGGTAACCGTGCTCGACGTATTCCTCCATGCCGATGTCGGCATAGGAACGGTCGGGGTTCACCCAGCTGACGACGAAGAGCGTATAGCCTTGGTCGACGACCCACTTGATGAAGCTGTTCTTCTCTTTCAGGTCGAGAATGTAGAACTTGTTGATCCAGGGCGGAAAGAGCACCACCGGGATCTCGTGCACTTGTTCGGTGCTGGGGCTGTACTGGATCAGCTCCATCATCTTGTTGCGGAACACCACCTTGCCCGGCGAGGTGGCGATATTGCCGCCAACCTCGAAGGCCTCGGTATCGGCGAGCCGCACCACCAGTTCACCGTCGTTGGCCTCGAGATCGGCCACCAGGTTCTCGAGCCCCTTGACGACAGAGTCGCCCTCGGTCTCGATCGCCTTCATCAGCGCATCGGGGTTGGTGGCAAAGAAGTTGGTCGGCGCCATCATGTCGACGATCTGCTGGCTGAAGTAGCGCAGCCGCTTCTTTTCCTTCTCGTCGATGTCCTCGATGTCTTCCACGGCCTGTTTGATGGCCTCGGAATTGATCATGTACTGCTGCTTGATGAAGTTGAAATAGGGGTTGGTCTTCCACACCGGGTTCGAGAACCGCTTGTCATCCGGAGTCGTGTCTTCCGGGGCCGCAAGCTTGCCCTGGGCCAGCAGCTGCTGGGCTTCGACCATGTGCTTGAGCGACTTGCCCCAGTACTCGACCTGGTGCTCGAGGATCTTGGTCGGGTTCTGCACCCATTCCTGCCAATAGGCGGTTGCTGCGCGCGCAAAAAGCTCTGACTCGGGCGCAGCAATTTGAGGATTCGGCGGCTTGCGGCGCGTCAGGGCCTTGGCCAGACGCTGCGTCAAGTGATCAATTTTGGCAATATTTTCGTCTAGATGAGCAATATTATTACTCGACTTGGTCTCTTCGATTGTCATCTCAACGAATCCTCTTTAATCTTGCAGTCGCAGCATTAGGTCGCTTTGTTGGAGGGGTCAAAGCGACAAAACAACAGGGCGCAGCAGGGCCCCAACAGCTCCGGAGCACACGCAGATGCGTTACATGGTCACCTACGATATGATGGAAACCCTTCGGAACACGAACCAGTGGCTCGGGGCGACGGCAGAGGCGATGGCCTCTTATCCGGCCTTTGCCATGTGGCCGAATCCGGGGATGACCTGGCTTGCCGCCTGGGGCTCGGTGACCGAACGCGCCTTTGAACGCATGGCGGTCAAGCCCGACTGGGGTATCCATTCGATCACCTGCGAAGACGGGCGCGATCACCTGGTCAACATCCGCACCGAGGTCAGCCGGCCGTTCGGCGATCTGATTCACTTCGAGGTGGCGGGCCGGACCCCGGCGCCGCGAAAGGTTCTGCTGGTTGCACCAATGTCCGGACACTATGCCACGCTCCTCCGCTCGACAGTTCGGTCCTTGCTCCCTGATTGTGAAGTCTATGTCACCGATTGGCACAATGCACGTGATATTCCCGTGTCGGAGGGCAAGTTCGACGTCGAGGATTACACCCTCTACCTGGTGGAATACATGCGCCACCTCGGCCCCGACACCCATGTGATCGCGGTCTGCCAGCCGGCACCGCTGACGCTGGCCGCCACCGCCTATCTGGCCGAGGAAGACCCCGAGGCGCAGCCGCGTTCGCTGACGCTGATCGGCGGGCCGATCGACCCCGACGCCACCCCCACCGACGTGACCGACTTCGGCCGCCGGGTGACCATGGGCCAGCTCGAACAGTCGATGATCCAGCAGGTCGGCTTCAAGTACTCGGGCGTTGGCCGCAAGGTCTATCCCGGTCTGCTGCAACTGACCTCCTTCATCTCGATGAACGCCGACCGCCATTCCAAGGCCTTTGTCGACCAGATCGGCCGCGTCGCCCGGGGCGAGGCTTCGGACCACGACGCGCACAACCGGTTTTACGACGAATACCTGGCTGTCATGGACATGCCGGCCGAGTTCTACCTGACCACGGTCGAGCGGATCTTCAAGAACCGCGAGATTGCCAAGAACGAGTTCACCGTCGCCGGCAAGAAGGTCGACATCGGCAAGATCACCACCGTCGCGGTCAAGACCGTCGAAGGCGGCAAGGACGACATCTCGGCCCCCGGCCAATGCATCGCGGCGCTCGATCTCTGCACCGGCCTGCCCGACAGCAAGAAGGCCAGCCACCTCGAGCCCGGCGCCGGCCACTACGGCATCTTCGCCGGCAAGTCCTGGCGCAACAACATCCGTCCGCTGGTGCTGAGTTTCATCGACGCCAACAGCGGCATGCCCAAGACGCCCAGCATCCGCGCGGTATAACGCGCGGGGGCGAAATGCCCGAAATGGACTTCGTTCAGCCGCCGTAGGGTGGGTTTCCAACCCACCGCCACCCAACCGCCAACCGAAGCGACGAGCCGCGCATCGCCGATCCGCGGGGTGGCGATCCGGCCGAAGTTCGGCAAAATTTTATCCCCGCCAATCCCGGAGAACCTCCGAGCGACGCGCCTAAGGTAGCCAAATCGCCGCCCCGGGGGGGCGGGTCGGCCCCTCTCGGCAGATTTGGCAGAGCCAAATCTCCTGCCGGGCAACGGATGCGCGGCGGCCTGACGGCCGCTGTTAACGCGCAGTGCCCAGCTTTCACACACGTCGTAGGGTGGGTTTCCAACCCACCGCTACCCGACCTCGACGTAGCGCAAAAAGCCGCGCGTCGCCGACCCGCGGGGTGGCGGTCCGACCGAAGTTCGGCAAAACTTTATCCCCGCCAAATCCGGAGAATCTCCGAGCGAAGCGCCCACGCATACCAAATCGCCGCCCCTGGGGGCGGGTCGGCGATGCGCGGCGGCCTGACGGCCGCTGTTAACGCGCAGGGCGCGGTCGCGCGAGGGTAAAAGCCCCCTACCCCCGCGCCTTCTCGAACACCTTATCAATCATCACCTGCGTCCCGCGCGAGAACTCCAGCGGGCACGGATAGGCCGCCCCGTCCAGAACGCTCGCGTTGAAGTTCTCGACCTGGCAGACATACTGGTTCACCCCCGGCCAGCGCCAGGTCACCGCTTCCATCCCGGCGCGCTCCAAGGTCACCTCGGCCTGGTCAAACACCGCCGCGTTGAACGGCGCCTTGACGGTGATCACGCCCTGATCGCCCTGGATCGCCACGTATTGCCGCCCCGCCATGCGCATCGAGTTCACCCCGGAGAAGTGGAACGACGGAAAGCGCGCGGTGACATGCGACCAGACGTCGACGCCCTCTTCCCAGCGCATCTCGGCCGAGAGGATCGCCTCGGGCTCTTCGCCGGTCACGTAGCGCGCGGTGCCATAGGTGTAGACGCCGATGTCAGGGATGGCACCGCCGCCGGTGTCGGCGCGGTTGCGGATATTGCCGGTGTCGGCGCGGTTGTTGTAGGAAAACACCGTGTCCCAGAGCATCAGCTCGCCGATCTCGCCGGCCTGCACCAGCTCTCGCACCTTCTGCCAGCGCGGGTGATGCACCACCATGTAGGCCTCGGCCGCCACCAGCCCGGTCTCGTCGCGCAGCGCGATGACGCTGTCGAATTCGTTGGCACTCATCGCCAGCGGCTTTTCCACCAGCACATGCTTGCCGGCGCGCAGGGCCTTTTCGGTCCATTCCACATGCAGGTGATTGGGCAACGGGATATAGACCGCATCCACCGCATCGCTGGCCAGCAGCGCGTCGTAATCGCCGAACACCGCGATTTCCGGCGTCAGTTCCTGAAAGGGAACGGCCTTCTCGGCGCTCGAGGTCGCCAGCGCCGCCAGCCGGCCGCGCCGCGCGGTCTGAAGCGCCGGGGCCATGTGCTTGCGGGCGAAATTCGCCGCCCCCAGGATGCCCCAACGAACGTGATCTGCCATGGTCTGTCCTCCGCTAGACTGTTGGCGCCAACATCGCCAAAAGCGGACCGGCCGTCAAAGCGAAAGGCCGGGGTTTCCCCCGGCCTTTTCATTCCGTGCAGGTGATCCGACCCAGCTCAGGCCTGGGCCATCATGCCCTGCTTCTTGGCCAGTTCCTTCATCCGCTTCTGCAGCTTCTCGAAGGCGCGCACCTCGATCTGGCGGATGCGTTCGCGGCTGACGTCATAT
This sequence comes from Marinovum sp., assembly GCF_048263515.1. Lineage (NCBI taxonomy): Bacteria > Pseudomonadati > Pseudomonadota > Alphaproteobacteria > Rhodobacterales > Roseobacteraceae > Marinovum > Marinovum sp. Next base: position 69,345 of record NZ_JBLXEC010000009.1, on the reverse strand, counting down.
TGCCCCGAGAGATCCTCGAGCGTGACCGTCTGGTCCGACAGCCGGCGCTGGGTCAGGATGTCCTTCTCGCGGTCGTTGAGCACATCCATCGCTTCGGCCAGCATCGCCCGGCGGGCCTGCAGCTCGTCGCGTTCCTCGTAGTCGGCGGCCTGGTCGGCGTCTTCATCCTCGAGCCAGTCCTGCCATTGCATCGTGCCCTCGCCTTCCGAGCCGACGGTGGCATTGAGCGAGGCATCGCCGCCCGACAGGCGCCGGTTCATGCTGATGACCTCCTGTTCGGTCACCCCCAGATCGGTGGCGATCTGTGCCACGTTGTCGGGGTGCATGTCGCCGTCTTCCAGCGCGCCGATCTTGGCCTTGGCCTTGCGCAGGTTGAAGAACAGCTTCTTCTGCGCCGAGGTGGTGCCCAGCTTGACCAGCGACCAGGACCGCAGGATGTACTCCTGGATCGCGGCGCGGATCCACCACATCGCATAGGTCGCAAGGCGGAAGCCTTTTTCGGGATCGAAGCGTTTGACCGCCTGCATCAGGCCGACATTGGCCTCGGAGATGACCTCGGCCTGGGGAAGGCCGTAGCCGCGATAGCCCATGGCGATCTTGGCCGCGAGCCGCAGGTGCGAGGTGACCATCTTGTGCGCCGCCTCGGTGTCCTGCTCCTCGACCCAGCGCTTGGCCAGCATGTATTCCTCTTCCGGCTCGAGCAGCGGGAATTTGCGGATCTCCTGCAGATAGCGCGACAGCCCGCCTTCTGGCGTCGGCGCCGGGAGATTTGCGTAGTTAGCCATGTCCGTCCCCTCCAATGTTTAGGACTTTAACATTCCATATGGTGTGGAAATCGGGCCTTTCAAGAGCACATATCCACCTTGCCTACGATAATTGTACCGATCCGTTCAGATTGAAAGCGCCATGTCATCGGATCACAGGCATGTGCACTTCACGACAAAACCTGTCATAAACCCGTGAATAATCGGTGTCTATGTGCACAAATGCACAGAGCCTGCGGAACCGACCGCGGCCAGGGTGCGTCTTCGCAGCGAAAATGTTTCAGCCGGTCAGCCGCGCAAGGCGGCGAGCAGCGATTCCATGTCCTCCGGCAGCGGCGCGGTGAAGCTCAGCTGTTCTTCGGTGACCGGGTGGACAAAGCCCAGGGTCTCGGCATGCAGCGCCTGACGCGGAAAGGCCTGCACCGCCTCCTGCGCCGCTGGCGACAGTGCGCCCTTGGCGATCTTGCGCTTGCCGCCATAGGTGGCGTCGCCGATCAGCCCGTGGCCGGCGTGGGCCATGTGAACGCGAATCTGATGGGTGCGCCCGGTCTCGAGCCGGCATTCCATCAGCGCCGCCGCTGGCGGCTGGCCGAACCGTTCCACCACCCGCGCCCGCGTCACCGCGTGGCGGCCGGTGTCAAAGAACACCGCCTGTTTCTGCCGGTCGGTGCGGTGGCGGGCGAGCCGCGTGGTGATCTTGAGCACGTTGCCCGGCTCGAAGCTGATGCCGCGCAACCCCCGCAGCCGCGGATCGGCGGCATCGGGCAGACCGAAGACAACCGCCTTGTAGGCGCGCTCGGCGGTGTGTTTCTCGAACTGCAGCGCGAGGCCATGGTGCGCCGCGTCATCCTTGGCCACCACCAGCACACCCGAAGTGTCCTTGTCGATCCGGTGCACGATGCCCGGCCGCTTCATGCCGCCGACGCCAGAGAGCGTGTCGCCGCAGTGGTGCAGCAGCGCGTTGACCAGCGTGCCCGAAGGCGTGCCCGGCGCGGGATGAACCACCATGCCGACGGGCTTGTTGACCACGATCAGGTGCGCGTCCTCGTAGAGAACCTCGAGCGGGATGTCCTCTGGCAGGATGTGGCTCTCTTCCGCCTCTTCCAGCGTGATCGCCACCTCGGCACCCTCGTCGACCCTGGCCTTGGGGTTCACCTCGACCACGCCATCCAGCCGCACCGCGCCGCTTTCCAGGAGCCGTGCCAACCGGGTGCGCGACAGCGCCGCCTCCTCTGGCACATCGCGGGCTAAGGCCTTATCAAGGCGGCCGGGCGGATTGGCGCCGATGGTGAAACGGAGTTCCGGCATGGATGACCCTTCTGAAACGCAGGCGGAGCTGCCCGAGCCGGCCAACCTGCGCTTTCTGCGCTTGCTGGTCACGGTGCTGACGGGCGTGATGATTGCCGGGGTCATACTGATCATCGCGCTGATTGTCATCCGCTTCCGCGACCCCGGCCCGCAGGTGCCCGAAGACCTGAGCCTGCCCGCCGGCGTCAGCGCCGAGGCGGTGACCTTCGGCACCGGCTGGGTGGCGGTGGTGACCCAAGACGACCGCATCCTGATCTTCGACCGGGTGACCGGGCGGATGACGCAGCAGGTGACGATTTCGGCTCCCGCCCCTGCGGTGACGGAATAACATTACGGAAAATGCTGGCGCGTCCAGATTAACCGCTGGCGTTCAGACGCCCCGCACCTGCGGATCATCCCGCTCCAGTTCGCGGCGCAGCAAGGCAACGTTGCGCCGATTGGCCTTGAAGAACACGTCGAACAGGTCGCCCACCACCGGAATGGCACCGACAGTCAAGTCGATCCCGGCATTTACCGCCATCTTCGTCATGGTCCGCTTGCGCGCCCCCATCTGGTAGCCGCGATAAAGCAGATAGGCCGCGGGCCCCGCCGTCACCAGATCACCGACACCGGGGATCAACCCCAGAATACCGTCCAGACCAAAGCGAATGGAGGTGCCCGGCACGCGGAACTTGCTGTCGAGCAGGGTCGACAGGCGGTCAAGGTCCTGCAGCATCTTCTGCCGGTCCGGCGCGGGGCGGGCTGTCGTCATGGTGTCGGGCATCTGCGTCACGGCGAATCCTTCAGGGCTCGAGGGGCTGGTGAAGGAACGCCCTCGCCCGCTTCCGGTTCCGCGCCTGAGGTGACGTCAGGGCAAACGGCGAGGCAAGGCCTTGGCCCGGCTTGGAAAGGAGCGGACGATTTGCAGTGTAGAAATCCCGCAGGAACGACAAAGTCACCGCAGGGGCAGCGGTTCGGTCTTCTCTCGCAAACTGTCGGTTTGAACCCATGCTACCAGCTGGCATGCAAGCACCCTGCACGCCCTCTGCACATTTCGGCTTTATGCAATGCGCCTATGAGCCGATCGCGGACTGGAGGAGGAAAACAGCAGCCTTAATCATCCCGAAAATGATACCCGATACGGCCCCGATTCCGACGAGGCCCAGAAAGGTTCCGGCTATCGCCGCAGCGCCGTCGCGCTCGAGAATAGCCAGCGGCAGGATTGCGATGGCCAAACCTGGAATCGAGTTTCCGAACGGAATTGGCAGGAACAGGATCAAAGCGAGAATGAACACCAGACAACCGATCGCCCGCTCCCTGCGCCCTCTCACCAACCAGGTGAGCCGTGGCCCGACCAGTCGCTCCACACGTCGCATCCAAGGCAGGCCCCGCGAAATCGTTTTGGAGAAGTCGCCGTGCCGGAAGGAACGCCGGCGCATGACCTCCGGCAGCCAAGGCTCTTCACGTCCACGCATCAGCTGCCAGGAGAGAAAAAGCAGCGGGGCACCGAGCACTGCGGAGATACCAGGAATCGCAATGGGCAATGCGACAGGAATTGCGAAGATGAAGAGCAGCGCACCGTAGGCTCGGTTCCCGAACCCATCGATAAGGTGCCCGAGAGACATCCGTTCCTCAGGTGTTGCTGGGGCATCTGCGATCTCTTGGAGTATGTCAGACAGTCGTCGCGGGATGCGAAAGCCGTCAGTATGAATCGGGCATTTGTCCAAAAGGGGATCGGGGGCTTTCATTGGCGGGAGCATGACCTGTCTCATGTGAGAATGTAATCTGAGGGCCGTAAGAAGAAATGCGCTAGGATTGTTCCGTCATACGGCGCGCCTTTATTAACCTGCCTGCGGTAGAGATCGGCCGCTCGTCGCGGCCGGACTGCGCGCGGCGAGCCAGGCCAGCACCGGTCCAGACACGAAAAGCGATGATCCGGTCGCGATCACCACGCCGGCGATCATCGGCCAGGCGAAGCCGGCAACCGCCGGCCCGCCCCAGATCGCCATCGGCAGCAGCGCGGCAAGCGTCGTGCCGGAGGTGAAGACGCAGCGCGCAAGTACCTGGTTCAGGCTGCGGTCGATCACATCCGCCAGCGGCGCGTCGTCGCCACAGAGGTGCTCGCGGATGCGATCATAGACCACCACCTTGTCGTTCACCGAATAACCGATCAGCGTCAACAGGGCGACGATGGTGGTCAGGTTCACCTCCCACCCCGTCACCGCGATGACGCCGAAGGTCTTGGTGACGTCGAGGATCAGCACCACGATGGCGCCGGCCGCGAAATGCCACTCGAACCGGACCCAGATATAGGCCAGCATCGCCAGCACCGCGAGCGAGAGGGCAATCAGTCCCGTCGTGGCCAGTTCGCTGCTTATCGTTGGACCGACGAGGTCGATCTGATCGAAGACCGCGCTTGGAACGGCCTGCGCCGCGGCCGCTTCCACCGCCGCGACCGTGGCCTGTCCGACCTCGCCTTGCACGCGGATCAGGGCCTCGTTCGGGTTGCCGAAGGCCTGCAGGCTCGCATCGCCTGGCAGCCCGGCGGCAAGGGCGGCGCGCAGATCGGCCAGGGGCACCGGCGCATCGGACCGCAGCACCATCTGCACACCCCCGGTGAAATCGATTCCGAGGTTCGGCCCAGGCCATACCAGCGCGCCCACCGCCGCCAGCGACAGCGCCGCCGAGACCGCCAGCGCGATCCGTCCCCGGCGCATGAACGAGAAGGTAGCGGGCGTGGGCACGCCGCCAACCAGCGGAGCGATGGCCAGCCGCGCGGGTTTGCGGCGGCGCACCAGCACCTCCATCATCATCCGCATCAACACCACTGCGGTGAACATCGAGATCACGATGCCGAGGCTCATGGTGATGGCAAAGCCGCGGATGGCCCCAGCGCCGAACATGAACAGCAGGAGCATCGCCAAAAGCGTGGTGATGTTGGCATCCAGGATCGTCGCCCAGGCCCGCGCATAGCCTTGCGTCAGCGCCTTGATGGCCGTGACGCCCTTCGCCGTTTCCTCACGGATGCGGCTGAAGATCAGGATGTTGCTGTCGACCGCGATCCCGAGGCAGAGGATGATGCCCGCGATCCCCGGAAGTGTCAGCGTTGCGCCCAGCACTCCGAGCGCGGTCAGCGTCAACATGACGTTCAGCCCGAGAATGCAACTGGCCAGCAGACCCCAGCCGCCATACAGCCCGACCATGACGGCGACGACCAGCGCAAGCCCCAGTGCGCCGGTGATCAGCCCGGCCCTGATGGAATCGGCACCCAATGCCGCGCCGACGCTGCGTTCCTCGATCACCTCCAATGAGGCGGGCAGTGCGCCCGAGGTCAGCAGAACCGCCAGGGTCTGCGCCTCTTCCACGGTGAAGTCACCGGTGATTTGTCCCTGACCGCCGGGAATGGCGGACTGGATCACCGGCGCGGTCAGCACCGCGCCATCGAGGACGACCGCAAAGCGCTGACCAATATTCGCCGCCGTGATCTCGGCGAAGGCCACCGCTCCTTGCCGGTCGAAGGCGAAAGTGACCATCGGGTGCCCGGCATCTGGGTCGAAGGCAGGAGCCGCCCGCTCCAATCGGTCGCCCGAGAGCGCCACCCGATCCTCGACCGGGATCGCCTCCGAGCCGTCTCTCAATTTCAGCATCGACACGCCCGGCCCCGGTCCGGGCGCGACCATCTGGAAGCTCATCTTCGCCGTGGAGCCGAGCAGTTCGCGAAGCTGTGCCGGATTCTCCACACCTGGCATCTGCACGAGGATCCGGTCCTCGCCGACCCGGCTGATGACGGGTTCCGACACGCCCACCTGGTCGACCCGGTGGCGGATCACCTCGAGGCTGCTGTCGGCGGCGGTCGTGGCGGCGCGGTCCAGCCCGGCCTGGGTCAGTTCCAGCCGCAAGACCCCGTCAGCCGCGTCCACCGTGAAATCGACTGGTGAGCCGGGTTGCATGGTCGCGCCTGCGATCCCCTTCATCGCCGCAAGCAGCGCGTCACTGGCAGGGGCCGAAAGCGTCCTTGCCACGATCCGGATTGCCGCCGGGTTCAAGTCAAGCGCGCGCATCTCGTCGGCGAGGGTGGAGCGCAGTTCCTCGAGCCGCGACACAGCGAGGTCCTCGCGATCCACGGCGAGCAGCAGATGCGCGCCGCCCTGGAGATCAAGACCCAACGACACGGACTGACTGGTCGCCCAGTCCGGCAGCGTGTTTCGGACGGTCGAGGGCAGAAAATTCGGGAGGGCCGTCGCAACTGCCAGAAGCAGCAGGACGATATAGGTCATCACGACCCATGCTGGTCGGCGCATGTTCAGTATCCATTCTTTCCTGAGAGTTCAGTCTGACGAGAAGACGTCAGGCCCCAGGCGGCCCACGGACCGAGGGCAGGATACGGATTGCGAGAGGCAGGACAGATGGGTGCAGCGCAGGCGTTACTGTTGTTTCGGTGCGATTTGGCCAAGCGCTTTCGGCAGAATCCAGAACCACGGTGTCACGCGACGTGTCGTCTGGTAGCTGCGCGCGCACCAAAAGCCGCTGTGTCGCGGCAACGCCCAAGGCCCGCTCGACCTTGCTCAGGGCAGCCGGACCGGCATTTGCCGCCATACCGCCCGCATGAGCCTGCGCCAGAGCGACCAGCACAAGCGCCAGCACAATGAGAAGACGCGACAGGATCGCTCCAGGCCGTCTCTCACCAAGCGTGGACGCGTTTGTCATCCCTGGGCAGCCCAGACATAGGCGACATAGCCCGCCAGCAACCCCACGCCGATCCCGCGCCCGATCACCGGGCGGGTCAGCAGCAGGGCCGTGAGAACCAGCGAGACGGCGATCATGACGGGCAGATCGAAGGTCAGGAACCGCGAGGCCACGGGGATCGGCGCGATCAGCGCGGTCACGCCCAGAATGCCGAGCACGTTGAAGATGTTCGAACCGACGATGTTGCCGATGGCGATCTCGGACTGGCGGCGAAAGGCGGCGATCAGCGACGTCGCCAGTTCCGGCAGCGATGTTCCGACGGCAACGATGGTCAGGCCGATGAACGCCTCGGAAATCCCGAAGCCGCGCGCGATATTCACCGCGCCATCAACAAGGAACCGAGCGCCCACCATGAGCGCGACAAGTCCGCCAATGACCCACAGTGTCGACACGAGCGCCGAGGCCGGAGCGGGCACGTCGACGTCCTCAGCCTCCATGTCGCCGGGCTGGCGGTAGGCCCAGACAAGGTAGGCCACCAGTCCGGCAACCAGCACGAGCCCTGCAGGTCGCCCCATCTGCGCCATGGCAAAGAAGGGCACAAGCACCAGCGCGGCCACCATCATGACGCCCGTGTCGCGCCGCAGCGTCGCCCCCGTGATCTTGATCGGCCAGACCAGCGCCGACAGGCCAATGATCAGCAGGATGTTGGCAATGTTGGAGCCCACGATATTGCCGAGCGCAATATCGGGCACCCCGCGCCAGGCGGCATCGACGGACACCAGAAGTTCGGGCGTCGAAGTGCCGAAGCCGACAACCGTCAGGCCGATCAGCAGCGGCGGGATCGCCATGCGCCGGGCGATGCCGGCACTGCCGCGCACCAGCGCCTCGCCGCCAAAGAACAGTCCGACCAAGCCACCAATCAGAAAGAGATAATCCACCGCAATCGCCCCTCGCAGGCAGTTGATCCGCCATCTGCGCAGACTTGCGTACTGAAAGGTTCGGCTACAAGGTGCCGTTGAAAATAATGTCGCTTGCGAAGTTGATCGATAGAAAAGAATCCTCGCGGGACCCCTTGCAGTCGCGCTATCTCCTCACGAGGTGCACATATTGAATTCGAAGTGCGAATGCCCGCCTGTCGATCGGCGAAATGCAACCTTCTCGAAGAGTTTGAAGAAAGGAGATGGTAGGGCATCGCCATGGGCACATCATCGAGCCGGTCACTGACCGCGCCTGGAATCGGCAGTACAGCCGCCCTGGACTACTTCGATGGCCGCCGGGCTTTGGTCGACGGCTTCGTGGCGCGGCATTTTACCTGGCCCGGAACTTTCCGCCTTCATGGCGCGGCGCTCGGATTGGACATCCTCCGGGCACCTGTAAACGTTGTTCTGTCGCCGATCCTCGTGCTGAGCCGCGTCACTGCATTTCTTTGTCGCTACGTGGGTTTGCGAGGAACAGCCGATTGGCTGGCGCGACGACGGATCCTCATGCGCACATCCGTCGCGCGGCGGGTCGAAAGGCTGATCGTAACCGATATCCTGGAACTGTCTCCCGACCCCGAGACGGCGGACCGAGAGCCCTCTGCCCTGGCGCACGCCATCCTGGCTGCGCCCCAGTTGCGCGAAATGATCCGAATGCGCCCGACCCCTTCCGAGGCCGAAGCCCTTGGCGAGCGGATTGCCGGCGCCCTCAGAGAGTATGCAGGTACCCGTACCGCCGTCGCGGAAATGACCACGACGCTGTGCGTCCTTGCTGTCGGAGCATTTGCCTTCCAGGCGCTGACGCCAGGCATGATCTCGATGGCGCCGGACGTCGCGGACGCCATGGCGCGCACGAATGCAGTCGCGGCGTTCCCGCTGGGCGAGACGCTCGGCGGAATGTGGTACGGAATGTTCGCGGCGGATACCCCGCCATGGCTGACGGGAGCCACCGTGGCGGGGCTGGTCATGCTCGGCTCGGTATTCGCCGCTTTCGCTGGCGTCCTTGCCGATCCTGTTCAAAGTCGTCTCGGGATCCATCGACGCCGCCTCGAACGTCTTCTGGACGCGCTCGAAGTCGAATTCCTCGGGCGCGGAGACAAGGTCTTCGCGGCGCATGAGCATTTTTTTGCCCGTGTCTTTGACCTGTGGGACGCGATCACGAGCGCATTCCACGCCTTCAGGAACTGACCCGAGACGCGAAGCGGGGGCCGTGGCCCACTGGTGCGCCACAAGTAACCCCATTCAAAAGATCAACGGCCGGAGAGCCCGGCAAGAGTTGGAGAAAATGTACCTCGAGATTGCCATCGTCATCTTGCTGACGCTTATCAATGGCCTACTGGCGATGTCCGAACTGGCCATCGTCTCGGCTCGGCCCGCGCGCCTGAAGCTGCTGGCGGACAAGGGCAGCAAGGGGGCCGCGACGGCCATGCGACTGGCCGATGACCCCGGCCGGTTCCTGTCCAGTGTCCAGATAGGCATAACGCTGGTCGGTATTCTCGCGGGCGCCTTCTCGGGTGCGACTCTGGGGACGCGTCTCGCGGCAAGCCTGATCGACGGTGGTATGCCCTCTGCCGTTGCCCAGTCTGTCGGCGTTGGATCGGTGGTGGTGGCGATCACCTACCTGTCATTGATCGTGGGCGAACTTGTCCCCAAGCAGATCGCTCTTCGCGCGCCCGAAGAGGTCGCCGTTCGCGTGGCTCCGATGATGCGGATCATCGCCCGTGTCGCAGCGCCGCTGATCTGGGTGCTTGACCGGTCCGGCAAGCTGGTGCTGGCCCTGCTGGGACAATCGGGAAGCCAGTCACGCGGGGTCAGCGACGAGGAGGTCCGCCTGATCATTGCCGAGGCCGAAAGCTCCGGTGCCATGGATCGCGCCGAACGCCAGATGATTGCCGGAGTGATGCGGGTCGCGGACCGGACTGCGCGTGGACTGATGACAGCCCGGCACGAGGTCGAGACCCTCGATGCCAGCAGCGACAAGGCGGGACTTCTGCAGCGCCTGCATGACGTCAGCCGGTCCCGCCTGCCGGTTTGGGACGGGGATGCCGACAATATCATCGGCGTTCTGACCACCCGCGACATCCTCGCGCCCGCGCTGATGAACGAACCCTTCGATTTGCGCGCTCTGCTGCGCGAAGCGCCGACGGTCCGGGACGGGCAAAGCGCGCTGGAGGTCGTGGATCGCCTTCGCACCGCGCCGGCCCACATGGTGCTTGTCTATGACGAATATGGGCATTTCGAGGGGATTATCACGCCGATGGACGTTCTCGAAGCGATCGCGGGCGAGTTTCCGGACAGCGCGATGGACGAGCCGAAGGTTGTGACCAGAGCGGATGGATCCTACCTGATTGCAGGCTGGATGCCGGTCGACGAGTTCGCGGATCTCCTGTCTCTGGAGATCGACGCGGATCGAAATTTTGAGACGGTGGCGGGTCTTGTGCTCGACAAGGTTGGAGACCTGCCTGCAGTCGGGCAGCGGCTGGAATTGCGGGGCTGGACGGTCGAGGTGGTGGATATGGACGGGCGGAGGATCGACAAGCTTCTTGTGGGCAGATCAGGCTAAGCTCGGGATATAATTGACTGCGACATTGCAGGGATCGTCCTGGCAAAACGATCGGATAGAACGTCGCGATTGCGATGCATCATCCCTGTAATGTCGCCAGCCCGTCATCGTGGTTCAGCCGGAAAACCCAGCTTCCGCCGATCCAAGGTTGATGAGCAGAGCATCCGAGGCGCCCCGTGCTTTCGCAGGCAGTTGCCCCATCAGTGCGAAAACCCTGGTTCAGGACTGCACTGAACATGCTGGAGGACAAGGTCGACACGAAATGTTGCCATCCACCAGTGAACGTCTTCTCCAGATAATCACTGATCATTGCCCCCATGGTGCCACCGTGGCCTCGCATCTTTCGGTCCGCGTGCCGCGGAGACTGGCGCAAGAGTCCCATACGGTATCTTTCTCTGGGTCTTTGCAAATCCGATCCAAGTTTGTACAGATTACCAAAAGGAGTTCGTGTGTCCCTCCTGCTTCTCGTTGCCTTACCTTTCCTGGGCGCGCTTTTGCCCGGTTTGATGAACTCGGCCGGGCGCTCTGCTTGCGCCGGCGTGACATTGACTGTCTCATTGGCGGCTTTCATTGGCTTGCTGACCAATCTGCCTGCGGTCTTGGCGGGCGAAGTGGTGACGGCGCGGATCGACTGGATGCCGTCGCTGGGTCTCAACGTCACGTTGATGCTGGACGGCTTGGGCTTTCTCTTTGCGCTGCTGATTTTGGGCATCGGCCTGCTGATCATTGCCTACGCTCGGCACTACCTGAGCCGTGACGACCACATGGGAGAGTTCTTCACCTATCTGCTGCTGTTTCAGGGCGCGATGGTGGGTGTGGTTCTGAGCGATAACATTCTGCTCTTGCTGATCTTCTGGGAGTTGACCTCGCTGTCATCCTTCCTGCTGATCGGCTATTGGAAACATCTTCCCGAAGGCCGGCAAGGGGCCCGGATGGCCTTGATCGTCACCGGGTCCGGCGGGCTGGCGATGATCGGTGGGATGCTGATCCTCGGCCAGATTGTCGGCAGCTATGATCTCAGCGTGATCCTGCAGAGCCGCGACCTCATCCAGGCCGATCCCTTGTATGTGCCGGCGCTGATTCTGATCCTGCTGGGCTGTTTCACCAAGTCGGCGCAGTTTCCGTTCCATTTCTGGTTGCCGCACGCGATGGCGGCACCAACGCCCGTTTCCGCCTATCTGCATTCGGCCACGATGGTGAAGGCCGGCATCTACCTGATGGCGCGGATGTGGCCGGCACTCTCGGGCACGCAGGAATGGGTGGTGATCGTCACCACCGCCGGGTTGGTCACCATGGTGCTGGGCGCGGTAATTGCGCTGTTCAAGCATGACCTGAAGGCGTTGCTGGCGTTCTCGACCGTCAGTCATCTGGGGCTGATCACCATGCTTCTGGGCACCGGCACCGCTTTTGGCGCCATGGCGGCAGTGTTTCACATTCTCAACCACGCAACCTTCAAGGCCGCACTGTTCATGTCGGCCGGGATCATCGACCACGAGGCCCATACCCGCGACATCCGCCGTCTCGGGGGTTTGCGCCGGTTGATGCCGGTCACCTTTGTGATCGCGACGCTGGCGGCGCTGTCGATGGCGGGGATACCACTGCTGAACGGGTTCCTGTCCAAGGAAATGATGCTGGACGAAGCCTATCAGACGGCGCTTTTCGGAGTGCCCTGGCTGGTGCCGGTACTGGCGACGCTTGGGGCGCTGTTTTCTGCCGCCTATTGCTTCCGGCTGATCGGTCACGTGTTTCTGGGACCGGTTCGCGACGATTATCCGGCCCGCCCGCATGATCCCAACCCGGGGATGTGGCTGCCGCCGGCACTGCTGGTGGTGCCGGTGGTGGTGATCGGCGTGGCGCCTTACCTCGCCGAACCCTTTGTCAAGCTCGTGACCGCCTCGGTGCTGGGCGGAGCGACGGAGTTGCCAGACGTCCACTTCAAGATTTGGCACGGGCTGGTGCCAGCGCTTTATATGTCCGTGATCGCCGCTGTCGGCGGTCTGATCATGCTGGCGGTGTTCAATCCTTCGCTCCGGCTTTGGGATGCGGCGCCGAGGCCAGAGGCCAAGGTGATTTTCGAAGCCATGGTCGCGGCCGCCGTCCGGTTGGCCCGGAAGCTGATCCTGCCGGTCCACGATGGCGCCTTCACCCGTTATGCCGCCATCGGCACTGTGGTGATCCTTGCCGCAGGCTTTCACGCCTGGAGCACGGGAACGGTGGGGCCGCAGACCCGTGCCCTGCAACCGGCCGGCCCGGTGACCATCGCCGGCTGGCTGATGCTGGTGGCGGCGGTTGGCGCTCTGGTGCTGATGCACCGCAATCGACAGCTGTCACTCATCCTGATCGGGATTGTCGGCCTGATGGTCTCGATCGGGTTCGTGTTCTTCAGCGCACCCGATCTGGCGATGACGCAATTCACCGTCGAGGTGGTGACGATCATCCTGCTGCTTCTGGCGCTGAATTTCCTGCCGAACCGCACGCCGGTTGAGAGCACGGTTCTACGCCGGGTCCGCGATGCCGGCGTCGCCATTGCCGGCGGTCTGGCGACCTTTGCTCTGGCCTATCACTATCTCTTGCGCGACGCGGTCGGCACACCGATTTCGGAGTTCCATCTGGCAAATGCCTACAAGGGCGGCGGCGGCACCAATATGGTCAATGTGATCCTCGTCGATTTCCGCGGGTTTGACACCTATGGCGAGATCATCGTGCTGGGTATCGCAGCCCTGCTGATCTATGCGCTGACCGAAACTCTGCTGCGCGGGCCGGTACGGGCACGGCTGCTCAACCGCCAGCCCGACCAGCCGCGCGCCGGCGATGTACATCCGATGATGATGGTTGTGCTGACCCGGGTGATGATGCCGGTGATTCTCTTGGTCGGGTTCTACATCTTCTGGCGCGGCCACAATGAACCGGGGGGCGGATTCATCGCCGGCCTGATCGTCTCTATCGGGGTTGTGATGCAATACATGGCCAGCGGCTTTGCCTGGACCTCGGCGCGTCTGAAGTACCCCTACCACGGGGTGATCGGGTCCGGCGTGCTGATCGCCGGCCTGACCGGCATCGGCTCTTGGTTCGTGGCCAAACCTTTCCTCACCTCGGATTTCACCTATGTCCGCATCCCGCCCTTCGAGAAGTTCGAACTGGCCACCGCGGCGCTTTTCGATCTCGGCGTGTTTCTGGCCGTGGTCGGTGCGGTGATGCTGTCGCTGGAAAGCTTCTCGCGTCTCGCGCGGCGCGCGCAGATGCCCGAGAGCGAACATCCGATGGATATCGATCCCTCGCGCGAGGATCCGCTGGTGGCCAGGGCCGTGTCCGTCAGGGAGGGCGACTGAATGGAATTGCTCGTCGCGTCTGCCATTGGCATTCTGACCGCCGGGGGCCTCTACCTGATGCTGAGGTTGCGCACGTTTCCGGTGATCCTCGGCATGGCGCTGCTGACCTATGCAGTCAACGTGTTCCTGTTTGCCTCCGGCCGCCTGACCGTCTCGGCGCCGCCGATCCTGCGCGACGGCGTCAGCACCTATGCGGATCCGCTGCCGCAGGCGCTGGTGCTGACCGCCATCGTGATCTCATTCGGCATGACCGCTGTGGTGGTGATGATCGGCCTCGGAGCATTTCTGGGATCGGAAGATGACCATGTGGATGATGTACCAGAGGCTGCGGACAATCCCGCCGAAGGCAGATCATGACCCATTGGCTCATTGCCCCCGTCGTTCTGCCAGCCATGCTCGCAGCCTTCATCGTGCTGGCCGCGCGTCACCACGTAGCCATTCAGCGCGCCGTCTCGGTCGCCGGCGTGTTGATGCTGGGGGGCATTGCGCTGGGGCTGGCGGTGCAGGTCTCTGACGGGTCGTTCCTGCTCTACCGGCTCGGCGACTGGGCGGCGCCGTTTGGCATTGTGCTGGTTGGCGACAGGCTGTCGACGGTGATGGTCCTGCTGACGGCGGTGCTGGGGCTGTTCGTGCTGCTCTATGCCATCGGGTCCGGATGGGACAAACGCGGCTGGCATTTCCACGCGCTCTTCCAGTTCCAGCTGATGGGGGTGATCGGGGCGTTTCTGACCGGTGACCTCTTCAACCTCTTCGTCTTTTTCGAGGTATTGCTGATCGCCTCTTACGGCCTGATGATCCACGCCGGCGGCAACGCGCGGCTGCGGGCGGGCGTGCAATACGTGCTGTTCAACCTCATCGGCTCGACGCTCTTTCTCTTTGCGCTGGGGTCGCTCTATGCCGAGACCGGCACGCTCAACATGGCCGATCTGGCCAGGCGCGTTGCCCTGATCGGGCCCGAGGATACGGTGGGCATTCGCGTTGCTGCGGTTCTGCTGCTATTGGTGTTTGCCATCAAGGCCGCACTGGTGCCGCTGCATTTCTGGCTGCCGTCCAGCTATGCCGAGGCGCCGGCGCCGGTGGCGGCGCTGTTTGCGATCATGACGAAGGTCGGAGCCTATGCGATCATCCGGGTCTACACGCTGGTGTTTCCGCCAGAGCTCTCCGTCACCGCCGGGCTGCATGACCTCTGGCTTCTGCCAGCGGCCCTGCTGTCGCTCAGCATCGGGATGATCGGCGTGCTGGCGGCGAAACGGCTGGATCGGTTGGTGGCCTTCTCGATCATCGGGTCGATGGGCATGGTGATGGTGGCGATCTCGCTCTTCACCCCGACCAGCATCGCCGCGGCCCTGTATTATATCGTGCATTCGACCCTCGCCGGCGCGCTGATGTTCCTGATTGTCGACCTCGTGCGCACCGGTCGGGCCAACCTCGACCTGACGCCGCAGCCGCCAGTCGCCGGAGCTGTCCTGACCTCGGGGCTCTTTCTGGTGGGGGCGATCGCCATGGCGGGCCTGCCGCCGCTGTCGGGCTTCATCGGCAAACTGCTGGTGATGCAGGCAGCTTACGGCACGAGCCTCGTGGTCTGGATCTGGGTCATCGTTCTGGCCACCAGCCTGATCGCCGTGGTCGGATTTGCCAGCGCTGGCAGCGTTCTGTTCTGGAAGGCGCAGTCTGTCGCGGCGGCGGAGAATGCGGCGCCCATGCCGCGCCCGTCTGCGCTGTCTTATGCTGCCGTCGGCGGGCTGATTGCGCTTCTGGTTGCCCATACGGTCTTTGCCGGACGGGTACAGGTTTACACCGCCGCCATCGCCACCGAGCTTTTTGCGCCAGAGCGCTATATCTCGACGGTGCTGAACACGCCCGGCAAGCTGAGCGAACAAAAGGAGGAGCAGTGACATGGGACGTGCCTTGCATTGGCTGCTGCCGCATCCGTTTCTGACCCTGCTGCTGGCAGTGGTCTGGACCCTCTTGCAGAACGAAGTCTCTGCCGGAATGGTGGTCTTTGGCATCATCCTCGGTATCGTCATTCCATGGGGAACCTCGGTCTGGTGGCCCGACACGCCAAAAGGCTTTCGGCTGGGCAAGATGATCACCTATTGCGTCATGGTGATGTGGGACATTCTCGTCGCCAATGTGCAGGTGGCATGGATCGTCATCTCGGTGCCGAATGCCAGGCTGAAGCCCGCCTGGATCGTGGTGCCGCTGGAGTTGCGCAAGCCCGAGGCCATCACGCTGCTCGCGGGGACCATCACCCTGACCCCAGGCACCGTCTCTGCGGACCTCTCTGACGAGGGCCACAGCCTGCTGGTGCATGTGCTGCATACCGACGACCCCGAGGGCGTGCGCGACGAGATCAAGACCCGCTACGAACGCCGACTGAAGGAGATCTTCGCGTGACGACGGCAACCGAAGTTCTGGACATCGCCTTGGCCATCGCCTTCGGCGCGCTGGTCCTTGGTCAGATCCTGTCGATGGTACGGCTGGTGATGGGCCCGACGCCGGGCGATCGGATCCTCGCGCTCGATACGATGGTGATCAACGCTCTGGGTCTGGTGATCGTTCTCGGCCTCCAGCTGGGGGTGCAGATCTACTTCGAAGTCGCGCTGCTCATTGCCATGCTGGGCTTTGTCTCGACCGTCGCACTGGCGCGCTTTATCCTGCGGGGAGATATCATCGAATGACGGGTCAGATCATTACAACCTATGCTGTCGCCCTTTGCCTGCTGATCGGAGCGGGGTTTGTCGTGGTGGGGGTGATCGGGCTGTTGAAGTTCAATGATCCGATGACCCGTCTCCATGCCCCGACAAAGGTGGGGACCATGGGGATCGGCATGCTGCTTCTGGCATCGATGATCCAATCGGCCATCCAAGGCGAACCCTCGATGCATGAACTGCTGATCATGGCGTTCCTGTTTGTCACGGCTCCAATTTCCGCACACTTCATTGCAAAGCTCAGCATCCATGGTCGCACCTGCGACCTGCCCCCGTCCCCGCCACGCGACGACACATGGTCGACGTTGAAGACCGTGGAGACAATCCCGGAAGTCGACTCTTGATGTGACGAGGACCTTGGTATCTTGCACATCAGGAGGCCGCGTTGCGAGGACCGGCCGCTCGAGCCGTATTTGCAGAGCCGCCCGATAGTGTCCCCGCTCGGTCGCCTCAGCGGGCGCCGATGCAAGTTCGAGTTCGATTCAGCGTTCCCGAGGTACTTTTTGAGATTGGCTGACGTCCCGAAGGCGATTCAACAAACGGCTTGAGACCCGATGCCGAAGCCCGCGCCCGGTTCCGCCGAGGACCCCGCGTGCAACCTCGGCGGAAATCGCAAAGAACTCTCACTGGACTGCACGCGGTCTCGGAAAGGCCGGCTCGGCGCTGTTGTCGAGACTGGTACCGCCCTGGGTGACGCATTGGCATATGCACGTTGCAGAGCCAGGAAGCGCACCGACATGATCCACAATGATACCGATCACACACCAAATATTCCGGCCGAGAATCGAGCTGAAGCAATCGCTGAACCCGTCGATCTGCAACAATTCATCTGAGTGAAAAAGAGACTAAACAGCCTTATCCACACGAGGATCGGCATGTAACCTATTGGTTTGAAATGGTACCGCCTGCCCGGTTCGAACGGGCGACCTCTTGATCCACAAACCGAGATCACAAGTGCCGCTTCTGCGGCGACGACCGCCGCCAGAAGTGGGGCCGCACACGGACCAAAATCCAGCGCTACCGCCGCATCGGCTGCCTTTAAACTGTTCGGGCCGAACCGGCAAAGCCATCGGCCGCGCATCAATCGCCCAGACCTGTTCTTCGTGGCGCTGCGGGATATGCTGGGCACCTCTGCTCCGCAGCCGGTGCGCAAGCTCGCGAGACGGTCGGACTAAACAAATACACTGTCTGGCGCTGGCTGATGCTGGTGTTTACGATCATGGGGAGCAGCGGTTCAACGGCGAGCTTCTCCGGGATCATCTAGCGGACGAGACCTACCAGCGGGAGTCGCGCAACGGAACCCGTGAATGGGTCCGGAACTTCGCCGAACCGCAGAACGTCCCGCGACCGCCGCGTCCTCGTTGGGAAGACTTCACGACACAAGAATTGGCACTTCGTGGTCGGCAACAAGCCCGGCAAGCGCTTGGCCTCAGGCCGCCATCACATCCAGAACGTGAACACGCTCCACGCCTGCTACGAGAGGTTCATCATCCCTTTGTTTGGGCCGGCCAGCAAGAAGCTGAACGGCCACATCCGTTGGCTCGAGGTGCAACTGGCGGGGATTGGAACCGCGGAGCTTGTCCGCGCATCGTAGATCTGGGGGCGTTGCAGAGGTCCGCTTCGAGCCCTTTTTGCCGAGCGCGCAGCTGCAGAAATTTGCAACCGCAGCGAACCCGCGCGACAAAGGTCGGCCCAAAGCAGACCTCCGCGCTCAGCCCCAATGCCGCAATGCAGCTTCACCAGACCGGCCATTGATGCACCGCGCCGAAATGGCAGGTAGCGAGTGACGGACGGCACGCGGGTCGAAACTGCCGTCCCACGCGACTGCCTGAACAGTAGTCAATCGCGTCTTCGCGACATTGTCACCGCATGTCAGATGGTTAGCTGACTCAGGAACCGGTCAGTGGCTTCCGTAGCCAAGCTTAAGATTATTTTGCGTCACCGTCCGGGGGACCGTGCGGCTTCCACCTTCGGGCCTCCCGCCGTTTCTCCTGCCATGCCCCTGAGCCAGCGAAAGAATTGCACCGAGCGGCCCTTGGCCTGTTGTTCGCCTGAAATCTCCAGCCAGTACCCGTTTGGTCCCACCACCGTTGTCGGCGAAATCTGCACCAAGCTGCCGGCGCTTAGCTCATATTCGATCATGTTGCGATCCACCACGGCAATGCCGACCGAGTTCTTGGCCGACTGGATGGCCAGCTCGAGCGAGGCGAATTCCATCGAGGTCCCGGTGGGCAGGTCGGGGTGGTCCGGCTCCAGCGCCAGCCAGTCCTCCCACAGGGGAAAGCGGTCGCCCTTGTCGAAGACATGCAGCAGACAGCTTGTGCGCATGGCCTCGCGGTCTTCGAAGAGCCCAGGCGAGCAGACGGCGATATGCTGCTCCACCAAAAGCTGAACATGATCCGACCCCGCCGTTGGATGCGTGCCGAAATGGACAACGCAATCCATTCGGACATTGGGCCGTGGCTGGGTGTGAACGGCCAGCTCGACGCCTGGAAACCGCCTGGGATAGGACGGCAGGCGCCGGGTCAGCCAGCGGGCCGCCAGGGTCGGCGGCGCCAGCAGGTTGATCTTTTGCCGCTGGAAGGTGCCGGTCGCGTCGTTCACGGCGTCTTCGAGAAGGCCGAAGGTCTCGAAGATCCGTTGATGGAAAGCCTGACCCTCGGCGGTCAGCGCAATGCTGTTGCCGACGCGGTCGAACAGCTTGAAATCCAGCGTGTCTTCCAGCGCCTTGATCTGCCGGCTGACCGCGCTCTGGGTGACGCCAAGCTGTCGGGCGGCGCCGGTGACGCTCAGGCAATTGCCGACAACAGAAAAGGCCCGAAGCGAGGTGAGGCTGGGAGTGTTCCTGGAAAGCATGGGGGCGCGGTTTTCAGAGCGGAAGGGATTTCTGTCAGTCTATCCGTCTTTCGTCGCAAGGTCATTACAAAAACGAATGATCTTTCAAATTGGGAATTTGCCTGAATCCCGCAATTCGACGAAAGACACGCCGTGGCAATCCCCGACAGGAAAGGCGTCGAATCCCGTGGAGCATTTCAGGACAGAGCGTGACACACTCGGCGCCGTCGCTTTGCCTGGCGATGCGTGGTATGGCGCTCAAACCCAAAGGACACTGGAGCTTTTCCCGGTTTCCGGCGCGCAGCAGCTGTCGGACTACCCGCAATTGATCGCGGCGATGCTGCACGTCAAACGCGCCGCGGCGCGTACCAACCGGGTGATCGGAGCGCTGCCATCGGAGATGGAAACCGCGATCGGTGCGGTCATCGACGAGGCGTTGGCGCAAACATCCGACTCCCCGTTTCCCATACATTCATTTCATGGCGGCGGCGGGATCGGCCTCAACATGAACGTCAACGAAGTGCTGGCAAATCTCGCCAATCTCCGTGGCTTCGGCACGCCCTTTGGCGACTACGTGCCGCTGCATCCCAACGATCATATCAACCTCAACCATTCCACCAGCGACGCCCTGTCCACCGCCTGCCATATCGCGGTCCGGGCCGCCTGGGCGGGGCTGGAAGGCGAGCTGTCGGGTCTGGTGGAGGACCTCGACCGGAGCGCTGGTCGCATGGGGGACCAGCCCAAGCTGGCCCGCACCTGCCTGCAGGATGCGGTGGACATCCGCGCGGGCGATTACTTTCGCGGAGTCGCGCATAACCTGCAGCGGCTGACGCGGCGTGCCCGGACCGACGCTGCCGCTCTGGCGGCGGTGAACCTCGGCGGCAATATCATCGGGCGCTCGGACGATTGCGACCCGGCCTTCTTCGCGCAGGTGATCGACCAGCTGAACGCGGTGCTGCAAGAGGCGGGCCTCGCGCATGACCTGCGCCGTGCCGACAACCTGTTTGCCGCCTCGCAGGCGCATGATCCGTTGCAAAACCTCGCCGCTTCGCTGGACCAGATCGCCCGGACGCTGATCCGCTTCGGCGGCGATCTGCGTCTGATGGCCTCGGGGCCGGCGGCAGGCTTCGGCGAGATCCGCCTGCCGCAGAAACAGCCGGGCTCCTCGGCGATTCCGGGCAAGATCAACCCGACGATCCCCGAGTTCACCATGCAATGCGCGATGATGGCCTGCGGCCGCGCGGCGACCGTGCGCATGACCCAGGACCATGGCGAGCTGGACTACAACCCCTGGCAGATGCTGGTGGTGATCGCCCTCCTCGACATGATCGCGCTCTTGCAGAGCGGGGTCAGCACGCTGCGCCGCAACTGCGTTCAGGGGCTGGAACTGGACATCCCGCGCAACACCGAAAACGCGCAAGGCCTGGCGCCGAGCCTCATGCAGCTCAAGCGCCGGCTTGGCTACAGCCGGGCGTCGGCCTTGGCGAAACAGGCCGCGGGCGACCTCTCCGTCCTGCGCGCCGCCCTTTCCGAAAAAGAGGAAGATCAATGACACTCGATGTAGATCTGAGCTGGGCCAAGACCTGGCTGAAAGAGGACAAGAAGCAATACATCAACGGCCAATGGGTGGCCGGTGCAGGTGAGGCCTGGGAGGTCAAGAACCCCGCCACCGGCGAGACGCTGACCACCGTCGCGCTGGCCGATGAGGCGCAGGCCGATGCCGCTGCCGCCGCTGCCCATCGCTGCCACCAGAGCGATGTCTGGAGCCGCAAGACGACGCGCAAGGCGCGCGCCGATGTGCTCAATGCCATCGCCCGGCTGATCCGCGAGAACACCCAGAAGCTCGCCATCCTCGAAAGCCTGCCCAACGGCAAGCTGCTCTCCGAGGCGATGACCGACGACATCCCGACCTGCGCCGATATCTTCGAGTATTACGCCGGCTGGACCGACAAGTTCTATGGCGAGGTCTCGCCGGTCGAGGACGGGTTTCTGAACTTCACCAACAAGGAGCCGGTGGGCGTCTGCGCCCTGATCGCACCGTGGAACTTTCCGCTCTATCAGGCCAGCCTGAAGATCGCCCCGGCGCTGGCCATGGGCAATACGGTGGTGATGAAACCCTCGGAATTCACGCCGCTGGCCACCCAGTATCTGTTCGAGCTGATCGATCGCGAGTTGGACCTGCCCGCCGGGCTTTTGAACCTGCTGGTCTGTGATGGCTCTGTCGCCAATCACCTCACGGTCAGCCGCGACGTGCACAAGGTCTCCTTCACCGGCTCCACCAATGTCGGCCGCCGCATCGTACAGAACTCGGGCCAGTCGAACCTCAAGGCGGTGACGCTGGAACTGGGCGGCAAGTCGCCCTGCATCTTCTTCGACGACACCCCGGACCTCGAGGCCGCGATCGACCGCGCCTTTACCGTCATGTTCTCGCACAAGGGCGAGAAATGCTCGGAACCCACCCGCTTCCTGATCCAGAAGGGGATCTATGACCATGTCATGACCCGGCTGATCGAAAAGGCCGAGGCGGTGCGCTGCGGCGATCCGCTGTCCGCCGAGGCGCAGCAGGGCCCGCAATGCAACGCGGCACAGTTCAAGCGCATCATGGACTACATCGAGATCGGCAAGGGCGAGGCGGAACTGGTCGCCGGCGGCGAGGTGGACCGGCAGGGCGACAACGCCGAGGGTCTGTTCATTCGCCCGACGATCTTCTCCAATGTGCCCGGCTCCGCCCGCATCGCGCAGGAGGAAATCTTTGGCCCGGTTCTGGCCTGCACGCCCTTCGACACCGCCGAAGAGGCGCTGCAACTGGCCAATGACACCACCTACGGCCTCGCCGCCGGAGTCTACACCGGCAACATCAACACCGCCCACCGCATGGCCGATCGCCTCGATGCCGGGATGATCTTTGTCAACCGCTATGGCTGTTACGGCCTGTCCAGCCCCTTCGGCGGCTTCAAGGAAAGCGGCTGGGGCAAGGAAATGGCGATCCATTCGCTGAGTTCCTACACCAAGACCAAAGGGGTCTGGATCGCCTACGGGTGATCGGGCTCCCCCCTCTCCACCAACCATCCACCTCATGGGAAAGACTGTCGGATGAAGTACACACGCCTTGGAAATTCGGGCCTGCGCGTCTCTCGGCTGTGCCTGGGCACAATGAACATCGGGTCGAAGGACTGGAAGCCCTGGATCTTCGATGAAACCGAAAGCGAGCCGCTGATCGGCCACGCGCTGGACAGCGGAATCAACTTCATCGATCTCGCCGATTTCTACTCGGCCGGCGAAGGCGAGGCCGTGGTGGGCAACATCCTGAGCCGCCTGGGGCGCCGGGACGAGCTGATCCTGACCACCAAGCTGGGCTACCAGATCGGCCAGGACGTGAACTCCTACGGGACGTCGCGCAAGCATATCTTCGACGCCATCAACGGGTCGCTGCGGCGTCTGAAGATGGAATACGTCGACATCTACATGCTGCATTACTTCGACACCGAAACGCCGGTCGAGGAGACCATGGAGGCGCTGAACGACGTCGTGCGCAGCGGCAAGGCGCGCTACATCGGCATGTCGACGATGTACACCTGGCAGTTCGCCAAGATCCTGAATGTCTGCGAAAAATACGGCTGGACCAAGCCGATCAACATGCAGCTCCAGCTGAACTGCGCCTACCGCGAGGAAGAGCGCGAAATGATTCCCTATTGCATGGACCAGGGGATCGGCGTCTCGGCCTTCAGCCCGCTGGCCCGCGGTATCCTTGCCAATGAGCCGCACTCGAAGCGCAACAAGACCGACTTCTTCACCACGCAGATGTACAGCGACCGCTGCTCTTATGACATCGCCTGTTCGGTGCAGCGCGTGGCGGAAGCCAAGGGCATCACCGCGCCGCAGGTGGCGCAAGCCTGGGTTCTGCGCAAGCCCGAGATCTCGTCGATGCTGGTGGGGGCGGACAGCGTCGCCCAACTCGACACCGCCATTGCGGCGCTCGACACGGAGCTCGACGAGGAGGACCTGCACGAGATCGACCGGCACTATACGCCCTGCGACCTGATCAACGACTACACTTCGGAGCGGCGCATTCCGCGCAGCGCGCGCCCCGCCCGCGGCAAATACGCCGAACCGGTGGAAACCGCGGCCTGATCCCCTGCCCGCGCGCCCCTCTGGGTTGCGCGGGCTTTTCGTATCACCCAGCATCTGAGAGGGATGCCCAGAATGAACACGCATTACAGGGATCGCCGCAAGATCGACCCGAGCCAGGGCCCTCGGCTCGGCGATGGCACCATCAATGAGGGCGACCGGGTCGAGATCGGCCCGACGGCGCTGGCCCATGCCGAATGGCGCGAGGCTGGGCTGGAATTGCCCGACCTCGCCGAAATGCGCAAGGCCCGGCACCAGCGCCTGACCGATGCCGTCGTGGCGCGCGGCTACGGCGGGCTTCTGATGTTCGACCCGCTGAACATCCGATACGCCACCGACACCACCAACATGCAGCTCTGGAACACCCACAATCCGTTCCGCGCCTGCCTGCTCTGCGCCGATGGTTACATGGTCCTCTGGGACTACAAGAACGCGCCCTTCCTCGCCGAATTCAATCCCCTCGTCCGCGAGAGCCGGTCCGGCGCGGACATGTTCTACTTCGCCCGCGGCGACCGGATCGGCCCCGCGGCCGATGCCTTTGCCGCCGAAGTGGCAGACCTGCTGGCCACCCATGCGCCGGGCCACACTCAAATCGGCATCGACAAGATCCAGCCCGCCGGTCTGGACGCGATCCGCCGCGCCGGGCTGGAGTATCGCGACGGCGAGGAAGTCACCGAACGCACGCGCGGCATCAAGACCGAGCACGAAATCCGCGCCATGCGCTGCGCCATCCACTCCTGCGAGCGCGCCATGGCCGCGATGGAGGACTTCGCGCGCACCGAGATCCCGAAGGGCGGTGTGACCGAGGATGACGTCTGGGCCGTGCTGCATGCCGAGAACATCAAGCGCGGCGGCGAGTGGATCGAGACGCGGCTTCTCACCTCCGGCCCGCGCACCAACCCCTGGTTCCAGGAATGCGGACCGCGGGTGATCTCGGAAAACGAGATCCTGGCCTTCGACACCGATCTGATCGGCCCCTATGGCATCTGCGCCGACCTCAGCCGCACCTGGTGGATCGGCGACGATCTGGCGCCGTCGCACATGCGCGAGAGCTATGCCGAGGCGGTCGAACACATCCGCTACAACACGTCGCTGCTGCGGCCCGGGCTGCACATGGACGAGCTGACCCGCGCGCTGCACGTGCTGCAGGACAAATACCAGGCGCTCAAATATTCCTCGCCGATGCACGGTGTGGGGATGTGCGACGAGTGGCCCCTGATCGCCTACCCCGACCGTCTGGTCGAGGGCGCCTTCGACGCGGTGCTCGAACCCGGCCTGACGCTCTGCGTCGAGGCGCTGGTGGGTGAGGTCGGCGGGGATCACATGGTCAAGCTGGAGGACCAGGGCGTGGTGACCGAGAGCGGCTTCGAGACGATCTCGACCTACCCGCTCGACGAGCGCTTCCTGGGCTGAGCGCCCAAAGCCTGCATCCAGAAAAATGAAATTCCCGACGGCAGACCGCACCCCGGTCTGCCGAAGGGCCGGTCTTTACCTAATGGGAGGAAAACATGAGACCACCTTTAAGCAAACTGGACATTCCGGTGTCGGAGCACGGCTTCTACGCCGGCTTTTCCAAGGATGTCGCCGTTGGCGCCAAGCTGCTCATCATGGCGCTGGTGGTCTGGGCGGTGGCCTTTCCAGAGAACGCGGCCTCGGCGCTGGGGTATCTCAACACGCTGATCCTCGGCGTCTTCAACTACTGGTACATCTATGCGGTGGCTTTTTTCCTGATCCTCTGTCTGGTTCTGGCGCTCCTGCCCGCCTCGGGTCGCCTGCGGCTGGGGCGCGATGAGGAGCGGCCGGAGTTTTCCAATTTCTCCTGGTTTTCCATGATGTTCAGCGCCGGCATCGGGATCGGCATGCTGACCTTCGCCACTGCCGAGCCGATCTATCATTTCCAGAACAACCCCAACGTGATCCTGGGCGAGGTCGCCGGCAACTCGGCAGAGGCCGTGCGCTCGGCCTATGTCTGGTCCTTCACCCATTGGGGCCTGTCGGCCTGGGGCGCCTATGCAATTGCCGGGCTGGCGTTTGCCTATTTCTCCTACCGCCGCGATCTGCCGCTGACGGTGCGCACCGCGCTGATCCCGCTGTTCGGCAAGGCGCTGTCGGGGCGGCTGGGCCATGTGGTCGACATCGTGGCGGTGGTCGCCATCGTTCTCGGCATTGCCCAGACGCTCGGCTATGGCGTCGAGCAATTCGTCGCCGGTCTGGCCCGCATCGGGCTCGGCGACTGGCTCCTGGTGACCGGCGAGGACGGCAACGAGCGCGCTTCCTTCGCGGCGATCCTGCTGGCGCTTTTCATCATCGTCGGCGCCTCCACCCTGTCGGCCCTGTCCGGCGTCGGGCGCGGCATCAAATGGCTGTCGAACCTGAACATGGGGCTCAGCTTCTTCCTGCTCGCCTTCTTCCTCGTCTTCGGATCGACGCTCTTCGCCCTCGAGGTCTTCTTCGTCGGCATCTGGGACTACCTGCGCGCCCTGCCCGAGATCAGCTTCGCCGTCTGGTCCGATGACGGCACCGAACAGGGCGCGGCGCTGGCCGGGTGGCAAGGCGGCTGGACCGTGTTCTACTGGGCCTGGTGGATTGCCGTGACGCCCTTCGTCGGCCTGTTCCTTGCGCGGATTTCCCGCGGCCGGACCGTGCGGGAATTCATCCTGGGCGCGATGATCATTCCCTCGATCATGTGCTTCATCTGGTTCGCCTTCATCGGCGGCACCGCCATCGATCTCGAGCTGAACGGCGCCGCAGACAACGCGATCCTCGGCGTCGGCATCTCGGATCAGCTCTATGCAACACTTTCGGTGCTGCTCAGCGACGGCTTGACCTGGGTATTCTCCGTGATCGTCGTCGTGCTGCTGCTGACCTACCTGGTGACCTCGGCGGACTCGGCGGTTCTGATCATCAACACGATCAATGCCGCCGGCGATGATGGCCCGAAGGCGCGGCCCCACATCATCTTCTGGGGGATCGCGCTGGCCCTGGTCGTGGGCGCGCTGCTCGTGGTCGGCGGTCTGAAAGCCATTCAGACCGCGATGGTCATCGCCGCCCTGCCGTTCAGCTTTGCAATGATGTTGATGGGCGTGTCCCTCATCAAGGCGATCATCAACGATTCACGCCGCACCGCCGCCGCGGCCGCCGCGACTTCGATCACCGGCGAGGAGAGGCTGTCGGACGGGTAAGCCGGCGGCAGGTCCAAGGGGCGATCGGCCAGAGACGGTCGCCCGTGCCCAACAAACACCGCACGCCCCCTCAGCCTAAGGCTGAGGGGGCGGTTGCGCTTATACATGACCTGCGGTTGTAGGCTGTCGGGCCGTGGCATCCCGGTCTCTACGGGGGCACCTCGTGTCAGAGGTCGCTCGTCATGTCCCTTCCATCAGCAGCAGAACTGTTGCCGGCCGATTGGTGCGGTTTTCCAGCGCCCGCGTTTCGCCCCGCGGGATCACCGCCGAATCCAGCGGCCCGAGATCGGCCTCGCCGGTCTCCGTCCGCACTATCACTTGGCCCTCGATGACCACGTATATCTTCTCCTGCTCGGAGCTTTTCAGCGAGGTATGCCCGCCCGGCAGCAGGTGGGATAGGCCCACCCACATCGCCTCGGTCCGGCTTGCCTCGCGCCCCTGGAGGCGCAGGCAAGCCATGTCGAAATGCTCCGGCGCCTGGTAGGACGGAGCTTCCGCAATGCGCGTGACCTGCATGTCAGGGCTTCAGGATCACGCGATCGGGGGTCGAGCGCAGCACCGACTTGTAGGCCTTTGCCGCGTCGCCCAGCCCGTAGACCGTTTCAGGATTGATCGGGAAGGGCTTCAGCAATCCCTGTTCGAACTTCGGCTTCAGCACGTCGAAGATCCGGGCGCCATGCACGCTGTCGAGCGCAAGCGTGTCGATGCCGATGAACTTGTGACGGCCGCGGAAGAAGTTGAAGATGTCGAAGGACACGTCCCGGTCGAAGGTCGAGATGAAGATCTGTCGGCCCTGCTTGGCGAGCGCCTTGTTGGCGATCTCGAAATAGGGGCTGCCGACGGTGTTGAAGACGATGTCGGCACCGTGCCCGCCGGTCCGTTCCCGCACCAGCTCCGCCACGTCCTGCGACGAGCTGTCGAGCATCTCGATCTCGGCGTTGGTGTGGCCGATGTAATCGGTGGGCTTGTATTCCACCGCGAAGACCCGCGCGCCGGCCATGGTGGCCAGCTGGATCGCCGCCTGCCCCACCTTGCCGTTGGCACCGCTGACCAGCACGGTGTCCCAGGGTTGAACGCCGCCTGCCTCGCGCAGGCCTTCGAAGGCGGTGATGAAGGGCACGCCGATGGACCCGGCTTCCTCGTAGCTGAAGTTCTCAGGCTTGGCGCGCACCGCCGCTTGGGGCAGCGCCATGTATTTCGCGTGGCTGCCGTTCTGGGTAATGCCCAGCTCGCCGCCGCCGCCCCAAACCTCGGTGCCGATGAGGTGTTTCGGTCCCTCGACCACGACCCCGGCGAAATCCCGGCCCGGCACACGCGGCCAGACGGCATGCGGCATGTGGCCGAGCGAGGCCTTGACGTCCGAAGGATTCACCCCGGCGGCCTTGATCTCGATAAGGACCTGCCCGGGGCCGGGTTTGGGCGTGTCGGCCTCGATCACGTCGATGGTGAGACTGTCGAGGTCTGCGGCCTTCTCGGTGACCCAGAGGGCCGGTCCGGCTGCGATCTTGGTCTGGATGTTCATTGTCTGGTCTCCTTCGGTTGGGGCTTACGCATCGAGGCGCAGGATGGCCCGGGCTTCTTCCGGCGAGGCAATGACGCCCCCCAGCTTTTCGATGAGATCGCGCGCACGCTCGGTCAGTTCGCCGTTGCCGGCGGTCAATTGCCCGCGCGCGATGTAGCTCGTGTCTTCCATGCCGATGCGCACATGGCCGCCAAGCAGCCAGGATTGCACCAGCATGGGAAAGGCCATGCGGCCGATGCCGAAACCGGTCCACTGCGCGTCCGTCGGCAGCATCCGGGCGGCGAAGGCCAAGGCGTCGGGCGTCGACGGAAAGCCGTATTTGACGCCGGTGACGATGGAACACATCGCCGGGCTGTCGATCCGGCCCGCCTTCAGGAAATCGCGCGCCATCACGATGTCGCCGCTGTCGAAGAGCTCCAGTTCGGGTTTGACCTCTGCGTCGCGCATCAGTTCGGCCATGACGCCCACGTTGCGCGGCGTGTTGATCACCACCTGGCCGCCGGAATTCATCGTGTTGAAATCCAGCGTGCAGATCTCGGGCTTCAGCTTGAGCACATGCTCCACCCGCTTTTCTGGGGCCATGAGCGTGGTGCCGGGCCCGGCCCTTGCCGGGTCGTCCTCGGAGGGGACATAGCGTCCCCCCGGTCCGGTGGTGAGGTTGAGGATCAGCGCGCTGTTCTTCGCCCGGATCAACCGCACGGTTTCCTCGTAGAGCGCGAGGTCCATCGAAGGCTCGGCGGTCTCAGGGTCGCGCACGTGGATATGCGCGATGGCGGCCCCGGCGTCGGCGGCGTCTAGGCAGGCCTGGGCGATCTCCTCGGGGCTGGCAGGCAGGCCGGGATGATGCTCGCGCGTCGTCAGGTTGCCGGTGACCGCGCAGGTGATGATGACCTTGGGTTGCATCACAGCGCCCTCCCGGCATCCACCGGAATGCGGATCCCGGTCGAAAGCGGCAGGTGCGCGACGGCGGCGAGGATCGTCTCGGCCACGTGCTCGGGCCGCGCCACGACCTCCAGCGGCGTTGCCGCTCCGGCTCTGGCGATCTCCTCTTCCGTGCGCCCGGGCACGAAGCCGGTGGCGACCATGCCGGGGCTGACCGAGAGCACGCGGACCTTGGGCGCCAAAGCCAGCGCCAGCGTGTGGGTCATGGCGTCGAGCCCCGCCTTGGCCCCGCAATAGGCGATGGAGGAACCGAACCCCTTGTAGGCGGCAATCGACGAGAGGTTGATGACAACCCCCTGCCCGCTGGCCTTGAGCATCGGAGCAAAGGCCCGGATTGTGGCAAAGACCCCGCGCCAGTTCGAGGCGAAGACCTCGTCGATGATCGCGTCGGTCAACCCGTCGAGGTTCTTGTGCGGCACAGGCGTCGTGGTCCCGGCAGCGTTGACGAGGATGTCGGCCCGGCCGAAACGCTCGGCCACGGCGTCGCGCAGCGCCTCGATCGACGGCGTTTCGGTGACCGAGACCGGCAGTGCCACATGCCCCTCGCCCGCCAGGCTGCCTGCCAGCGCCGCTGCCTTTTCGGCGTTCGAACGATAGCCGACGACCACCTGCGCGCCTGCCCTGGCCAGCACCTCGGCCGTCGCCGCACCGATCCCGCCGGAGCCGCCGATGATGACGGCGACCTTGTCTTGCAGGACCCCGGTCATCCGACCTTGCCCTTGATCGGCGGTTCCGGAAAGCTCGGCACGCCCGGCTTCAGCACGAAATCGTATTCGCAGGTGTAGGAGCCGTCCTCCAGCCTTACGAGATCGCCCGCGATCTGGCGTTTGGCGCCGAAGACCACGTCGTTCAGAAGCGCCTCCTCGGTGTCGGAAAAGATCTGCGTGACCAGTGTCTTGCACCCCGGCGCCGAAACGATGAAGTGGACATGCGCCGGGCGCATCGGGGTCCGGTTCTGCGCCCGGATCAGATCACCGGCGGGCGTGTCCATCGGGATCGGGTAGCCCGCAGGTTTGACGCTGACGATCTCATAGGTGCCATCTTCGCGCGTGGTGAACTTGCCGCGCAGGTTGTGATCGGCCTGGCCGGGGTCCTGGTTCTCGTACAGCCCGTCCGGCGAGGCCTGCCAGACATCCAGCGTGGCGCCGGCGATGGGGCTGCCGTCGGTGGAGACCACACGCCCCTTCAGGACCAGCCGATCGCCCGGCGTCTCGCAGCGCACGATGCTGTCGCCGCTGGCACATTCGGGGGCTTCGCCGCGATAGAAGGGCCCGAGCAGCGCCGACATGGTTTCGCCCTGCATGCCGTCGTTGTTGATCAGGTCGATCAGGGTGGAGACGCCGAGGATATCGGCATAGAGCACCGCCTCGTTATGCCCATCGTTCGTGGCCTGGCCGATGGAATTGAGGATATGCATGCCCTGTTCGAACTCTTCCTCGGTCGGCCTCGCCTCGCGCACGAAGGCATGCAGGTGCGTGACCAGCGAGGTCACGATCTCCTTGAGCCGTGCGTTGTCTGTGTTCTCCATCGCGGCCAGCACGAAGGGGGTCACATCCGCCTCTGAGGTGATCAGCGTCTTGGGTTTGGTCTGGATGTTCATTGCTCAGATCCTTTCTGCTTCGCGCAGCGGCTCAGAGGGAGCCTGTATCCCCTTGGCCAGATGCGGATATTTCTCGGTCAGCAGCGAGCCGTGGTAATAGGTCGCGCGGAACGCCGGCGTATCGCGAATGGCGTCCAGCCAGTCGGCAATCGCCGGTTTGTCGGCCCACATGTGGTCGAGGTTGATGTCGGCCATGCGCACGATCACCGGCATGATCGCGATATCGACGAGGCTCAGGTCGGCGCCCATGATCCACGGTCCGCCGCTCTCTTCCAGCCAGCCTGCCATCCGGTCGACGCCGCGCTGCAAACGGCCCAGCGCCTCGTCCATGTCGGCTTTCGGGAACCCCGTCCGGCCCATCTTGAGCAGGAATTCGCGGCGCAGCGGCTTGCTGTCGGCCAGCGCCTGGAACTCGGCCTCGGTCATCGACCGGAAATGCGGCAGGAAGGCGAGGTTGTAGCTGGGGATGCGGATCGCCGGGGTCGGCACCTCGTCGATGAAGCGCATCATCGCCCGCATCCGCGCAATCTCCACCGGATCGGTTGGCCGCAGCGGCGAGGCGTCGGGCAGGATGTCCTCGAGGTATTCGAGGATCACCACGCTGTCGATCACCGGAGCTCCATCATGCACGAGCGCCGGGACGACGCCGTTGGGGTTGATCGCCAGATACGCGGGCTTCAGCTGGTCGCCGGCGAAGAGGTCGAGCTTGTGCTCGGTGAACCCCTGCCCCTTGGTGTGCAGTGCGAACCGCACACGTTGGGAGCAGGTGGACTGGGGGGCGTTGTAGAGGGTGAAAGCCATGATCTCAGTCCCAGTTCAGCACGCGCGGCAGGCGGTGGTTGCGCGCCAGCGTTCCGACGATGCCCAGCGGGAAGAAGATCAGGACGATCGCCATGATCCCGCCGGTTGCGAGGATGTTGATCTCCGAGGCGCCGAGGGTGGCGACGAAGAGCTCGTTGAAGGCGATGATCAGGATGGCACCGATCACCGGGCCTGCGATGGTGGCCTTGCCGCCCAGGATGCACATCAGCACCATGTAGACGCTCACCAGGATGATGGTGAAGATATTGGGCCGGATATAGGTCAGGTACTCGCCCCAGATTGCGCCCGCCATGCCGACGAAGGCGGCGGAGATGGCGAAGGCCAGCTGCTTGTAGAGGCGGGTGTTGATGCCGGCGCTCTCGGCCTTGATCTCGTCCTTCGAGATGGCGCGCAGGCCCAGCCCGAACTTGGAATGCTTGATCTTGTAGCAGGCCCAGACGGTGAAGGCGGCGAGGATCACGAAGGCGTAGTAGTAGGGCAGCTTCGCCCATTGCACCGTCAGGTCATTGGCCTGAAGCGCCAGACCGTTGGCCCCGCCGACGAAGGTCCAGTGATCGAGCAGGATGCGCACGATCATCACCAGGGCTAGCGACGAGATGATGAAGGAAGGCCCGCGCGTCTTCAGCATGATCTGGCCCAAGAGGAAGCCCGCGACCGCGCAGACCAGCCCCGCCAATGGCGCAAGGAGGATTGTCGAGATGCCGAGCCGGGCAAAGATCACCCCGGCGAAATAGCCGCCGATGGCGAAAAAGACGTTGTGGCCGAGGCTTATGTAGCCGGTGAAGCCGCCGAGCACGTTCCATCCTGAGGCCATCGTCACGTAGCAGGCGGTGAACAGCACAAGGTGCAGCAGGTAGTTGTAGTTGCCGACGAATTGCAGCGCGGGCAGCGCCAGCAGAACGGCGAGGATCGTCAGGGGAAACCAGGTCGCGCGGGTCTTGTCGGCGGCGGCGGCCAGTTTCAGGTTGTGCGCCTTGCGCGCTTCGAGGACGGCGGATGTGTTGTCGAATGCGATGGTCATCAGGCAAGCTCCGGTTTCTCGCCGAAGAGGCCCTGGGGCCGGATCAGCAGGACAAGGAAGAGGGCGAGGAAGAAGGTCATGGTCGACCAGCTGGCACCGGCATAGACGCCGACGAAGGCCGCGATGACGCTGAGCAGGAAGGAGGCGACGACGGTGCCGAGGATCGAGCCCATGCCGCCCAGCACCACGAGGCTCATCAGCACGGCGATCCACTCCCAATGCTTCGCCGGGAAGAACGAGAAGACGAAGGACACCAGCGCCCCTGCCGCCCCGGCCAGGCCGATGCCGATGGCAAAGCTCATCATGCCGACGAGGTTCACGTTGACGCCCAGAAGCTCGGCGGCGTCACGGTTCTGGGTGGTGGCGCGGATGGCGTAGCCAAAGCGCGAGTACTTCAGGAACAGCGCCAGCCCGCCGATGATCGCAAGCGACACGATGCCGGCATAGAGCTGGCCCTTCGGGATGAAGACGGAGCCGATGAAGAAGGCGTCGGTCGCATAGTCGGGCGAGGTCACGCGCTGGGTGTTGCTGAAGGCGGTGCCGAGCGCGCCCTCGACCATCATCGCCAGCGCGAAGGTCAGAAGCACGGTCATCTCGGTATACTTGGCCGAGCGCGCTTCACGCTCGAACACCAGCTTGTAGAGCACCACGCCGATGGCGGCGAGGATAACGGCGGCCACCGGCAACATCACCAGCGGATCGACGCCCCAGAGGCGGAACGCCCAATAGGCGACATAGGCCCCGCCGATGATCAGCGCCGGATGGGCGAGGTTGACGATGCGCATGACACCGAAGATCAGGCTGAGGCCAGAGCCCATGAGGGCGAAGACGCCGCCAAGGGCGAGACCCAGTATGAGGGTTTGCAGAATGTCCATGATGTCCTCCGTCAGGCGGCTTTCTTGCCGCCGAGGTAAAGTTCCTGAATGCGGGGATCGGCCAGCACCTCTTCCGAGGGGCCTTCGAACAGCGTCCGGCCAAGGTCGAGCACCACGCCCCAATCGGAGTTTTTCAGCCCCATCAAGGCGTTCTGTTCGACCAGCAGGATGGTGATGTCTTCAGAGGCCATCATCTTCATGATGTCGAACACCTCCTGCACGATCTTCGGCGCGAGGCCGAGCGAGGGCTCGTCCAGCATGACGATGTCGGGCTTGATGATCAGCGTCCGGGCCATGGCCAGCGTCTGCTGCTGGCCGCCGGACATGGTGCCGGCGTGCTGGTCGCGGCGTTCGCGCAGGATCGGGAACCGCTCCTCGATCTCGTCGATGCGCCGTTCCAGGTCCGACTTGTCGTCCAGCGAATAGCCGCCCATGCGCAGGTTTTCCCGCACCGTCATCTTGGGAAACAGCGCCCGCTCCTGCGGCACGAAACAGACGCCCTTTTTGAGGATCTGGTCAGGGCGCAGGCCCTTGAGGCTTTCGCCCTTGAGCCGCACATCGCCCTGACGGATCTTCAGCATCCCGCAGATTGCCTTGAGCAGGGTGGATTTGCCGGCGCCGTTCGGGCCGATGATGCAATGCACCTTGCCCGGCTCCACGGTGAGATGCGCGCCGTCCAAGATCGCCGGGCCGTCGCCGTAGCCGGCCGTCAGGCTGGTGACTTCCAACAGTTCGGTCATTATGCCGCCTCCTCCAGAACGCCGCCCAAATAGGCATCGAGAACGGCGGGGTTTTCACGGATCTCGGCGGGTTCGCCCGAGGCGATCACCTGCCCCTGCGCCATCACCACGATGTGGTGGCTGAGGCGCATGATGAGGTCCATGTTGTGTTCGACGATGAGCACGGTCATGCCCTGCTCGTTCAGCTTGCGGATGTGGCCGATGATCTCTTCCAGGAGCGAGGGGTTGACGCCGCCCGCGGGTTCATCGAGCAGGATGATCTTGGGGTCGCTCATCAGGAGCGCCGCGAGGTCCATCAGCTTCTTCTGGCCGTAGCTCAGGTTCGCGCCGTCCTCGTAGGCGATCCGGGTGATGCCGAGGAAATCCAGGAGGCCCATGGCCTTGTCGATCTCCTCCGGGCTCATGGCGGGCTTCATCATGTCGCGCCAGCCGCCCACCTTGGATTGCGCGATAACGTTTTCCAGCACCGTCATGTCGGCCAGGTTGCGGCTGATCTGGAAGGTGCGGCTCAGCCCCTTCTGGGTGACCTTGTGGGGCCGCAGCCCGTCGATGCGTTGGCCATCCAGCCAGATCTCGCCCCTTGTGGGCTGGGCTGTCCGGCTGATGCAGTTGAAGGCGGTTGTTTTGCCGGCGCCGTTCGGCCCGATCAACGCGGTGATCGATCCCTTCTCGACCTCGAAGCTGCATCCGTCGATCGCCTTGATGCCGCCGAAGTACTTGCAGAGTCCCTTTACCTCGAGCATGTCCTGTCCTTTCCGTGAGTGGTGAAAAAACCCGGACCCACGCCCTGCGTGGGCCCGGCAGTTCAGGGAGGTTTCAGAAATTGCCCTTGGGGTAGGTCATCGGTGCCACGCCCTCGAACTCGTCGGTCGGGTAGACGAACTGCAATGCGCCGCCATTCCACTGGGTCATCAGGAAAGGTTTTTCCGACGGCAGGCCGATGTCATCCCAGTTGAACCGGCCCAGGATGGTGCGGACCGGGTCGTCCTTGGTGCGCGCATCGAGCCAGTCGCCCATCGCCGCGTTGTCGGTGGTCCCTGCGCCGACAATCGCCTGTTCGATGCCTTGGCAGACGGCGAAGGGGATCGCGCTGTCCTCGTCCGGCACGCTGCCGTACTTGGCTTCGAAGGTGGACACGAACTCGGCGTTGGAGAAGGGTTGCCCGCCCAGCACCGACTGGAACGGCGCGTCCCTGTGCCAAGACGTGTGGATCAGAACCCCGTCGGAGCTTTCGCCGGTGCCTTCGAGGAATTCGGCCTGTGTGCCCTGGCTGAGATAGACCATCTGCGGCTCGGCGCGCACGGTCTTGAAGGCACGGGTCAGCTGCACGGCTTCCTCGGCCGAGGCGGTCAGGCCGATGATCAGCTCCGCACCGGAGCGCTTGACCTGATTGGCGATGTTCAGCCAGTCATTGAAGCCTTCTTCCGGCCATTTCTGCGAGAAGACCACCTCGATGCCATTGTCGGCCAGGTAGCCTGGGGCGAGGTCGGCGACCTCGCTGCCATCTGCCGGGTCGATCACCTTGTCGCCCATCAGACCGGACCAGACGCCATTGGCAAAGAAATCGTCCGCCGAGATCACCGCGGCGGTCTTCGGCCTGCCCTCGGCCGGCACGAGGTCGGACAGGACACCGGCCAGCGAGGCGCCGACATATTCGGCGGCGTTCGGCTGGAAATAATAGATGTTGTCGTGGCCCTGGGTATAGATGCGCAGCGCCCCGCCCGCCGGAACCGGGTGGACGAAGCCGTTCTTGGCCAGGATATTGGCCACCGGGAAGGTCAGGCGCGACGAGAAGGTGCCATAGGCCGCCTCGACCCCGTCGACGTTGATAAATCGCTCGTATTGGTTGATCGCGGTGGCCGGATCGGAGCGGTTGTCGGAGACGATCAGCTCGACCTCGCGACCGAGAATGCCGCCGCGCTCGTTGATTAGCGAGACGCAATGCTCGTAGCCCTGCTGGTGCTTCTGGCCCGCGACCGAGAAGTTGCCGGTCAGGGGCAGCGAGGCCCCGATTTTCAGCGGCCCGTCCTGGGCCAGGACCGGCAGCGCCAAGGCGGCCGTCAGCGCCGTCGCGCCCATCAGTCGGTAAGTCATCACGTCACTCCTCCGTTGGTGATTTCTCGTGTCGCCCAGTCACGCAATCGTTTGCGTGATTGGGCGTAGGTGTCCCGCGCCCCGACCGAGCCAGGCGGTCCCCTGTCGAGGTCCGGCATGGCGCGCCTTCGGGGTGGTCGGTGTCGGTCTGCCGCGTCCTGCGGCACCCGGGGTCGGCTGTCCTCCTTGGCTCGATCCTGCGTGGCTGCCCTCCTCCAGATGCAATCTCACGCAATCGATTGCGTAAATTGATACCACGCACTGCGACAAAGCGTCAACGAAAATCGCGCAATCGATTGCGCTTCGCGCGAAACCCCCTTATTCAGAACGGGATCGGAGGACCGCATGAACAAACGCGCCACGCTGAAAGACATCGCCAAGGCCACCGGAGTCCATGTCTCCACTGTGTCCCGGGCGCTCGATCCGAATCGCGCGACGCCGATTTCGGACGACGTGGTGAAGAAGGTGCAGGATGCGGCCCGCGAGCTTGGCTACCGCCCCAACCGCGCCGCCTACAGCCTGCGCACCAATCGGACCATGACCATCGGCGTGATGATCCCCGACATCACCAACACGCTCTTTCCGCCAATCGTGCGCGGCATCGAAAGCGTGATGGAGCCCAAGGGCTATGCCTCGATCATGGTCAATACCGACAGCCAGAGGGGGCGCGAGGTCGCCCTGCTGGGCACCTTGCAGGAACGCGGTGTCGACGGCATCATCCACACCGCCGCCCTGCGCAACGAGCCGTCGATCGTCGAGGCCGCCGCCTCGGGCCTGCCCATCGTGACCCTCAATCGCAAGATCGAGGGCACCGAGATCCCCTATGTCATCAACGACGAGCAGGCGGGCATTGCCGCGGTCTTTGCCCATCTGACGAGCTTCGGCCACCGCCAGATCGCGCATATCGCGGGCCCTGCGGACCTGTCGACGGGGAAGCTGCGGCGCGAGGGTTTCCTCGCCGCCGCGCGCGCCCATGGCCTAGATCCGTCGGGGCTGGCCATTTCCGAGGCGCTGCGCTTCGACGAGGAGGAAGGCGAGCGCTGTGCGCATGAGATCCTCGACGCGGCCCCCGGCACGACGGCGATCCTCGGCGCCAACGACAGGCTGGCGCTCGGGGCCTTGCGCGCGCTTGGCAAGCGCGGGTTGACTTGCCCCGGGGATGTGTCCCTGACCGGCTTCAACGACATGCCGCTTCTGGACCTGATCCCGCCGGGGCTGACCACCGTGCGCATCCAGCAATTCGAGGCCGGCCAGACCGCCGCCCGGCACCTGCTGTCGCTGATCCGCGGTGACGTCGGTGCTGTGCCGCAGCGGACCATCCTGCCGGTCGAATTGATCCGGCGCGCCAGCGTCGCGGCGCCCCGCAGAGCGGCGCGCGGCTGAGTCAGCGCACTGGCGGGCGCCCGCAATAGGCCGCCTCCAGGATCTGGCGCACCCCCTGCGGCGTGATCTCCGCCGGGTTCGGATAGGCGTTCTGCGTGGCCAGTTCCGCCGCGCGGTCGAGATCGCTCTCCTTCAGCCCGAGGTCCGAAAGCCGTGTCGGGGCGCCCATCCGCGCCGCAAAGCCGTGCAGGGCCCTGCCCGCCGAGCCCGCGCCGAAAATCTCTGCCACCGGCGCCAGAAGCTCCGGCACCGCCGCAGCATTGAACCCGATGGCATGGGGCAGGATGATCGCATGGGTTTCGGCATGCGGCAGGTCGAACGTGCCGCCCAGCGTGTGGCAGAGCTTGTGATGCAGCGCCATGCTGACCTGGCCCAGAACCGAGCCGCAGAGCCAGGCGCCATAGAGTGTCTCGCCCCGGGCATCCAGATCGCCGGGATCGGCCAGCACCCGCGGCAAGGCATCGGCAAAAGCGCGCATCCCCTCCACCGCCATCACGCTGGAGAGCGGGTTGCGGTCCTCGGCATAAAGCCCTTCAGCCGCATGGGCGATGGCGTTGAGCGCGCTGGTCACCGTCATGGCGACGGGAAGACCGGTGACCAGTTTCGCATCGTAGAGGATCACCTCGGGTTGCACCCTGGGGTCCCTCAGGGTCGTCTTGATCCCGTCCTCGGTCTGGCCCAGGATCGGCGTCGCCTCGGACCCGGCATAGGTGGTCGGCACGATGATCTGCGGCAGGTTGGTGCGATACGCCAGCGCCTTGGCGAGACCGGTGGTGGAGCCGCCGCCGACGGCCACCAGACAATCGGCGCCGATCTTCTCGACCTCGGCCAGCGCGTCTTCGGTCACCGATACGGGCGTGTGCATCTTCGCCCCGGCAAACACGTCCACCACGCGCCCCTCGGCCTCTGTCGCGAAGGCCCGCATGGCGTCGGCCTGCCGCGGGGTGGTCAGGATCAGCGCACGTTCGGCCCCGAGGCGGGCGATTTCTGCGCCGATGTCATGCCGGACGCCCGGCCCGAAGCGCACGCGCCCGGCGGGCAGGGTGACGGCAAACTCGCGCTGGAAATGGGACATCTGTCTTGCTCCGTGACTAGGGCGCCGGCGTGCCGAAAGTCAGCCCGTTGACTTCCTGCAGGTGCGCTTCGAAGAAATCCGTAAAGGTGGCGACCAGCGGCGGCAGCGCCTCGTAGGGCGGGTAGAACATCGTCAACCAGAGCGACGGCGCGGACCAGTCGCTCAGGACGGTCTCGACGGCCCCCGAGGCGAGCCCCTCGCTGACGATGAAATCCGGCAGGAGCGCGATGCCGTTGCCGGCCTTCGCCATCGCGTAGAGAAAGTCGCCGTTGTTGCTGACCACCGAGATCCCGGCGGTGACAGCCCGGCTCCGCGCGCCGTTGCTGAGGGTCCAGCGCTCCGCCCGTCCCGCTGCGGAATAAGACATGCAGAGCGCCGGATCGAGATCGTCGGGCGTTTCCGGCCGCGGGACCCGGTCGAACAAGCCCGGCGCGGCAACCAGGTGGCGCGGCACCTCGCAGATCTTGCGCCAGATGGTCGACTTGTCGCTTGGCGGGCCGGAAATGCGGATGGCAAGATCGCAGCGTTCCGTGACGACGTCGACGAAGGCATCGGTCAGGCTCACGTCCAGGGTGATGTTCGGATAGGCCAGGCGGAACCTGTCGATCATCGACGGCATGAGCCGCAGGCCCAGCGACATCGGCGCGTTGATCGACAGCCGCCCATGATCGGGGCGGACGGCGCGGGTGATCTCTTCCGCGACCTGATCAAAGTCCTCCACCACCGGCCCGAAACGGGCCGCGGCCATCGCCCCGGCGCTGGTCAGCGAGACCTGCCGCGTGGTGCGCACCAAGAGCTGCTGGCCGAGGTCCTCTTCCAGCCGGGCGACGATGCGGGTGACCGAGGCCGGCGTCATCTTCAGCTCGCGCGCCGCCGCCGCAAAGCTGCTGAGCTCGACGACCTTCAGAAACACGCGGATCGGCTTGATGTCCTGCATGGGCGTTCATTACATTTGCGACAACAGTAAATGCAAGATCATTTCGATTTTTCTTCACACCTCTTCGCCATACCTTGGCCTCGTCACCCAGAGACGACCCCGAAAGGCAAGATGAATGAACACCGAAGACGCTCCCTGATCTGCGCCCCGCGGTAACCGCGCGCTTCTCGATACCCCGCATCTCAACCGGCCGACCTGCTGGAAAGTGACGCTTTCCGGAACGGTCCCCTGCAACCCTCAACCAACGCAATTCCAACCCCGAAAGGAAGACTCATGAAACTCAAGACCCTCGGCGCGACGCTCGTCGCCTTCACCCTCTCCCTCACCGCCGCCCAGGCCGCCGACCCGGCCGACAGCCTGCTGACCCCGGACAACCACACCCTGCTGCTGATCGACCACCAGCCGCAGATGGCCTTTGCCACCAAGTCCATCGACGTGGCCGAGCTGCGCAACAACACCGTCGGCCTCGCCAAGAGCGCCAGGCTTTTCGAGGTGCCGACCATCCTGACCACCGTGGCGGCGGAAAGCTTCTCGGGCCGGATCTTCCCGGAAATCCAGGACGTCTTCCCGGAACAGGCGCCGATCGACCGCAGCACCATGAACACCTGGGAAGACGACAACGTGGTCGACGTGATCGAGGAGACCGGTCGCAAGAAGATCGTCATGGCCGGTCTCTGGACCGAGGTCTGTATCGTCCTGCCCGCGCTGTCGGCGCTGCAGGAGGGCTATGATGTCTATGTCGTCACCGATGCTTCGGGCGGCGTGACCGACGAGGCCCACGACATGGCCGTGCAGCGCATGATCGATGCCGGTGCCACCCCGATCACCTGGGTCCAGTACCTGCTCGAGCTGCAACGTGACTGGGCGCGCGGTGAAACCTACGCCGGCACTCTGGAGATCGCCAAGGAACATGCCGGCGGCTACGGCCTCGGCGTGATCTATGCGGAGCAGATGTTCAACGCCAAGGAAGGCCAGTAATCCACGCGGTGCCGGGCGGGTCATACCGCCCGGCATCCTTCGTTCCGGAGAGGAAATATGACACGCAACGTCCCCAGCCTCCCCGCGGCACTGGCGCTGGCCGCCCTTGCAAATGCCGCGCCCCTGCCCGTATCCGCCGAGGTCGGCTCCCGCGCCGAGGCGATTTACCAGAGCCATTGCGCCGCCTGCCATGCGCCCGAAAACATCATGGTGTCCTCGCCCAAGTTGAACAATGCAGCTCAGTGGCGGGAACGGCTGGCCCCTGGGCTGGATCACGTGATCGACCGCGCCGTCAAAGGGTTCGGGGCTATGCCGCCGATGGGGCTTTGCGACGCTTGCTCCCGCGACGACATCGAGGCCGCCATCCGCTTCATGGCCGCGCCGGCACTCGATACCCCGATACCGGCGGACTAAACGGCCGCTTGAGAGCTACGCCACGCAGCCCCTGCCCGATGACACGCGCCTCGCCCGGTGTTCGCCCACCGTGCGGGGCGCCTGTCGTTTCACGTCGCCAAGATCGGGCCGCGGGCCCGATCGTTGTCGCCAGTGCAACGATTATTGCATTTCAGACAATAGTAAATGCAGAAACGTTTCGATTAAGGCGCGCCCCGCTTTGCCCTATCTTGGTCTCAACACTCACGGACGACACGAAAGGCAAGACGATGATCACCGAAATCAAGGGCCTGCACCACGTCACCTCAATGGCAGCCGATGCCAATGAAAACAACGCGTTCTTCACCGATACCCTCGGGCTGCGCCGGGTCAAGAAGACGGTCAACTTCGACGCGCCCGAGGTCTATCACCTCTATTACGGCGACGAGATCGGCACCCCCGGCTCGGTCATGACCTATTTTCCCTTCGGCCAGATGCCGAAGGGTCGCCGCGGCACCGGCGAGGTCGGGACGACCGAATTCGCCGTACCCAGAGGCGCGCTGGGCTTCTGGAAGGAGCGGCTCACCGCGAAAGGCGTGACCGGTTTGACCGAAGGCAACTTCCTGGGCGAGGCGCGGCTCGGCTTCGACGGCCCGGACGGGGACGGTTTCGCACTGGTGGAAAGTGATCCCCGCGGCCGTACCCCCTGGACCGGGACCGATGTGCCGGAAGAGGCTGGCATCCTCGGCTTCCACGGCGCGCGGTTCAGCCTGCGCGACGCGGCAGCGACCGGCGAGCTTCTGACCTTCATGGGCTACCAGAAGAACGAGAGCGCCGGCAACATCACCCGCTACCGGATCGAGGGCGGCAACGCGGCCGATACCATCGACATCGAGGAACTGCCGGGGGCACGCACCGCGGGACAAGGGGCCGGATCGGTGCACCACATCGCCTTTGCGGTGGAAGACCGCGCCGCCCAGCTCGAAGTGCGCCGCGCACTGATGGACACCGGCTACCAGGTCACGCCGGTGATCGACCGGGATTACTTCTGGGCGATCTACTTCCGCACCCCCGGCGGCGTGCTCTTCGAAGTGGCGACCAACGAACCCGGCTTCGACCGGGACGAGGATACCGCGCACCTGGGCGAGGCGCTGAAGCTGCCGACCCGCTACGAACCGCACCGCGCGCAGATCGAGGGGCTGCTTCCCCCGATCGCCGCCTGAGGAGCACCCCCATGCTGACGGACACCTACCATGCGCTCACCAAATCCCCGGAGCCGGGCGCACCGCTGATCTTCGCCTTCCATGGCACCGGCGGGGACGAGACCCAGTTCTTCGATCTCGCCGGTCAGCTTCTCTCGGGCGCGGGAGTCGTCTCGCCCCGGGGAGACGTCTCGGAGAGGGGCGCCGCGCGCTTCTTTCGCAGGACCGGCGAGGGCGTCTACGACATGGCAGACCTGGCCCGGCGGACCGAAGCGATGGCGGAGTATGTCGCCGAGCACAAGGCGCGTCACCCGGAGAGCCCGGTTTACGGCTTCGGCTATTCCAACGGCGCCAACATCCTGGCTTCGGTGAGCATGGCCCGCCCGGATCTCTTCGACCGGATCGGCCTGCTGCACCCGCTGATCCCCTGGACACCCGAGCCTGTCCCCGCCCTCGCCGGGAGGCGGGTGCTGATCACCGCGGGGCAACGCGATCCGATCTGCCCCTGGCCCGCAACCAGGGCGCTGGTCGACTGGTACGCCGACCAGTGCGCCGAGGTCGCAACTGAAATCCACGACGGCGGGCACGAATTGCGTCAGCCAGAACTTCTTGCACTGCAAACGCTGGTTTCGGCACCCTGACCTGACCCGGTGCCGCACTGCGAACGAAAGGAGCTTTGCCATGATCACCATCCACGAAAAGACCGTTCGCGGGCATACGCGCGGCGGTTGGCTGGACAGTTTCCACACCTTCTCCTTCGGCACCTTCCAGGATCCGATGCGGATGGGGTTCGGCAATCTTCGCGTGTTGAACGAGGACCGGATCATCCCCGGCGCCGGCTTTCCCATGCACGACCACGCCGACATGGACATCCTGACCTACGTCACCAAGGGCCAGTTGCGGCACGAGGACAGCCAGGGCAACGTCTCGGTGATCAACGCGGGCGAGGCGCAGCTGATGTCGGCCGGCGACGGCGTCGCGCATTCCGAATACAACGCCTCGGACAGCGAATCCGCCCACCTCCTGCAGATCTGGCTGATCCCGGACCATAGTGGCGGTGTGCCTTCTTATGCGCAGACCAAAGTGCCTGAGGCCGGCGACGTCCTGCTGGCCGGCCCTGCGACCTCGGGGGCGCTGCTGCCGCTTGGGTCGCAGACCACGGTGACGCTGATCCGCGCGGGTGACGGCGAGACCACCGACCTCGCCCGCCCCGGAGCCGACCGTTTCGTGCATGTGCTTGACGGTCTGGGCTTTGCTGAGGGCGAGCGCCTGAGCGCCGGCGACGGGCTGCAAATCCCGTCGGGCGAGACGACCTCGCTCGACTGGGCCACGGAGGGCGCGGCGCTGCTCTTCACCATGCCCGCGCCGAGAAGACGGCTGCATTGACCTTTGAACAAGGCTGATCCTGAGCCCGCTTTGGGTGGATCGGCCTGCTTGCCGGACGCAAACCCGCTCCCCTCGCTCGCGTCCGGCAGGTCCTATTCTTGAAGTGGCTGCCCCGCCGGGCCGTCTTGACCGGCCGCTCAAACTGACACAAGATTTCCGGAGAGGACACCGATGAGCTGGATCCCGACACAAAACCCCGAATGCCCGCAGGAGCACTCCGGGGAGATTGAAACGTTGATCGTTCCCCGTGCCCGCGACCTTGGCGGTTTCGAGGTGCGCCGCGCCCTGCCCTCGCCCGACCGGCAGATGGTCGGCCCCTTCATCTTCTTCGACCAGATGGGCCCGGCCGAGTTCATCACCGAGGGCGGCATCGACGTGCGACCGCACCCGCATATCGGGCTCGGCACCGTGACCTACCTCTACCAGGGCGAGTTCGAACATCGCGACAGCCTCGGCACCCACCAGATGATCTACCCGGGCGAGGTCAACTGGATGGTCGCCGGCCGCGGCGTGACCCATTCCGAGCGAACCAGCGAAGAGACCCGCGCAACTCGGCACAAGCTGTTCGGCATCCAGACCTGGATCGCCCTGCCCGAAGACCGCGAGGAGATGGCGCCGGATTTCGAGCACCACAAGGAAGCCGCGCTGCCGCAGTTTCAGGACGGCGGCGCCACCGCGCGGCTGATCCTCGGCGAGGCCTATGGCAAGACCAGCCCCGTCACCATGCAATCCGAAACCTTCTATCTCGACGTCATCCTTCAGCCCGGCGCATCCTTCCCCTTGCCCGACAACCATGAGGATCGGGGTATCTATGTTTCCGAAGGCAGCATCGAAGTGAGCGGCGACACGTTCGAAGCCGGCCGCATGATGGTGTTTCGCCCCGGCGACCGGATCTCGGTCAAGGCCGGGCTGCAGGGAGCGCGGCTGATGGCGCTTGGCGGCGCGACGTTGAACGGGCCGCGCTATATCTGGTGGAATTTCGTCTCTTCGTCGAAGGATCGGATCGAGCAGGCCAAAGAAGACTGGAAGGC
The DNA here is from genome assembly GCF_048263515.1 of Marinovum sp. Classification (NCBI taxonomy): domain Bacteria; kingdom Pseudomonadati; phylum Pseudomonadota; class Alphaproteobacteria; order Rhodobacterales; family Roseobacteraceae; genus Marinovum; species Marinovum sp. The sequence goes on along the minus strand of NZ_JBLXEC010000009.1, from coordinate 24,903 downwards.
GGCGGACTGGACGGGCGGCCCCTTCAGGCTGCCGCCGGGGGACGAGGGAGAATTCATCCCGATCAGCCCCGAGCTCGAACGCACGCGGCCGCGCGACTGGTAGCCGCCCGCCGGTTCCGTCGCCGGGGCAAAGTGAAGGGATCAACGCGCGGCATGATTGCGGGACGGTGCTGGCAGCGATCTGTTCCGCCGCGCGACGGTCAGCCGTCTGACCGCCTGAGATAAAGGGCGGTCAGAATGACCCAAAGGCCTGCGATCATCCCGGTCTGCGCCCAGTAGGGCCAGGTCGACTGTCCCTCGGCCAGCACCGACGCCAGCGCATCCGACATGTTGACCGACGCGAGGCCGAGCGCAGTCATTCCGAGCACGGCCAAGGCAATCGGGACCACCTTGATATCGCGGGCAGCGGCGTAGAACAGCCCGACATAGCTGAGCACCGCGAACGAGATGATCTTGTCCTGGTAGGCGTAAAACGGCGTGTCGTAATAGACGAACAGGATCGGAACCTTGATTCCGAAGAAATGCGCTATCGCCATGCAGACGAAATACGCGACAAGGGCAAGAAGGCCGAAGCGAAGAAGTTGGGGCACGTTTGGTTCCATTGTAGTGGTTCTTTGCGTTTTAACCGCCATTCAGCTGCGGTGCGAGTGACGATCCTGCCGGTTGACGTTCCGATCCCGCCAATTCGGATCTTAGCGCCCGACGGTCAGGTGCGCGCCTTTTCGAACGCGGTCCAGGCCGCCTCGAACGCGTCGAAATCAAACCCCGGCGCGCGGGCAGCCTCCAGCACGATGGCCTCGGTGCCCTGCAACTTTTTGATCGCGGCGCCGAGCTCGGGGACGTAGTCCTGCGGGATCACCAACGCCCCATGGCGGTCGGCGTGGACCAGCTCTCCATCGGAGATTACCAGGCCGAAAACCGTGACAGGCGTGCCAATCTCGCGGACATGAACGAAGGCGTGACTGGGGCCGACCGACCCGGCGATCACCGGGAAGCCCGTTGGCAAGTCGCCGAGGTCGCGCATCACCCCGTTGGTGAGCGCCCCGGCGAGGCCGAAGCCCTTGTGCACATTGGTGTTGATCTCGCCCCAATAGGCACCGACGGCATTCGCACCGTCGAGGTCCTCGACCACCGCCAGAGCCGGCCGGGGTCCGGTCGCCATGTGGCGGTAGTAGTCCATCCGCCTGGTCTTGATCACCTCCGGCGCCTCGTCCGGCGGGGCGGCGGCGGCAATCTTGGCGGTGCGGGCGACACCGACGATCGCGCCCGCATCGGGGTCGCTGCAAAGCACCGTGCCGCGCGTAAAGCGATCAAAGCCGCGCTTGCCCTCGACCACTTCGATGGCGTTGCAGACGGTGGGCGTGTCGACCTTGCGCAGAAGGTCCAGAAGGTCGGGTGTCATGGTATCTCCAGCCAACGCTCAAGCGCCGCATTTGTCTCGTTCGGTTTTTCCAGGGTGGGCATGTGTCCGGCGCCCTCGATGATCGCGAGCGTCGCATTGGGCAGCAGGCCGGCCATCAACTCGTGCCGCGCCACGGGGCAGAGAACGTCGTGCCGCCCGCAAAGCACCAGGGCCGGTCCCTCGAAACCGCGCAAGGTGTCGCTCTGATCCGGGCGGTCGCGCAGGGCCATGGACTGCCGGATGAAGACCTCCGGTCCGAGATCCAGGGCCATCTCCATGCAGAAATCCAGCAGCGGCTGCTTGCCCGGACCGTCGGCAAGGTAATTCGGCATCATATCGTCGCGCATGACCTCGGCCATGCGGCCCGCGCGAGCCTTGTCGATCTGCGGTCCGCGTCGGACCTTGACGGCCTCGGTCTCGGCCAGCGGATTGGTGTCGAGCAGCGCGATGCGGTCTACGCGGCCGGGTGAGAACGGCGGTGAGAAAGTCGTCCACGGTAGCGGCAGGATGAGCCTGCTGCGGGCGGCGCAAAAGTCGTCCATCTTTGCTCTTCTTTATTTGACGGAGGGAGGGCGGGAGGATCTTCACCGTGGATTTGTATCGCAAGGTTCGTCTGGCCTGTGCCGAGGGCATGAGCCAGCGTGAAGCGGCCCGGCATTTCGGGATATCTCGTGACAGCGTTCGGAAGATTTTGGCATTTTCGGTTCCGCCTGGCTATCGGCGCTCAGCGCCGATCCGGCGGCCCAAGCTGGATGGGTTCACCGGAATCATCGATCAATGGCTTTCAGAAGACCGGGAGAGACCCCGCAAGCAGCGGCATACGGCCAAGCGGGTCTTCGAGCGGCTGCGCGACGAGCATGGCTTTGCGGGCGGATACACCATCATCAAGGACTATGTCCGCGAGCATGGTCGGCGGAATCGCGAAGTGTTCGTTCCTCTGACGCACGCACCGGGCCATGCCCAGGCCGATTTCGGTGAAGCGGTGGTGGTGATCGGCGGTGTCGAACAAAAGGCTCACTTCTTTGCCCTTGATCTGCCGCACAGCGATGCCTGCTACGTCCGTGCATATCCGGTCGATCCTCTACGACAACGACCGCTGTCTGGTGGCCAAGATCGAACCGGACGGGACGCGCAGGCGGGCAAAGCTGTTCAGCGAGATGCTGTCTCACTACGTGATCCGGGATCGATATGGGCGCCCCGGCAAGGGCAATGACAAAGGATCGGTCGAGGGCTTGGTCGGATACTCCCGACGCAACTTCATGGTGCCGATCCCGACCTTCCCGACCTGGGATGCCTTCAACGATTGGCTCGAAGAGCAGTGCCGGAAGCGGCAATCAGACAAGCTGCGCGGGCACAACAAGACGATTGGCGAGAGGCTCCAACGCGATCTGGAAGCGATGGCGACGCTTCCTGCAACTTCCTTTAAAGCCTGCGACCAGACATCGGGCCGTGTCAGCTCGCTCGCGCTGGTGCGCTACAAGACCAACGACTATTCCGTGCCGGTTGCCTACGGGCACCGCGATGTCTGGATCCGTGCCTATGTCGATCGGATTCTGATCGGCTGTGGCGGCGAGATCATCGCCCGCCATTTGCGCAGCTACGACCGCGAGGATATGGTCTTCGATCCGATCCACTACCTGCCGCTCATCAAGAAGAAGATCGGCGCCTTCGAGCAGGCGGCACCACTGGCAGGATGGGACCTGCCCAAGGCATTCACCACCCTGCAGCGGCTGATGGAAGCTCGCCTGCTGAAAGCCGGCCGGCGTGAATACGTCCAGGTCCTCCGGCTGCTCGAAAGCTTCG
>NZ_JBLXEC010000009.1:0-21688 GCF_048263515.1 Marinovum sp. | reverse complement strand
CCTGGTGCTGTGCCGGGTCGAACATCGGCCTCCGAGGCTCGACCTCGATATCTATCCCTACCTGCCAAGGGCGAAGGTGGCGACGACATCTCCGGCCAGCTACCTGTGCCTGACCGCCGGCGCCTCGACATGACTAAGACGCCGCAGATCCTGTTGAACCATCAACTGAAGAAGTTGAAGCTGCCGACCATCCTGAGGGAATACGACAAGCAGGCCCGGCTTTGCTCGACCGAGGGGCGCGATCACGTCCAGTTCCTTGCCCGCCTTGTCGAACTGGAACTCATCGACCGCGAGCGGCGCATGATCGAACGCCGGATCAAGGCAGCGCGGTTCCCGGCCACCAAGAGTCTGGACAGCTTCGACTTCGCCGCGATTCCGTCGCTCAACAAGATGCAGGTCCTGGAGCTGGCGCGCTGCGAATGGATCGACCGCTGCGAGAACGTCATCGCCCTTGGTCCAAGCGGTACCGGCAAGACCCACGTGGCCCTCGGTCTCGGCCTGGCCGCTTGTCAAAAGGGGATGGCCGTCCGCTTCACCACCGCCGCCGCCATCGTTCACGAGTTGATGGAAGCGCGAGATGAACGCCAACTTGTGCGGCTTCAGAAGCAACTGGCGAAACAGAGGCTCCTGATCATCGACGAACTGGGCTTCGTACCTCTCAGCAAGACCGGAGCCGAACTGCTGTTCGAACTGATCTCCCAGAGATACGAGCGCGGCTCAATCCTGATCACCTCAAACCTGCCGTTCGATGAATGGACGGAAACCTTTGGATCAGAGCGCCTGACAGGCGCCTTGCTCGACCGTTTGACCCACCATGTCAGCATCCTGGAGATGAACGGCGACAGCTATCGCCTCGCTCAAAGCAAGGCCCGGCAGAACTCCTGAACAAGACCGCGTTTGGTCCTCGCGGACCAAGGCGCCTTGGCAACCGTCAGCTATATGCGGACCACGTTTGCCAAGGCGCCAGTCACGCCCAGACTGGCCGACTTTTGCTCCGCCCAGTGGCCGGATTTTGCGCCGCCGTTGACATTCAGGAAGAAAAGCAAGTCGTTCGAGACCTTTATGCCGGTTTGGACGGTGCGTCTCCGGACCGAATCGGATCGATACTTGCCGAAGCAATGACACCCGATGCGCTGTGGCGCGGGTTTCATCCGTTTGGCGAACTGACCGGGCCAGACGCGGTGGCGGAGCACTTCTGGAAACCGCTGCGCCTGTCGCTCACACGGATGCAGCGGCGGCAGGATATCTTCTTTGCCGGGCGTAACGAGATCGACGGGTTCACAGGCACCTGGGTGGTATCGATGGGCCACCTGATGGGCCTATTTGATCGGCCGTGGCTGGGCATTGCGCCGACCGGCAAGATGGCCTTTCTGCGTTATTGCGAATTCAACAAGGTCGAAAATGGCCGGATCGTCGAAACCGCGATGTATTTCGACATTCCGCATCTTATGATGCAGGCCGGGCTCAACCCCTTCCCACCGCAGACAGCCGCGCACCTGGTTCAGCCCGGCCCGCTGACCCACGATGGATTGCTCTACGATGATGCACCTGAGGCTGAGGGCCAGGCAACTCTTGCTGCCATCAATGCCATGATCGGCGATCTGGGAACCTGGCGGTCGGGCCTACCGCTAGAGGAAGAACTGGCCCAAACTTGGCACGACGACATGATCTGGTGGGGCCCGGCGGGGATCGGCGCGACCTACACGATCGAACGCTATGCCAAACAGCACTCGGGCCCATTCCGCGCAGCCTTTACCGATCGTTCCAAAACCCGCCACCTCGCCCGCGTCGCCGAAGGTCACTACGGCGGCTTCTTCGGCTGGCCAAACTTTACCGCCCGGCACACAGGCGGCTTCATGGGGATGCCCGGATCGGACAAACCCGGCGAAATGCGGGTGATCGACATCTACCGCCGCGAGGGCGACAAGCTGGCCGAGAACTGGATTTTCATTGACCTACTGCATTTCTGGAAAACACAGGGCGTCGATATCCTGCAACGCACGGTCGATATTGCTGACGCTTGAGCAAGATATTCCAGCGCCGGTAGATTGATTTTCTGCCGCTGGAACGTGCCAGTTGCGCCGTTTTCGAGAAGGCCGAAGGTCTCGATAATCCGTTGACGGATAGCCTGCCCCGCGGCGGTCAGCGCGATGCTGTTGACGACGCGGTCGAACAGCTTGAAATCCAGCGTGTCTTCCAGCGCCTTGATCTGCCGGCTGACCGCGCTCTGGGTGACGCCAAGTTGCCACGCCGCGCCGGTGACGCTCAGGCAAGTGCCGACAACCGAAACGGCGCGGAGGCTGGGAGAATTTCCGGAGGTCATGGTGCGCGGATTGCTGAATGAGGATGCCATGCACTTTGCTCCTCTCGGACCATAGTCATTACAAAAACGAATGGGCGTTCCTATTGGTCATTTGCCTGAACCCCAAACTTACCACAGACTTGCCGTGTCAACTCTTGGTGCGGAAGGCGTCGTCTGCTTGGATCATTTCAGCATTGAGCGTGGCAGCCTTGGATCGGCAGCTTTGGTTAATCGCGGTTCTGACGCGCGCGGACCCAGACCAGTTTACGCCCTCCCAAATATTCCTCCGGCTTCGAAGGCATTGCTGAATGGCGTCTGAGCAACTGACCCGAGTGGCGCGCGGACGCCGAGGACGTCGCCGTGATAGCGGAATATCCGCCCCGGCAATCGTACAGCGCCCGTTTATGCGGCTGAAACGCCCCTACCCGTCCATCGCGCTGATCTCGGATGATCAGGTCGAACACATCCACCAGGCATCCCTGAAACTCCTTTTCGAAACCGGTCTGGACGTACTGCATGAGGGCGCCCGCGCTGTGATGAAAAAAGCGGGGGCCGATGTCAGGGACGGCGAGATACGTGTGCGTTTTGACCCCGATCTGATCGTCGAGACCATTGCATCTGTGCCGTCGGAATTCACGCTGCATGCGCGAAACGCCCGGCACAACGTCACAATGGGCGGCGACAACCTCGTCTTCAACATGATGGCAAGCGCACCGAATTGCTCGGATACTGACCGGGGCCGCCGGGCAGGCAACCAAGAGGATTATCGCAACTTCCTGCGATTGGCCCAGATGCACAATGTTCTGCACGTCACGGGCGGGTATCCGGTGGAACCCGTCGATATTCACGCCTCTGTCCGTCATCTTGATTGCATACAGGATTACATCACGCTGACCGACAAGGCCTATTGCATCTACTCGCTTGGGGAAGCCCGTGTTTCCGATGCCATAGAGATGACGCGGATTGCCCATGGTCTGACCCATGATCAGATGCGGGATCAGGCCTGCATGTTCTCGATTATCAATACGAACTCTCCTCTGCAGCTCGATATTCCGATGCTGCAGGGCGTGATGGCCTTGGCCGAGATGGGCCAGCCGGTCGTCATCACGCCGTTCACGCTGGCAGGGGCCATGGCGCCCATCACGATAGCCGGGGCCGTGACGCTGCAAAATGCCGAGGCGCTGGCGGGTATCGCCCTGAGCCAGATGGTGCGGCCGGGAGCGCCGGTCATGTATGGCGGCTTCACCTCCAACGTCGACATGAAGACCGGCGCGCCCGCCTTCGGCACGCCGGAATACATGAAGGCGCAGCATATCGGTGGGCAGCTGGCGCGGCGCTATGGCATTCCTTATCGCTCCTCCAACGTGTGCGCTGCCAATACGGTGGATGCGCAAGCGGCATATGAGGCGGTCTTCTCGCTCTGGGGTGCCATCAATGGCGGTGCCAACATGCTCATGCACGGGGCCGGATGGCTGGAGGGCGGGCTGTGCTGCTCGTACGAGAAGGTCATTCTCGATATCGACCTGCTGCAGATGGTTTCCGAGTTTCTTCAGCCGGTTTCGACCAACCGGGAAGACCTGGCGCTGGACGCAATCAACGAGGTCGGGCCAGGCGGCCATTTCTTTGGCACCGACCACACGCAGGCGCGGTATCGCGATGCTTTCTATTCCCCGATCCTGAGCGACTGGCGCAATTTCGAGACCTGGCGGGAAGCAGGGTCGCCGATTGCAATCGAACGCGCAAACGCTGAGTGGAAGAGCCGCCTTGCCGCCTATGAGGCCCCGGCCCTGGACCCTGCCATACGGGAAGAACTTGATGCCTTCGTCACCAGGCGCAAGGCCGAGGGTGGCGCTGCGACCGATTTTTGAGATGCCCGCCCTGAAGTGTGGCCAGAGCAAACGCTGACCTTAGGAAGACCAAGACATGCCCACAATCCAGATCGACGGAACCAATGGCGCAAAGAAACTGCCTTCTCACGCCAAGGTCGTCGTGATTGGCGGCGGTGTTGTTGGGTGCTCGATCCTGTTCCACCTGGCCAAGTTCGGCTGGAAAGACGCGGTGCTGCTCGAACGGGACGAACTGACGTCCGGGTCTTCCTGGCACGCGGCGGGGGGCATTCACACCATCAGTTCGGATCCGAATATCTCGCGCCTGCAATCCTATACGATCAATCTGTACAAAGAGATCGAAGCGCTCTCGGGCCAATCCGTCGGCCTGCATCAGACCGGTGGCTTTTATGCCGCCTCCACAAAGGAATGGTATGACTACCTGAAGGGTGAGCGTTCGAAAGCACGCTACATGGGGCTGGACCAGGAATTCATCTCGCCCAAGGAATTGGCCGAGCGTCATCCGCTGATCGATCCCGACCACTATCACGCGGTGCTGTGGGACGCTCAGGATGGCCATCTGGACCCGTCCGGCACGACCTATGCGTTTGCCAAGGCGGCCAAGGCGCATGGCGCGCGGTATTTCACCCAGTGTGGCGCGACCGATATGACACAGCGCCCCGACAGCAGCTGGGACATTGTCACCCCAAAGGGCACGATCAATGCAGAACACGTCGTGAACTGCGGCGGTCTGTGGGCGCGCGAGGTGGGCCATATGGCTGGCATTCATCTGCCCGTTCAGCCGATGGAGCACCATTACCTGATCACCGAGCGCATGGACGACGTTGTGAACTTCGGTCAGCAGTTGCCGCATGGCATCGATTTCGAGGCCAACGTGTACTGCCGTCAGGAAGGACAGGGTATGTTGCTGGGCACTTATGAGGCCAAGGCGACCCCGTGGAAAGTCGGCGGCACGCCATGGGACTTCGGGCACGAATTGCTGCCGCCGGATCTCGATCGGGTGGCGGATCGTCTGGAAACCGCCTTCGAACGCCTTCCGGCGATGGCCAATGCCGGGATCAAGGACGTGATCAATGGCCCGTTCACATTTGGACCTGACGGCAACCCGCTGATCGGTCCTGTTCCGGGCCTGAAGAACTATTGGGTGGCGGTTGGCGTCATGGCCGGTTTCTGCCAGGGCGGCGGCGTTGGTCTGACGCTTGCGGAATGGATGATCGACGGGGAGCCCTCCATCGATGTCTGGGCGATGGATGTCGCGCGTTTTGGTGAATTCGCCACACCTGACTGGGGCACGATCAAGTCGTCGGAGAACTACGAACGCCGGTTTGTGATGACCTTCCCGAATGAGACTTTGCCAAAGGGCCGCAAGCAAAAGACCACCGCGCTCTATGATCGCATGATCGCCAAGGGGGCGGTCATGGATCAGGGTTTCGGCCTCGAACACGTGCTCTGGTTTGCCGACGGCCCCGACGACGCGCATGAAGTTCCGACCTTCGAGCGCAATCGGTCGCACGATTATGTCGCGCGGGAGATCAAGGCCGTTCGAGAAGCTGTCGGTGGTATAGAGATTGCCAACTTTGCCAAGCATGAATTCAAGGGTGCGGACGCGCGTGACCACCTGAACCACATCCTCGCCGGGCACGTTCCAAAGCCCGGCCGCCTGACGCTGACGCCGATGCTGACGCCCAAGGGCAAGCTTTACGGCGATCTGACGGTGGCCTGTCTGGCTGAGGATCACTTCATGCTGTTCGGCTCGGGCGCGATGCAGGAGGCGCACCGCCGCTGGTTCGAAAAAGACCTACCCTCCGGCATTTCCTATGCCAACGTCTCGGACGACTGGCACGGGATCGCATTGTCCGGTCCGAAATCGCGGGACCTGCTGGCCTGGATCACACGCGACGATGTTTCAGCCGAAGTCTTCAGGTTCCGCGACGTGCGGCAGACGTTCGTCGGTGGTGTGCCGGTAATTATCAACCGGATCAGTTTCTCCGGCGAGTTGGGTTATGAGATCTACTGCAAGCCGCAATACTTGATGCGTCTTGCCGACGCCATCGAAGAGGCCGGTGCTGATCTGGGCTTTCGCTGGTATGGCGCGCGCGCGCTGCTATCGATGCGGCTCGAAAAGGGCTGGGGGGTCTGGACGATGGAATACCGTCCCGACTACGACGCGATCTCCTCCGGCATGGATGCCTTCATCAACTGGAAGAAGGACTTTGTCGGCAAAGCGGCAACGCTGAAGGCGCGCGATGAAGGTGTCTCGCAGAAACTGGTGACGATGGTCATCGACACGGAGGGGATCGACGTCACCCATGACGAGGCGATCCTGAAAGACGGCGCGCCGGTCGGCTACGTCAGTTCGGGCGGCTATGCGCACCGTGTCGGCAAATCGATGGCGATGGGCTATGTCGACACGGGTTGTGCGACCCCCGGCACCACGCTCCGGGTCGAGATCCTAGGCAATTTCTACGACGCGCATGTCCTTGCAGGACCACTCTACGACGCCAACGGCGCGAACATGCGGTCTTGATAGGGAGTTGCGACCATGGGGCGACCAGAGAAAGACATCGAAGCGGCGCTGAGCGACTTGGTCGAGGTGAACCGTTTCGTGTTCCTGTTGATGCCCGGGTTCTCGGCATTGGAACTCGGGTCCGGAATCGACTCACTGGCCGCGGCAAACGAAACGCTGGGCAACGCGTTCTTTCAATGGAAAACAACCAGTGAAACGGGCGACAGCGTCGTCTCTTCTTCAGGCCTCAAAGTGGCCGTTGATGGCGCATTGCCGGATGTCCAGCGGAATGATTGCATCGTTCTGTGCTGCGCCTTCAATTCGCAGGAGTACCCGAAATCCGGTAAGGCCGTGGCTTGGCTACGACGCGCCGCGCGACAAGGCGCACGGCTGTGCGGTGTGGGAGGCGGCGCATTGTTTCTCGCCCGGATCGGGATCGCCAACGAAGGACGCATCAGTGCACACTGGAAAATGAAACCTGTCTTCGACGAAGGCTATCAGGATCTGGAACCCGCCTGCACGATTTTTGAAGAGACTCTAAAAGTCATCTCCTGCGGCGGAGGCGCGGCCACTCTGGATCTGTTTTCTGCGCTGATCCGCCAAAAGGCAGGCCCGGAAACCTCCACTCAGGTCGCTGGCCAACTGCTTTGTGGACCTATGCGTGATGGGCATTGCCGTCAGAGGAATTCCACGCTTCACCGCCTGAAACACAGGAACGAAAGGGTGGCGAAAGCGATCACCTATATGCAGGAAACCTGGGAAGAACCTGTTTCACCTTCGGTCATCGCCAGTCAGGTTGGCATATCGACACGCCAACTTGAGCGGCTGTTTCGTCGATACCTGGGAGTGAGCCCGAAAACCTACATGATGATTCTAAGACTCGAGAGGGCACGCGCATTGTTGCAGCAAACCCAGATGCGCGTGATCGACGTTGCCACGGCCTGCGGATTTTCAACGCAAGGCCTGTTTTCCAAACGCTACAAGCAGCACTTCGGAATATCGCCTTGTGAAGAAAAGGTCGTGCTTACGCACTGAGGTGGGACCATGACGATGGGATCACCTGGCTAGAGAGCGGGCGATGTAGGCTGTAGCGCCCGCCAGGTCGGCATCTTGTCCTTGTCGATGATGGCCGCGCGGACGCCTTCAAGGAAATCGCCTGATTTCAGGCAGTAGGTTGCCGCCTCGAGGTCTCGAGCGAGGCAACGACGCAAGTCGCGATCGTCCCGCGCTTGCTGCAGAAGGCGGAGCGCCAGCCCCTGCGAGGTCGGCGACCCGGCGCGCAGGGCCTTGGCCGCACGTTGCGCCCAACCCGCGCTCAAGGCTTCGAGCTGCCCGACCATGCGATGGACATCGAGGCCGGCAAGGGCCGTCGTTACCTGATCGGCCACGTCATGGATTTCACCTGGCTCGGCTGGTGGCGGCAGTTGGCTCAGGGGATCGGGACCACCCGCCGCAACCAGGGATGCAATCAGCTCGGCCTTGTCAGCCGCGGCAATCAGATGATCGGCGAGGCCCAGGGCGACGCAATCCGCCCCGCGGAGCCGCGCGCCGGTCAGGGCGATGTAGCGGGCAATCCCCTCGGGCAGAGCGGCCAACAGGTAACTGGCTCCCACGTCCGGCACCAGCCCGATGCCGCATTCCGGAAGCGCGAACATCGTCCTTTCGGTGACCACACGATGGGCGCCATGCGCGCCGATGCCGACGCCGGCGCCCATGGTGATGCCGTCCATGAAGGCCACATAGGGCGTCTTGAGTTCCGCAATCTGCAAATCCAGCGCGTACATGTCGCGCCAGAAGGCAATCACCTCTTCGAACCGACCGGCCTTTCCGGCCGCGTACAAGGCGGCGACGTCACCGCCGGCGCAGAACGCCTTGTCGCCCGCACCATCGACAAGGATCAACGTGATCGTCGGGTCGGCCTCCCATTCCGAGAGGATGCGGGCCATGCGGCGCACCATGTCATGGGTCATGGCATTGAGCGCCGCCGGGCGGTTCAGCGTGATCCGCCCGGTGTTTCCCTTTCGGGTTTCGATGAGGTCGGGTTCCAGCATGTCGGTCTCCTGTCTGCCCGGGGGATCAGGCGGCGCGCGTGGCGCCGCGTTCGATGCGATAGCTGCGGTCGAGCAGGTCGGCGCAGTGGTGATCGTTGGACTCGGCGATCAGGATCGAGACGCCCTCGGATTTCAGGTCGCGCAGGATCTCGGAAATCCGCCGCGCCAGCACCGGGGCGATGCCCTCGGAGGGCTCGTCGAGCAGGATCAGCCGCCCGCCGATCATCAGTGCGCGGGCCAGCGCCACCAGCTTCTGCTGGCCGCCCGAGAGCGAATTGGCGCTGCGGGCGCGGAACGCCTGCACCTCGGGCATCAGCCCGTAGATCCAGTTCAGCCGGTCCTCTGCATCGGGAATGTCGACCGCCCAGACCGGCAGCAGGATGTTCTCCTCGGCGCTCAGGTGCGGCACCAGCTTGCGGTCCTCGGGCATGTAGCCGATGCCGATCCGCGCCCGGTCCTGCGGCGGGGTCTGCGGCAGCTTGAAATGGTCGAAATCCATGGTGCCCGATTGCACGCCCAAGTGCCCCATGATGGCGCGCATCATGGTGGTTTTCCCGGCGCCGTTGGGGCCGATCAACCCGATCATTTCGCCGGGTTTCACGCGCAGCGCGCCGTCACGGATGATCGGCACCGGGCCGATCGAGACATTCAGGTTGTCGATCTCAAGCATAGGCCCGTTCCTTTTCCTCTGTCGTTGTGTGGGTGTCGCCGATCACCAGTTCGCGCACCTTGGGGTCGACCAGCGCCTGCGCGGGTGGCGCATCGCAGATCACCTCGCCCGAGAAGAAGGCCAGCACCCGGTCGACGTAGCGCTCGACGATCTCCATGTCGTGCTCGATGAAGAGCACCGTGGTCCCGGTGGCCTTGAGAGCGTTCATCACCGTGTCCATGATGGCGAACTTCTCTTCCGCCGCGACGCCGGAGGTCGGCTCGTCCAGCAGCAGCATCTTCGGTCCACTGACCACCGCCATGGCGATGTCCAGGAGCTTGCGCGAGCCCTGCGAAAGCGCGCTGGCGTCGCTGTCGGCCACTGTGGTCAGACCGTAGCGTGCCATGACCTCCTCGCACTCCGCCATCAGCGCCGGGTCGCGAATAGGCCTGAGCAGGGCCGCGCCGTTGCGCCGGGCGAGCGCCAGCGCCGAGAGCAGGTTTTGCCGCACCGAAAGTGACATGAAGACCTGGCTCACCTGGAAGGACCGGGTCAGCCCGCGATGCACAGCGTCGCGCGGCGGGATGCCGGTGATGTCCTCGCCGGCAAAACGGATCGTCCCGGCGGACGGCTTGAGGTAGCCCGTCACCATGTTGACGAAGGTGGTCTTGCCCGCGCCGTTGGCGCCGATCACGCCGACCACCTGGCCCGCGGGGACGTCGACGGTGATGTCCTTGGCGGCGACCACGGCGCCAAAGGTCTTTTGCAGGTCACGAACGGAAAGGATGGGGGTGTCACTCATGGCGCAGCCTCCGGACAAAGGGGATCCGTTCCAGCAGCGACCAGACGCCGCCGGGCAGGAAGAAGATGATGAGAAGCAGAGTCGCGCCGACGATCAGCTGCCATGCATGGGGCGCGATCTCGAAGGCATAGGTGCGCAGGAACTCGAACAGGATCGCCCCGACGAAGGGCGCCAGCACGCTGCCCGGCCCGGCCATGATGGTGATGAAGACCAGCTCGCCCGAGACCGTCCAGTAGACCATGCTGTCGGGGTCCACCTGGCCCAGCGCCATTGCCATCATGCCACCCGCAGCCCCCGCGAGCGCCGCCGAGATCACGTATTTGACATGGATCGCGCGGGCCACCGAGAAGCCGAGGTATTCGACCCGGATCTCGTTGTCCTTGATCGCGGTGGTCAGCCGGCCCAGCGTCGATTTCAGGTAGACCTGCACCAGCACCGCCAGCAGCAGGCAGACCAGCGAGATCGCCATGAAGAGCGCCAGCTTGTCTTCGGGCAGCCATCCGAGAAAGGTGGTCTGCGAGACCGAGAAGCCGTCGGTCGAGCCCAACGCCTCGGTCTTCACAAGGATGCCGTAGAGCACCATCGAAAACGCCAGCGAGAGCATCGCGAAGAAGATGTCGCGGTAGCGGCGCAGGATGAAGCCAAGCAGGAATCCGACCAGCGTCGCGGCCAGCATGGCGATCACGATGCGCAGGGCGAAGTCGGTGACGCCCATCCACTGCTCGGACATGGCGACCGCATAGGCCCCCAGCCCGAAATAGAGCGCATGGCCGAAGGACATGAGCCCTGTGCGCCAGAGCACCAGAAGCCCCAGCACCGCCGCGCCACGCGCCAGCCCGAACATCAGGTTGTTCACCACCCAGGCGGGCAGGACGAGGCCCGAAGCCGCCACGGCCAGAAGGACAAGCGCGGCGAACTGCACCGTCCTGTCGGTTGCAATCGAACGGGTCATCAGATTTTCCTCGCTTGTTCGGGGGCGAAAAGACCTTCCGGGCGGACGATCAGCACCGCCGACATCACCAGGAAGATCACGAAAAGCTCCAGTTCGGGCAGCATGTGCACGGCGAGCGCGCGCAGCAGCCCGACCAGCAACGCGCCGATCAAGGCGCCGGGGATCGACCCCATACCGCCGATCACCACCACGGCGAAGCTCAGCACGATGATGTCCACCGCAAAGCCCGGCGCGACGGAGACGGTGGGCGCAATGTAAGCGCCGCCAAGCGCGCCCAGCACGGCGCCGGCGCAGAAGGTCACCACGTAGACGCGGCTGACGTTGATGCCGATGCTCAGCGCCATCTCGCGGTCATGGATCACCGCCGCGATCAGCTTGCCCCAGCGGGTGCGGGTCAGCACCCACCAGCTGGCCAGCGCCACGGCCGAGGCCACGGCAAAGAGCGTCAGCGAATAGACATCGCGGAAGATGCCACCCAGTTCGACATTTCCCAGCGCCACCATCGGCTGGTAGGCGAAATAGGGGTTCACGCCGAAGATCAGCAGGATCAAGTCTTCGAGGATCAGGAAGACCCCGAAGGTGGCCAGCACGACTAGGATCTCCTCGTGTCCGTACATCCGGCGCAGGATCACCCGCTCGATCACCAGCCCCAGCGCGATGCCGACAGCCAGCGCCGCCAGCGCGATGATCAGGAAACCGAACCAGTCGGGAAAGCCCATCTCCGAGGCCGAGCCGATGAAATAGGCCGCGGTATAGGCGCCCCAGGCGTAGAAGCCGCCATGGGCCACGTTGAGGATCTTCATCACCCCGAAGGTGATCGTCAGCCCCGCGGCGACGATGAACAGGTACGAGGCATAGACCAACCCGTCCAGAAGTATGGTGAATAGCAGTTGCATGGTATCTCCTCCCTCCCCTCCAGCGACGCGCCGGGCCGGGCCCGACACGCCACCGGGGAGGACCCTGTCAGCAGGTTGCGCCGGGCATGCCGGCTTCGAGCCAGTCGAGGCCGGTCTGGCCCTCGGGCGGCATGATGCAGTCGGCGGGGTAGAACTTGACGTCGGTGGCCACCGGCTCACCCCGGTCCTTGTCCCAGCCGGTGATGCCATAGCCCACCGGGTGCACCGCCTGGTGCCCGTCGCCGAGCGACATCGAGATCCGGCCGCCGAAGCTGTCCCATTCGAGGCCCTTCAGCTGCGCCTCGATCTGCGCCTGCGTCGGGAAAGTGCCGGCCTCCTCCGCGGCCTTGTCCATCGCGATCTTCAGCGCCAGGAGCGATTGCGCGTACTGGTAGGACGGCCCGAGCGGGTAGTCGCCGAATTCTTCCTTGTAGTGATCGACGAACCAGCGGTTCAGCGGCGTGTCCATGTCACGCACCAAGAGCCCGTATTCGCCACGGGTGCCCATCACCACGCCCTCGGGAAAGCGCTTGCCGAGCCGGTCGACGGCCGAGGCGCCCAGCGTCGAGATGAAGGTCTTCTGCTGGAAGAAGCCGCGCACCCCGGCCTGCAGGACAAACGCCTCCATGTCGCCGTCCCAGAAGCTGGAGTGCACCAGCGGCGCCTTGTCGAGCGAGAGCGTCGAGATCTCGGTGCCGAACTGGCCGGCGAAGAGCTTCGGGAATTGCGGGTTGCCCGAGGCCTCGCTGTCGGGGTTGATCGTCTTCATTGCGAGGTCGAAGAACTTGTAGCTGTCCTGGCCCCAGGCGTAGTTCTGGTTGATGCCGGTGTAGTTCTCGGCGCCGAGCTGGTCGCGCACGTAGAGGGCGGCGGCCACGCCATCGCCCACCGCATGGCCGGTGGTGCGGAAGACATGCGTCTTCGGTCCTTCCTCGAAGAGCCGCGGCGAACCGCAGACCGCGATGATGGTCAGCGTCTCCAGTTCCTCGGCCACCGGCGCCACTGACAGGCAGGAGCCGGAAGAGATATAACCGATCACCGCGTCGACGCCCTGTTTCTGGACGAGGTTGCGGTATTCGGCCACCTGCTTGGTGTTGCCGCCCGCCTCATCCACGAAGATCGGGGTCAGTTTCGCCCCCGCGAAGCCGGGCGTGTCGTAAGGCGCGGGCAGGCTGCCGGCGTTGATTGCCTCGATCACCAGTTCCGCGCCCTGGTGGCCAGGAACCCCGAAAGGGCCGGCGGCGGGGCCGGAGAGGAAGGTGACGATGCCGACCTTGATCTTTTCCTTGGACAGGGCGGGCATCGGCCCCAGGGCCGTCGCCCCGGCCAGTGCTACGGCGGCGGCCTGTTTGAAGATGGAATATGTCATTGGGGTCCTCCCTTCAGGATGCTGCGGCCAGGGGTTCGTCCCCCAGCGCGATGTCTTGGAATTCGAGCTTGTCGCCGTTCAGACGCAGGCTCTGCTTGCGCTGCCATTGCCCCTCCTCCTCGGGGAAATCGCTGCGCATGTGGGTGCCGCGGGATTCGGTGCGCCGCGCCATGGCGAGACACATGGCCTCGGCCAGCCGCGCGACACGGCCCAGCCGCGTGACCTCGATCAGCCCTTCGGCGTCGTCCCAGCCCAATGCCGCGATCTCGTCCTGCAGCGCGCGCAGATCGGTCAGTGTCCGGTCGAGCAATTCCTTGTTGCGCGCCGGTCCCAGCCCCTGCTGCGTGACCCGGCGCACCCGCGCCAGAAGCTCGGCCGGCACAGCGCCCGATCCGGGCCGCGTGAGCGCCGGCGGATTGGCCGTGTCCTTTGCGGCATTGGAGCGCGTCTGCAGGTTGGCGGCGGCATGTCGCCCGGCAATCGCACCGAAGGTCATCGCCTCGACCAGCGCGGTGCCGCCGTGGCGGTTGGCGCCGTGCAGCCCGCCCGCGATCTCGCCAACCGCATAGACGCCGGGAATGGCGGTGTGCGCGTCCTGATCCACCCGTACGCCGCCGATGGTGTAATGCGACGAGGGTGCGATGCGCACCGGTCGGATCCGGTAGTCGGGCACATGTTTTGACAGGAAGGTGGCGGTCAGCGAGTCCGGCGCCCATTCGTCATCGGTGGTGTCGCCGAAGTCGATGAAGACCTCGCGGCCCTCGATGATCTCGGACTGGATGATGAAGCTGAGGAAATCCCAGTTGTGCAGCGCCGCCAGCGCCGACTGGCCTGCGCCCATATGCTTGACGATCAGGTCCTCGCCCTCAGAATTCACCAGCTTCGCGGTCGAGGGATAATCGGGATACAGGAAGATCGCCGGGGCGCCCTCTTCGTTTACGGCGAGCGGGTAGAACTGGATGAATTCCATGTCCACCAGCTCTGCTCCCGCTTCCAGCGCCATCGACTGGCCGCCGCCCAACAGGTTCTGCGGCGTGTCGGTGAACTCGTAGACGCCTTGCATTCCGCCGGTTGCGAGGATCACCGCGCGGGCCGCGATGCGCACCGGCGCACCGTCAACGATGGCCCAGACGCTCGGCCCCTCACGCATCAGCCTGAGCGCGGTGCCTTTCACCCGGCGTACCTCGCTGGCTTTCGCCGCGCGGCGCAGCTGCGAGAACAGGGCCGTGCCGTGGGTGGAGGAAAACTCCATCATTAGCCCGGTCATGTCCTCGGCCCCGTCGGCGCCATAGGTGTCGTCCAGAATATCTTTGCCGCGCATTCCGGTGGAGCGGCGCACCCGGAAGCCACGCGGGGCGCGGTCGACGGGGATGTCGTACTTGGCGATAATCGCGCCCATCTCGGCTGGCGCCTCGTCCACCAGCCGCCGCAGCAGGGTCTCGTCGCACAGCCCCTTGCCGGTGACGTCGCGCATGTTCTCGAAGACCTCCTCGGGCGGGAAGCCCTCATGCGCGGCGTAGGTCAGGAACCCGGTGGAGATCGCGGTGGACGAGGCTTGGCCATTGTAGAGCAGAACCACGTCGGCCCCGGCCTCGCTCGCGGCCAGCGCGGCGATCTGCCCGGCACTGCCTTCGCCAATGACAAGAACGTCGGTTTCGATGATGTCGGTCACATCTGTCCTCCTGAATTGTTGCCTTCAGGTTAGAGGTGAGTCGGCAGGGGAAAGGCGCCGGGCGGAGATGGATGCGACCTGATAATTTTTAACTATTTCAGATAGATATAACGCTACAGACAGAAAACGGTATCAATTTTGATTGCCCTGTGTTCAAATTTGACACTATCTCGTTGCCGCCACATGAAGAGGCCAGCCCGCCATGCAGCCCGACACCGACGCCCTGCCCTTCGGAATTCTCCGGCTTGAAGGAGAGCGGATCACCCAGGCCAACCGGCTCCTCCGCAGCATCCTCGACGGGCCGCTGCACACGCTTTCCGAGGTGGCCGACAAATACCCCGAACTCGAGGCGCTGCGCGGCCGGGACGGCACCGACCAGAGCCCGGTCTGGGTGACGCTGAGCGCCACCGCCTATTGCGTCGCCTCACTGCGGCAGGGCGCGGCGGTCGATCACTATTTCCTGCCCAGCTGGCTGATCGCCACCACCGACGAGGGGCTGAAGGCGCTGCAGGACAGCTACGACGATTTCGTCGAGATTTTCGAGAATTGCTTTGACGGGATCTACGTGGCGGACGGCGCCGGGCGGACGCTCTGGATGAACGCGGGGTTCGAGCGTTGCTATGGCCTTTCGGCGCGCAATTTCCTCGGCCGCGACGCCAGCAAGCTGGAACGCGAAGGCTATGTCGAGCCGCTCATCACCTGGAAGATCATCGCCACCAAGAAACGCCAGACCGCGCTGCAGACCACCAAGTCAGGCCGCAAGGTGCTGGCCACCGGCATCCCGCTGCTGGCCAGCGACGGTTCGGTGCGGCGGGTCATCATCAATTCGCGCGACACCACCGAACTGATCGAGATGCAAGGTAAGCTGACCGCCGCAGAGCAGGAAATCAAAGGCTACGAGCGCGAGTTGCGCCAGATCCGAGAGGCCACCGCGCAGGATGGCGAGCTGATCTGGACCAGCGAGGCGATGCAGGAAGTGGTGCGGCTGGCGATGCGGGTGGCGCGTACCGACGCGGCGGCGCTGATCTCCGGCGCCTCGGGCGTGGGCAAGCGCAAGCTGGCCGACCTGGTGTTCCGCTATTCCAAGCGGTCGCGCAAACGCCTGTTGCGGATCGGCTTCGGCACCCTGCCCGAGGATGCGCTGCTTCAGGAACTCCTCGGATCCGACGGGCGCGAAGACGGGTTGCTCGCCCGTGCCGCCGGGGGGACGCTGGTGCTCGAGCGGGTCGACCTGATGCCGGAGCGGGTGCAGGAGCGGATGGCGGCCTGGTTCCGTAGCGAGGATGCGCGACGGCGCGGCAAGGGCCATGACATCCGCCTGATCGCCACCACGACCGAGGGACTGGCCGAAAAGGTCGCCGCCCGCAGCTTCCGTGAAGACCTGTTCTATCGCCTTTCGGTGGCCGAGATCGAAGTGCCGCCGCTGAAGGGCCGGGTCGCCGACATCGCCAGCCTCGCGCAGCATTTCCTCGACACTTTCAACAGCCGGCACGGGGCCGAAAAATATTTCGATCGCGCCGCGATCAACCGGCTGGCCCGCTGGACCTGGCCCGGCAATGTGCGCGAGCTGCGCAGCATGGTGGAGCGTTTCGTGGTGATGGAGCCCGCGGCACGGATCACGGCGAAGATGGTGGGCGAGGCGCTGGCGCAGACACCCGTCCTCGCGACACCGGACAGGCCCGCGACAGCGGACGTTGCGCCCGACGAAGTCCGCGACCTGGTGCGCGCCTATGAGGCCGAATTACTGCAAGCGCAAGTGGACCGCGCCGGCAGCATCCAGAAGGCCGCGACGGCGACCGGGATCAGCGTGTCGACGATCAAGCGAAAGCTGGCGTGGAAGAATGCATCTGAGGTGAACGAGCAGCGTGCCGGGACCCTTGCCGTGGAGCACGGGTAGGCGCGGAGGGTCATTATTGGCCCGAAACGTTCAGTTCTGACACCATTAGAGGCAGGGTCTGCCTCAAGCCCCTGCAACATATGGAGTTTTTGAACCGGCGCAAAGCTCGCGCCGACTTTGGCCCGTATGCGGCCCGCCTGCACCCTGCGCACACCAAGTCCCACCCTCTTCATCGGAGCCACCCAGATGCCGCCCCTGCCCCGGATGAAACCCGATCCCCTGCCGCCGGTGCGAACCACGCCAGAAGCCCTGGCGACCGGCGATCTCAAGCACAGCTACGAGATGACCAAACGCGCCTTCGGCGTGCCCTGGATGGGCGTCGTCGCCATGGCCTTCGCCGGCTACCCGAAGTTCTATGACGCGCTCTGGCAGCATGTCGGGCCGGTGGCCGGCAGCACCGCTTTCGCCGCGGCCTGCGCCGAGCTGCGCGCCACGGCCGAGGCGGAAGCGCAGCGCCTGACGCCTGCCTCATTGGTCCCCGGGCTGAAGGCGCAGGGCTATTCCGATACCGATCTGGCCGCCATCGACCAGGTGATCGAGGTGTTTTCCGAGGGCAACATGCCCTACCTTCTGCTGGCCACCATCGCGCGGCTGGTGCTTGAGGGCGTGGCCTTCCGCAATCCCGACGCGCCAGAGCCGGCGGTCACCTCGCCGACCCGCCCGGTCTGGCCCGCGGGCCAGCCGCTGGTGCTGATCGAGGCGCACCATCAGAATGCCGAGGGCCGCAGACTTTACGAGGACATCCGCACCACCCTTGGCCTGCCCTTCGTCAACACCGACTACCGCGCCCTCGCCCGGTGGCCGGGATATTTTGCCGAAGCCTGGGGGGCGCTCAGGGGCCATGTCGGCGGGCCGGCCCATGGGGCGGCAGTCGAGGCGGTCCATGCCCGCGCCGTCGAACTGGCGCTTGGATTGCCCGGCTTGCAGGGGCTGTCGCAACACAGTCTCGCCGCTCCGGCGAATGCGGGCGCGTCCGCCGACGAGGTGCAAGACGTAGTGCGGCTCTTCCAGTGGCTGCTGCCCGGACTCGCGGTCAACGTGGGCTATTTCCGCCATCAACTGACGCGGACCGATGCCTGACATGAGTTCAGTCCGCGCGGACCCCCTCTGGCAAAGCCTCGCTCCATTCGCGCAGCGCATCGAGAAAGCCCAGCGCGCTGCGCCCGAAATCGGTGATCTCGTAATGTACCTGCACCGGCGAGGTCTCCAGCACCTCGCGCCGGACCAGACCCTGTTCCTCAAGCTGCCGCAGCCGCTCGGTGATCATCTTCTTCGACGCCCCGCCGATCATCCGCGCGAGATCGTTGAACCGCACCGGCCCGTCCTTGAGATGCCACAGGATCGAGCCGGTCCACTTTCCGCCGACGATCCGCATCCCGCGCTCGATGGCGCAGGGCTCGGTGCAGGCGTCGTGCACCTGCCGGCGGCCCCTGCCGTCTTCTTCCACACGTGCGCGCATGACGCGTCTCCTACCATTTCTATCTAGGTTACCAAAAGTATACTGGTTGACGGATGTACCCTGCGCACGCAAATAGCGTTCCAATCGGCCGCGAGTCAAGCGGCCACGACCTGACCTGAAGGAGAGACAGATGAGCAAGATCCTGATTCTGAACGGCGCACAGCCCTATGCCTTTGCCCCCGGCCGGCTGAACGCAACCCTGGCCGAGCGCGCGCGCGAATACTTGGAGGCCCAGGGCCACGAGGTCCGCCTGACCACCGTTGCCGAGGGCTACGATGTCGACGCCGAGGTGGAAAAACACGTCTGGGCCGATACCGTGATCCTGCAATTCCCGGTCAACTGGATGGGCGCGCCCTGGTCGTTCAAGAAGTACATGGACGAGGTTTATACCGCCGGCATGGACGGCCGGCTCACGCTGGGCGACGGCCGCACCGCCGAGGCGCCCAAGGCCAACTACGGCATGGGCGGCGCCCTGGACGGCACCAGCTATATGATCTCCGCCACCTTCAACGCGCCGCGCGAGGCCTTCGACGATCCCGCCGAGCCGTTCTTCGAAGGTGCCGGCGTCGATGACCTGCTGCGCCCGGTGCATCTCAACGCCAAGTTCTTCGGCATGACGCCCCTGCCGAGCTTCGCCGCCTTCGACGTGATGAAGAACCCCGAGATCGAGGCCGATCTCGCCCGGTTCGACGCGCACCTGGCCGGCGCCTTCGCCGCAGCCGACCAGGCCGCCGCCTGATCCACTGCCCGGGCGATGCCTGCTCGTTCGCCCGGGCTCACCGCATTTCCGCTGGGAGACCCCGCCATGCCGCGCCCCGACATCCACCTCTACACCGCCGCCACGATGAACGGCTACAAGCCGGTGATCTTCCTCGAAGAGGCCGGCGTGCCCTATGACCTGACCTTCATCGACTTCGCCAAGTCGGAACAGAAGGCGCCCGACTACCTGAAGCTCAACCCCAACGGCAAGATCCCCACCATCGTGGACCGCGCCGAGGACCGGGCGATCTTCGAGAGCGGCGCGATCCTCTGGCACCTGGCCGAGAAATACGGATCCTTCCTGCCGGAGGACGCCGTGGCGCGTTCAGAGGTGCTGCAATGGCTGTTCTTTCAGGTGGGCCACGTCGGACCGATGATGGGCCAGGCGATGTACTTCCAGCGCATCGCCGCGCCCAACGGCCATGACGAGCCCTTCTCGACCCAACGCTACGTCAAGGAAAGCCGCCGCATCCTCGAGGTGCTCGACACCCGGCTTCAGGGGCGCGACTGGCTGGCTGCGGATCAGTACACGATCGCCGACATGGCGGTGTACCCCTGGGCGCGGGCCTATGTCTGGGCCAGGGTCTCGATCGAAGGCCTCGACAACCTGCGCGCCTGGTTCGACCGTATCGACGCCCGCCCGGCGGTGCAGCGCGCGCTGACCATCCCCAAGGCGCAGCCGCAGTTCTATGACGCGAGCGCCGATGACGGGGCCTTTGCCGCCGAGAACGCGGCCCGCTTCGCCGCGGACGCCCGGGCGGACAGGGGCGCGGGGCAATGACGCGCCCCGCCCCCATCCGGGTCGACATTGTCTCCGACGTCGTCTGCCCCTGGTGCGTGATCGGCTTTCACCAACTCGCCAGCGCCTCAGAGACAACCGGCGTTGACATTGATGTCCAGTGGCACCCGTTCGAGCTGAACCCCGTCATGGCCCCCGAAGGCGAGAACCTGCGCGAACACCTCGCGGCCAAGTATAGCACCACGCCGGAAGGCTCGAAAAAGGCCCGCGCCCGGCTGACCGAGATGGGCGCGGCCCTGGGCTTCACCTTCAACTACGCCGACGACATGCGGATGGTGAACACCTTCCGCGCGCATCAACTCATCGACTGGGCGCAGGATCACTCCAAGGCGCATGACGCAAGTCTCGCGCTGATGCGCGCCTTCTTCACCCGGCGCGAGAACCTGCACGATCCCGCGGTTCTGGCCGAGGTGGCCGCCGAGATCGGCCTCGATCCCGTGGCCGCGATCGTCATGATCGAAGGCGGCGACAGGGCGGAGAGCCTGCGCCAGCAGGAAGCCCTCTGGACATCACGCGGTATCACCGGCGTGCCCGCGATGGTCTTTGCGGGCCGCCACCTCGTCACCGGTGCGCAGGGCGAGGAGACCTACGGCCGCATCCTCGAGCAACTGGCGAAAGAGGCGGCATGACGCGCGACACCATCAAGGCGCTGACCTTCGACACCGGCGGCACGGTTCTGGACTGGCACAGCGGGTTCAGAACCGCCTTCGAAGCGGCCGGAGCGCGCCACGGCCTCGCGCTGGACGGCGCCGCCCTGGCCAACGAGCTGCGCCACCGCAGCATGGCCATGATGCTCAACCTCGGCGCCGACGGCCCGCCAGACCGGAATTTCGACCAAGCACACCGGGCCTGTCTCGACGCCGTGCTGAGCGATCACGGGCTGGACATGTTCGACGAAACAGACCGCCACGCCATCGCCTGGGACGCGCCGCATGGCTTCACCGCCTGGCCGGATGTCAGGCAGGGGTTGGAGGCTCTGCGCCAGAGGTTCATTACCGTCTCCTTCAGCCTGCTGTCCTACCGGCTGGTGATCGACACGGCGCGCAAGAACGGGCTGGCCTGGGACGCGGTCCTGTCCTGCGAAGGCTTGGGCGTCTACAAGCTCCTGCCCGACGCCTACCGGCGCGCGGCGCAGCGATTGCAACTGGCGCCGGAGACCTGCATGATGGTGGCCTGCCACCCGTTCGACCTTGACGCTGCCCGCGAGGTCGGGTTCCGTACCGCGCTCGTCCGCCGGCCCCGGGAATGGGGCGACGACCCGGAGGCGAAGCCCGGGATGCCGGCCCCCGGAACCTATGACATCGAGGTCGACAGCTTTCGGGAGCTCGCCGAGCGACTGTAGGGCGGCTTCGTGTCTTTCGTCGCGCTGTCCTGCATCGATGAGCAGGATGGTCATGGAAGACGACCGCCTGCCCTTGCCCACCACCATCGAGCGCAGGCAAATCTTCGGTTACTCCCGGCGTTTCGAAATTGCGAAGCGTCCAGAAAGCGGCCTTCTACCGTCCTTCGCGTGTCGATTTAAGATCAGGCACTCCGGCCATTACTACTCCTAGGTCGGCTTCCAACAAACTGCGACCAGCATCTTGCACCCGCAGTGAACTGAACTGATGCGGTGGATGCCCCCACCCAGCGGCATCTCGTATGCCATGATGGTTCCATAGGAACCAAGTGGAGGGCACACCAATGACGACGACGATCAACATGCTGGCGATCGATTTGGCGAAGGGC